>DATKNZ010000377.1:0-20732 GCA_035541055.1 Candidatus Acidiferrum sp. | reverse complement strand
ACTGGCGAAGGTGCTCAAGACGCTGGAAGGCATCCAGAGCGCGTTCAACAGCGCGCAGTCCGGCGGCAAGAAGGTGTCGCTCGCCGACCTGATTGTCCTGGCCGGTTGCGCCGGCGTCGAGCAGGCGGCGAAGAACGCCGGCCATACCGTGACGGTTCCCTTCACACCGGGACGCATGGACGCCTCGCAGGAGCAAACGGATACCGCCTCGTTCGCCGTGCTCGAGCCGATCGCGGACGGCTTCCGCAACTACCAGAAGACCCGCTATTCCGTAGCTGCCGAAGAGCTGCTGGTTGATAAAGCGCAGTTGCTCACCCTGACGGCGCCCGAAATGACGGTACTCCTGGGCGGCATGCGCGTCCTGAGGACGAACGTCGGCGGCTCCCCGCACGGCGTCTTCACCAAACGCCCCGAGGCGCTCACCAACGACTTCTTCGTAAACCTGCTCGACATGCGCACGACGTGGAAGACAGCCGCGCAGGATGGTGATGTATTCGAAGGCCGTGATCGCGCAACGGGCGTCCTCAAGTGGACCGCCACCCGTATGGACCTGATCTTCGGCTCGCACTCCCAGCTCCGCGCCCTGGCGGAGGTGTATGCGTGCGCGGACTCCCAGGAGAAGTTCCTGCACGACTTCATCGCCGCGTGGAACAAGGTCATGAACCTTGACCGGTTTGACCTCGCCTGAGGGGTAATGCCACTGGGCTGTTGACGGTGCAAAACGCCGGCGCGGCGCGCCCAGACGCCCAAAACCTTTACGCCTCCGCTCCTTTGCGTCATTGCGCGTTAAGAACCTTCCGCATAGAACCGGGACATGCCTCAGCTCGCGCGCCTTCGAGTTCCCGAAGGCATATCCCCAACCACCTCAGCGCCGGCTGGCCGGCACTGCGAGCTTTGCCCAGGCCAGCCCGTCTGCCCCCGCCCCGGCATCTATCAACCCAGCCGATTTCCAGCTTTCCAGATCGAGCACGGCGACACAGCCACTGGCATCGCAGGATATGTAGGCTTGCTTGCCATCCGGCCGCACCAGCACTTCCTGCGGCGCCTTGGGCACGTCGAACGTCCGCACGACCTGCATTGTGGCAAGGTCAACCACGGCGACTTTATTGACCCGGTTGAGCGCGACGAGCAGCCAGCGCCCATCAGGAGAAGGAGCCGTCCCATAGGCGATGCCCGGCAATGGAATCCAGCGGCGCACCCCGTTGGTCGCGGCGTCAATCACCGCCAGCCGCGGTTTGGTCTGGTCCGCCGTGAAGGCCCAGTGGTCATCCGCAGAGACAGAGATGCGTTGGACGACGGGGCAGACGGGGATGACTGCCAGCAGCTTCCTGGCCTTGATGTCGAGCACGGACACGGTTCCCGGGCCGACGTTGGCGGTGTAGCCGCGGGTGCCGTCGTGGGTGATCGCGAGCATGTGCGACTCGCGCTGGCCCGTGGGGATAGTGCCGACGATCTTCAGGGTCCCGGGATCAATGACAGTGACCGAGTCATCCAGCTCCGTGGTAACATACAAGAGCCCGTCGGCGGGATTCATCACCGCGCAATGCGGGCGGACGCCTTTGCCGAAGTCCACCGTTCCGACGATCTTCCGTTCCGCAACGTCTATGACCCGCAGCAGCCTGCCGTCCGTTCCCGGCCGGCCGACGCCTGCATTCCCGTAGATGGGCACGAAGGCGCGCTTTCCGTCCATCGAGGCAGCGACCTCGTGCCCGGTGACGCCGTCTTCGGGAACCGCAGCAACTTGCCGGCAGGCCAAAGGGTCTATGATCCCCAGGGCGCGGTCACCCTTATTAGCCACCAGGACGAAGCCGGATGCGCTCACTCCGCCGGTCGCGCCCGCGGGGAAAGCCGCCGGCACGCCGGCCAGGAGTATGACGGAGAGCAGCAAAGCAAAGCCGTGCGCGCGAATGCGCGTTGGGCAGCTTCCCTGCCTCAGAGCTAAAGGCGCGGCGGGCGTGGCAGACGAGACTCGCGGCGCGGCACCCAAGCCCTGAGAAGTTTCCTGGTTCATTGGTCAGGAAAACGATTCGCACGGTCCTGGAGGAAGTCAAATGCCCAGAGCCATCAACCGGGAAACCAGATCCTCCGGGGCTGTGACCATCGAGTTGTGCCCGGTCTCCAGGGTCGTGAACCTCCACGTCCTGCATCATGGCAAAGGGTCTATCTCCACTCCACTACCCCTCCTATACCCCTCCTATACCCCTCCACACCCACACCGGAGGTTCAATTTGAACCTCCGGTGTGGGTGTGGAGGGGTAGAGGAGGGGTATAGGAGGGGTAGTGGAGGGGATCGGGACTAAATTCGAAACGAAACGGCTCGCGCCTGGGGCCGCTGGAGGCCCAACGCAGGACATGTCCGAGGGAGCGCTGGCTGGGGCCGATGCCGGATGCGTCCCAATTTTGGGATATGCGACCCGAGCGCAACCTGCTAAATCAGGGGACATTGATTCGATGAGCGACAACAGGAAAGCCGACCCGAACTCGATGCAGCCGGGCACCGCTGCATGGATGAGGTCCGTATCCGGGCGCATCGCCGTGCAGGGACTGATCTGGATCTGCCTGCTGGCCCCCGCGGCTTGCGGGGCTGAGACCTACGTGGGGACCAACGTTTTCACGACGGCGCCGCTTTCCATCGCCGACACGATCAATATCGCCTTGCGCCAAAACCCCAATGTCGTGCGGGCGCAGAAGGACGTGGAGGCGGCCGCCGGGGTGGCCGTCCAGAGCCGGGCTATCGCCATCCCGAAAGTTCGGGCGGCCGGCAGCTACTCCGCCGTGCAGTCCACGGACATAGACACGCCGAATATCCCGGGCTTTAACTTCACCTTCGGGACCGAGCAGGCCTGGGCGTCGCAAATTCGTGTGGTGCAGTCTCTCTACGAGGGCGGGCGCATTCTCTCGGGCTTGCGCGTGGCGCGGCTTACCAAGGAGCGGTCGTTGCTTTCATACCAGACGGTGGTTGCCGATACGGTGCTGGCGGTTGAGCTGGCCTACTTCGACGTGCTGCTGGCGCAGCAGGAGATCATCGTGCAGGAGCGGTCGGTCGAACTCCTGAACAATGAGCTGTCCGACACGAAGCGGCGCTATGAAGCGGGCACCGTGCCGCAATTCAACGTGCTCCGGGCCACGGTGGAAGTCGCGAACCAGGAGCCGAAGCTCATCCGCGCGAGGAACGATTATCGCATCAGCAAGAACGTGCTGGCCAACGCGCTGGGGTTCAACATTCCCAAAGACACGCTCGAGGACATTCCGCTACACCTCTCCGATAAGCTCGAGGCGGAACCGTACAAGGTGGACCTGTCCCAGGCGATTGTCCTGGCCCTGGAGCGCCGAACAGAGCTGGGCGTTTTGCGGAAGACCGAGGCGCTGCGCTACGAGGACATCGTCAATGCGCGGGCCGGTTACCTGCCCAGCGTCCAGGCCTACGGCGGGTACGATCTCCATAGCTCGATGTTCACGTCCGACCTCACCTACGACGTGTATGGCTGGACCGCCGGCGTGCAGGTCGGCTGGGACATTTTCGACGGCTTTCTGACGAAGGGAAAAGTCATGCAGGCGAGGGCGGAATATGCGAAGGCCGCCGTTGACCTCGATGACACGACGCGCCGGATCGAGCTGGACGTGCGAACCGCGTATTCGAAGTTCATCGAAGCCACCGACTTGCTGGCGTCGCAGCAGAAGGTGGTCGAGCAGGCGACCGAGGCGCTGCGGTTGGCCTCGGCGCGGTACGACGCAGGCACGGGCACGCAACTCGATGTCCTGAGCGCCCGCACGGCGTTGACCGACGCCGATACGACGCAGGTCGAGGCGTTGCACGATTACGCGGCAGCGCGAGCACGGCTGGAACGGGCGGTGGGGTTGAATATTCCGCCGAAGAAGGGGTTGCCCTGAAGAAATCCGAAACCCGAAATCCGAGACCCGAAAGAAGGCCGAAATCCGAAGGCCGAGAGCACCGCACGGACAGCCTTTCGGATTTCGGTTTTCGGCCTTCTTTCGGGCTTCGGATTTCGGGTTTCGGATTTCGAGCTTCTGCTGCGGAGGATTGTGGGACGGCTGAGTTGCCGCGCGGCTGAGCGGCGGCTGGCGACGGGAGGTCGGGGATAGCCAATGGCCAATAGCCGATAGCCAATTGCCGCCCAGGCTAAACGGCAGGGGCGCTCGGGGTTAGCGGCGGGGAGGTGAGGGGGAGGATTGTGAATAACTTCTGAATAAATCTTGCATTGAAGTGTTGACGAAGTGGGGGGAGGTGTAGCAGAATGGGTCTATGTGGGGCGTAGGGGTGATACAGCGCCCCCTGTGAATAAACGTGGACCCGGAGCAGAGCAGAGAGCCGAAGTGCTACAACTCCACTTACCAGCATGGGGTTGACGAGAAGCGCCGCGTCCAGATCCCGGCGAAGTGGCGCCCGGCGCAGGCCGACACCGAGTTGACGCTGATTGTGTGGCCCAAGTCGCAGGAAGGTCCGTGCCTGCGCGTGCTGCCGCCGAAAGAACTGGACAAGTTGATGCAGGGCATTAACGCGACGCCGAACAGCGATCCGAGCAAGGTGGTGTTGAAGCGCTTCATCGGCAGCGAGTCGGTGCAAGTGGCGCTGGACAAGGCGGGACGCATTTGCCTGCCGGAGGAGATGGCGCGTGCGGCAGGCATCACCGATACAGCGGTGCTGGTCGGCTTGCTCGACCGGTTCGAAATCTGGAGTCCTGAACGCTACCAGAAAGTGAAGGCGTCCGATGCCATCATGGCGCAGGAAGCCTTTAAGATGATGGAATGATTTATGAGCCTTTTGCAACTACTAACTTCAGGCAGGAGTCTGGTCGGGCTCGGGGATGACCAGCCCCGCTATCGCGTGACGAACGAGCGGCTGTTGCCGGAGTTCGGCTCGGCCAGGAATCCGTTTACTGCTACGGACAGGCCGGGCCCGGCCCGAGTCGATTCCGTTCGGCGCGAAGCTTCGGCGATACCGGGGGTAGAAACCCAGACCGCGAAGCTCACCGCCCCGCCGGCGAGTGATGTTCCGGCGGCTCGTCATGAACCTGAACTCTTCGGGAAGCCCCCTCACCCCTTCCCTCTCCCCCTCGGAGGGGGAGAGGGTGCCCGCAGGGCGGGTGAGGGATTGGCTCATGCTCCCAATGCCGCACCTCCGGCCGTTGAGGCTCGCGAGGCGGCTGCGCCGAAGGTCCAGTCACCGACGGTCCGTCTCAAGTGCCCGGCCGACGCGGGCAAGAGTCAATCCCGGGTGGCGGCTTGGGGAGGCCGGTGGCTGAGCAAGTTAGCCGCGCTGTTTTCTCGTCCATCGAGTACGCCTGGCAAGCTGAAGCTGCCGGGCAGCCTTCGCGGGCAGGTGCAGGGCGAGCTGGCGCTGGACCGGATCAAGGTGGTGCGGAACGACCTGAGCGATGCGGACCTGGAGGTCGTTCCGGCCCGGCTGCCGATTTCCCGAGTGGCTATCAAGCCCGCCTGGAGTGGGACCGATAGCCGGGCCAGCGCAAGCCGTGGCCGCCGGGCCGGGCTGGCCCGGACAGACAAAAGCTGAGCCGGGAAGGACCGATGCGCAGTGCCAGAATTCACCCACACTCCGGTAATGCTGGCCGAGGTCCTGGCCGCGTTGAGGCCGAGGCCCGGGGGGCGTTACGCCGACGGGACCCTCGGTGGGGGTGGACACGCGGCAGCCATTTTGGCCGCGAGTTCACCGACTGGGTGGTTGTACGGCTGCGATCGCGATGGCGCGGCGATTGAGGCGGCGGCGCGGCGGCTGGCCGAGTTCCAGGGCCGGTTCGAGCTGCGCCAGGCGAACTATGCGGAATTGGCGGACTGGATCGAGCAGGGCAGTTGCGACGGCGTGCTCCTGGACCTGGGAGTCAGCTCGCCGCAGTTGGACGTGGCTGAGCGCGGATTCAGCTTTCAGCAGGACGGGCCCTTGGACATGCGGATGGACCGCCGGCAGCCGCTGACGGCGGCGGAGTTGGTGAACGCGGCGGGGCCCGATGAGCTGGCGAAGATCTTTTGGGACCTGGGTGGCGAGCGGGACGCGCGGCGGATCGCGCGCGCGATCGCGAGAGCGCGCGAGGAGCGGCCGTTCGAGACGACGCGGCAGTTGGCGGAGTTCATCGAGCGGCTCTCGCCCCGGCGGGGCCGGAAGGCGCACCCGGCCACGCGGGTGTTCCAGGCCCTGCGCATGGCTGTGAACGACGAGCTAGGTTCTTTGAGAAGCGGGCTGGCCGCGGCGCTGCGAGTGCTGCGGCCCGGTGGCCGGCTGGCCGTGATCACTTTTAACGGCGCGGAAGACCGCGTCGTGAAGGATTTTGGGCGCGCGCGGGCACGGGATTACACATTCACCGGAGGAACGGATGTGCCCGAGTTGCGGACACCGCGCGCGCCCGAGTTGAAATGGGTGCAGCGCAAGGCCATCACGCCTGGCGCGGCGGAGCTCGAGGCCAATGCCCGCAGCCGCAGCGCCCAGCTCCGCGTGATGGAGAAGGCCGGCGCGGCCGGATAGAGCATTAACGAATGGCGAGAGCCAGAAGACCGTATGGCGCGGAATCGAAAACATGAGTCAGCGGCGATTCGCTTTGGGCCGACGCTCAAGGCGCTGTTGCTCTGTCTGCTGATCGGGGGCGCCGGCGTGGGCTACGTCTGGCAAAAGGACCAGATTTACCGGCTGGGGCGCCAGATCAAGCAGCGCGAGGTCCGCCTGCGTGAGCTGGTGGACCAGAACGAGAAGCTGCGCAAGCAGCTCGGCACAATGCGTTCGCCGGGGCCGCTGGAGCTGCGGATCAAAGAGTTGAACCTGGGCCTGGTGCAGCCGGACCCGACGCAAGTTTGGCGGCTGCCGGAGCCGAGCCGCGACTCGGGTGCGCCCCATGCGAGCCAGCAATACGCCGCCCGCGGCGCGCAGACCGCGACCGTGCCGTGAAGCTTTGAGATTATTTTGCCGCCGCCCGTGACGCGGTCGGATGAGGAACCGATCGCCGCGGGCGGCAGGCAAAACAAGGCACGATTTGGCGCCGCCCGCGACGCGGTCGGATGAGGAACCGACCGCCGCGGGCGGCCGGCAGCTTTGGCAGAGTAGAACGGGGTGCTCCAGCCTGCCGCTGGACGGGTTAAGATGGCCGAGAAGACACAAAATAAGAGACTAATGACGCTGGTCCTGCTGCTGGGCATGGGCTTTGCCGCCCTGGCTTATCGGCTGGTGGACCTCCAGGTCCTGCGCCATGACGAGCTGGCGCTCAAGGCCCAGCGCAACACGCAGCACGAGTACCTGCTCGAGCCACGCCGCGGCGACATCCTCGACGCCAAAGGCAACCTCCTGGCCACGAGTGTCTTTGTGAAGACCGTGTGCGCCGATCCGTCCCTCATCTGCACCAACGAGGCCATCGTCGCGCGCGCGCTCGCGCCCTTGCTGCAGCTCAACGAGAACGAGCTGCGCGACCGGCTGGCCCCACGCGTGCGCCAGAGCGCCACCGGGCAGATGGCCACCAACCGTTACGTCGTGCTCAAGCGAAGGGTGCCGGTCGAGACCTGGCAGAAGGTCCAGGGCGCTATGTCGAATCTCACGTTCGTGGCGGACGAGAAGCCGCTGCCGAAGAAGGAGAAAGCCTTTTACGCTGACGTGCGGCAGAAGTCGGTTTTTACGGAAACCGTGGATGACCAGCAGCGGGTGTATCCCAACCAGAAGCTGGCGGCGCATGTCCTGGGGTTCGTCGGCATGGATGAGGCCGTCGCCAACGGCAAACGCATCCTCGAGACCGTGGGCAAGGACGGCATCGAACGCGTCTTGAATGCGAAGCTGGCCGGCGTGCGCGGCTGGCGGGTGGCCGAGACCGACCATCAGCACCGCGAACTCGTCTCCCGGCGCGAGCAGGACGTCGAGCCGCATGATGGTATGAACGTGGTGCTGACCATTGATTCGGTGGTCCAGAACATCGTGGAGACCGGGCTGGCTGAGGCGATGGAGGTCCACTCACCCATCAGCATCTCGGGCATCGCGATCCGCCCGCGCACCGGCGAGATCCTGGCGATGGCGACGCTGCCCAACTTCGACCCGAACAACCCGGGCGCGTTCCCGGCCGAGGCGCGCCGCAACCGGGTCATTACCGACGTCGCCGAGCCCGGCTCGGTGTTCAAGATCGTGGTCATCTCCGGCGCGCTGAATGACGGCACGGTGCAGTTAAGCGACACCTTTGACTGCGAGAACGGGCATTTTCACTTTGCGGGCCGCGTCCTGCACGACCACGAATCGTATGGCGTGCTTTCCGTGGAGCAGATCATCACGCACTCGTCGAACATCGGCGCCGCCAAGGTCGGCATCAAGATGGGCCCGGCGCGGCTCTACGATTACATCCGCAACTATGGGTTCGGCACGCGCACGGGCATTCCCTTGCAGGGCGAGATGCCCGGCATCGTGCACCCGCTGAAGGACTGGTACAAGGTGTCCATAGCGCAGATTCCGATGGGGCAAGGTATCGCGGTGACGCGCTTGCAAATGATGATGGCCATGTGCGCCATCGCCAACAAGGGAATGCTCATGGCCCCCATGCTGGTGGACCGTTTGGAGGACCGCGACCACAACGTGCTGGCGAAATACTATCCGCAGAAGGTGCGGCAGGTGATCAGCGAGCCGGCGGCCAAGCTCATGGTCGAGGCCCTCAAGACGGTCGTTTTACCGGACGGCACAGCGCCCAAAGCTCGGCTGGACCATTACACGGTGGCGGGAAAGACGGGCACCGCGCAGAAGTTCGAGAACGGCCAATTGGCTCATGGCAAATATTTCGCGTCTTTCATCGGGTTCTTCCCCGCCGACCATCCGGAGATTTGCATCGCAATCAGCATGGACGAGCCGAAGCACGGCTATTACGGAGGCCAGATCGTTGGCCCGGTGTTCCGGCAAATCGCCGAAAAGACGGCGAACTACCTCAACATCCCGCCCGACGATGGCGAGGCCCCTGCGGTGCCCGAAACCCCGGTGCCCGTGCTGGACCCGCGATCGGTCAAAACCGCCTCGGCGCGCTCTCAATGACGGTGAACTCGTGAACCCTAAGACGCAATAGACCGCCCCATCGGCATGGAACCACGCACACTAGGATTCATCGCCGAGGCAACCGGTGGGGAGCTATCGGCCGGCTCGCCCGAGGCCCTCGTGGGCCGGGTGTGCACTGACTCCCGCCAAGTGCGGGCAGGCGACTTATTCTTTGCGCTGCCAGGGGAACGCTTCGATGGGCATGACTTCGTGGAAGACGTGGCCCGGAAGGGCGCGGCGGCGGTCGTCGTCGAGCGCGCCCGGCGGCCCGCGGGGCTGGGCGATTGCGCGGTTGTTGCGGTGTCTAATACGCGCGCGGCGCTGGGCCGATTGGCTGCGGCATACCGCAAAGATTTTGATCTGGCGATGATTGCCGTGTGCGGGTCGAACGGCAAGACCACGACCAAGGAGCTGGTGGCGGCGGTGCTCCGGCAGAAGCTCTCAACGGTTTCCAGCGAAGCCAGCTACAACAACGACATTGGCGTGCCGCTGACCCTCTTGCGCCTGGAGAGGTCGCACCAAGCGGCGGTGGTGGAGATCGGGACCAACCATCCCGGCGAGCTGGCGCCGCTGGTGCAGATGGCGCGGCCAGCGTACGGCGTGCTCACTTGCATCGGACGCGAGCACCTGGAGTTCTTTGGGGACGTGGCGGGCGTGGCGCAGGAAGAAGGCCAGCTCGCGGAACTGCTCCCCGCCGGCGGCAAGCTCTTCGTCAATGGCGCCGACGAGTGGTCCGACGCGATTGCCGGGCGCACGCGGGCGACGGTCGTGCGGATCGGCGCGGACTGGCGCGCCCGCGCTTTACGCGTGGGCAAGCAAGGTGTGGCCTTTCACGTGGAGGCGCCCGAGGCGGCCTTCTCGGGCGAGTACCGGATCAAGCTGATCGGGCGGCACCAGGTCACGAATGCCCTTTTTGCGGTGGCGCTCGGGGCGGAACTGGGCCTGAGCCGGGACCAGATCGCCAAGGGCCTGGCCAAGTGCGAGCCCGCCAAAATGCGAATGCAGTTGTGGGAAGCGAGCGGCGTGCGCGTGCTGGACGATGCCTACAACGCCAATGCCGACTCCGTCCGCGCTGCCTTAGAGACTTTGCGCGAGCTGCCCTGCAAGGGACGGCGCGTAGCCGTGCTGGGCGACATGGCGGAGCTGGGCCGCCACACCGAGTCGGCGCACGAGGAGGTGGGACGCGCCGCCGCCGAACTGGGCGTCGGCCAGTTGTTTGCGGTGGGCAAGCTCGCCGCCATGATGGCGCGCGCGGCCCGCGCCGCCGGCTTGACTCGCGTGCTGGAGTTCCCGGATGTCGAGACCGCGGCGCCCGCGGTAAAGAGCTTTGTTCGATCAGGCGATCTGCTACTCTTGAAGGCTTCTCGCGTCATGCGGCTGGAACGGATTGCCGAGCTGCTGCGCGGCGCTGAGGCATTGAAGAAAGAGCGATGTTGTATTATTTGAGCCAGTATCTGTTGGATGCATCTGCGGGAACGCCCTGGGCCCACCGGCTTTCGGCGTTGCGGCTCTTCAGTTATATCACCTTTCGTTCGGCGGGCGCCGCCGTGACGGCCCTCGCCTTGAGCTGGTGGCTCGGGCCGAGCATGATCGCCTGGCTCAAGCGGTTGAAGTTCGGCCAGGAGTATGCCGATAAGGCCGAAGAGGCCAGCAGCATCTCGGCCCGCCTCCTCAGCAAGAAGGGCACCCCCACGATGGGCGGCATCCTGATCGTCGTGGCGCTGAACCTGACCACCCTGCTCTGGGCACAGTGGAACACGCTCATCGAGTTGACGCTGCTGTCGGTGGTCGTGCTCACCGGGCTGGGGTTCTATGACGATTACTCGAAGATCCTTCGGCAAAACGCCGGGGGCGTGCGCTCGGCAGTCAAGCTGTCCGTGCAGGCCGGCCTTGCGCTGTTCATCGGAATCTACCTGTGGAACCGGCCTTCCACGCGCAACCTGATCACGGACATCATGGTGCCGTTCTACAAGTTCCCGGTGGCTACCGGCGCCGGCCTCGTGGGGCTCGGCCTCACGGTGCTGACCATTGTTGGCAGCTCTAATGCTGTGAACCTCACCGACGGCCTCGATGGCCTGGCCATCGGGTGCACGCTGATTGTCTCATTTGTGTTCGTAGTCCTGACCTACCTGGCTGGAAACCGGACAGCCTCAGCCTACCTGCAGATTCCGCACGTGGTGGGCGCCGGCGAATTGACCGTCTTTTGCGCGGCGATGATCGGCGCCGGCCTGGGCTTCCTCTGGTTCAATTGCCATCCGGCACAGGTATTCATGGGCGACACCGGCTCGCTGGCGCTGGGCGGCGCGCTGGGCATTATCGCCATCCTGATCCACCAGCCGCTGGTGTTGGTCATCGCGGGCGGCGTATTCGTTTTGGAGGCGCTCTCGGTCATGTTGCAAACGGGCTGGTTCCGCTACACCCGCCTGCGTTATGGCACCGGGCGGCGCATCTTCCTCATGGCGCCCATTCACCACCATTTCGAGAAGAAGGGATGGTATGAATCCCAGGTGGTGATGCGCTTTTACATCCTGTGCCTGCTCTGTGCGGTTGTTGCCTTGAGCACGCTGAAGATTCGGTAGCTGTATGGTTTTGACAAGTCACGTGCCTTTTCGCCCTTGCGCCAGGGGCGGCTCGTTGTTAGAAGTGGCGTCCAGAGCTGCGAGAAAGGCGGCTCCAGGCGACGTAGTTTTGCTTTCACCGGCTTTTTCGAGCCCGGATCGGTTTCGCACCTGTCACTTGCAGCGTGCGGGCTTTGGCCGAGCGGTGAAATCAATAGGTAGGGGTGCAGCCGAGCGCACCCCCCACATACATGGGTACGCACTATGAAGGCCGGCCCAGTTGATAAGAAGAATTTGCTGCGAGGCTTTTTGAGGGAAAGCCACGCAGCACAAGCAATTAAACCAGAATAATGCCTCAAGAACAGACGCTGAAGCGTCATTTGAATATGAACAACCAAAGTCCGCTCGTCCCGCAGGGTTCCTTCCTGGAACCGAAGAACAAAGGCCGCACCCGTGTCATGATCGCCGTCTTTGTCGGCCTGTCCATTCACGGCGTGGTGCTGATGTCGTTGCTGATGCAAGGTTGCCAGAAGCCGCCTGAGACTCCGCCGGCGACGCAGGAAGCGACCAACCCTCCGCCGACTTTTGCCGAGCCGACCAACACCAACACGACGGTTACGGCGACCAACCCGGCCCCGGCCCCGACCGAGCCGGCGCCCCCGGTCACCAACGCGGCACCGCCCGAGCCGACGCCGCCTCCGGCACCGCCGGCCACCGGCACCGAGTACAGTATCGCCAAGGGCGACACGTTCGGGAAGCTGGCCAAGAAGTTCCATGTCTCGGTCAAAGCCATCGAAGCCGCGAACCCGGGCGTTGATCCTGCCAAGCTGAAGATTGGGCAGAAGATTCAAATCCCTGCGGGAGCCGGGGCTGCCGCGGCGACCGGCGCAGCAACGAGCGCCGCCCCGGAGCCCGCCGCGACCGGCGGTGAGCAGACCTACACCGTGAAATCGGGCGACAACCTGGGCAAGATTGCCAAGGAGCACGGGACAACGGTGAAGGCCATTCGCTCCGCCAACAGCTTGAAGACCGACCGCATCACGGTCGGCCAGAAGCTAAAGATCCCGGCCAAGGCGTCCGCCCCGGCGGGCACGACAACGCCGACGACCGAGCCGATGTCCGGCGCAGCCACCGGCGCGCCGCCTGCGGCTCCGTCCTCGCACTAAGGCCGTGACCGGACGCCCGGGCGACCCCGGCCCGGCGGACGGCGTGTGCTTTCGCCCATGAGAGTAGCCGTTACGATACTGGTCTGTTGCGTGGCCTCGCTGCTGGCGTTGGGCATGGTAATGCTCTACAGCTCCAGCAGCGCCCAGGTAGGCCCTCACTACCTGTTCATGCAATTGATCTGGGGCGTGCTGGGCGTGGCCGCCTGCATCCTGGCCACGGCATTCGATTACCGCCTGCTCAAGAGATACTGGTGGGTGCTGCTCGGGCTCGCCCTGCTGATGCTGGTGCTGGTGTTGGACAAGCACGTCGGGGCCGTGCGAGGCCACGCCCGACGCTGGTTCAGCTTCGGCGGCTTGAGCTTCCAGCCTTCCGAGTTTGCCAAGCTCGCCGTCATGATCGCGCTGGCGTGGTACGGCGAGCGGTTTCAGAGGCAGATGCCCACGATATTTCGCGGCATCGTCATTCCCGGCCTGCTGATCGGTCTGGCCGCGGGCCTGCTGTTCAAAGAGCCCGATGTGGGCAACGGGCTGGTGCTCGCCACAGTGTGCGGCGTGATGCTGGTGGCCGCCGGCATTCGCCTGAGGTATTTCCTGCCGCCAGTGCTCCTGGCCGCGCTGTGTGTCGGCCTCTTTATTTACCACAACCCGATGCGCTCGGGGCGCATCTATTCGTGGCTGCACGTTGAGGAAACCCGGCAGGGCAAGGGCATGCAGGCTTACGAGGCCATGGTCGCGCTCGGCAGCGGCGGCGTCACGGGCAAGGGCCTCGGCGACGGCCTTCAGAAGCTGGGCTGGGTGCCCGAGCACCACACGGACTTCATCTTCTCGATTATCGGCGAGGAGCTAGGCCTGATCGCCACCGTGCTGGTCGTGCTGGCTTTCGCCGCCATCCTGTTTTGCGGCATCTGCATCGCAAACCACGCCTGCGACACGTTCGGCCTGTTGCTGGGGACCGGCATCACCTTCCTCATCAGCTTGCAAGCCTTCATCAACATGGGCGTGGTCACGAGCATGTTGCCCAACAAAGGGCTGCCGCTGCCGTTCATCAGCTATGGCGGGTCAAACCTGCTGATCACGCTCGCGAGCGTGGGGCTGCTGCTGAGCATCGCCCGCCACGGGCGCGCCACCGAAGCCGAAGCCGACTTGCCGCCCCGCCGCGACGACTTCCATGATGCCAACCCATTCAGGCGCCGAGCACCTGCTAGTGGAGCCGTGGGCACCGCCCGGATATGACCGCCGCCGCGCCAACCGCACCCCGGGTGGTTATCGCTTGTGGCGGAACCGGGGGTCACCTGTTCCCGGGACTGGCCATAGCCGAAGCCCTGGTCCGCCGCGGCTGCCGGGTCATGCTGGCCATCTCACACAAGGAAGTGGATCAACAGGCCGTCGAGCATGTCTCCGGCATGGAGATCTGCGTGCTGCCCGCAATCGGCCTGACGCGCGGACGCGAATTCGCCTTCCTTCGAGGCTTCCTGCGTTCGTTCCGCGCCGCGAGGAAGCTCTTTCAGGCCCGTCCGCCCCAGGCCGCGCTGGCGATGGGCGGTTTCACCAGCGCTTCGCCCATTCTCGCGGCGCGAAGGTCCGGCGCCCGGACATTCCTGCACGAGTCCAACACCATTCCCGGGCGCGCGAACCGCTGGCTCTCCTGGGGCGTGCACGAAGCCTTTGTCGGGTTCCCCTCCGCCGCGGGCCGCTTGCACAACCGCCGGGTGACGGTCACCGGCACGCCGGTACGGCCGCAATTCCATCCTGCGGACCCGGCGGGCTGCCGCACCGCGCTGGGGCTCGATCCCGCGCGGCCCGTCTTGCTGGTCATGGGCGGCAGCCAGGGCGCCTCGGCGATCAATGACCTGGTCGTCCAGTCCCTCCCATTATTTGCCCAGCGCACCCCTGACTTGCAGTGGGTCCATCTGACGGGCAGTCGCGACGCGCAGAAGGTGAGCCAGGCCTATGCCGGCACGCCGCTGAAAGCGGTGGTCCTGCCGTTCCTCGAACAGATGGAACTGGCGCTGGGCGCGGCCACGGCTGCGGTCTCGCGCTCGGGGGCCTCCTCGCTCGCCGAACTGGCCGCCATGCGCCTGCCGGCGGTGCTCATTCCCTATCCGTCGGCTACCGGCAATCACCAGTTCCACAACGCGCGCGCCTTCGAAGCGAGCGGCGCCGCGCGGTTGCTCGAACAAAAGAGCGCCACGGGCGAGTTGCTGGCCGACCTGCTCTGGGACCTGATCGAGAAGCCCAGCGTGCGCGAACACATGCAGGCCGCCCTGGCTCAATGGCATAACCCGGAAGCGGCAGAAAGGATCGCCCAGGCTTTGACCGCATGACGCCTCCCGCCGCCACTGAGAATCGCGCGCGCCAACCCGGGAGGACAGCCGCCGATGATTTGGCCCGGCATGTCTCGGCCGGAACGCTGATCCGCCCGGACGAACCTTTGGCCAAGCGCACGACCCTGCGCGTGGGCGGCCCGGCGGACATTTACGTCGAGCCGGCGTCGGAAGCGGACCTGGCGGCGGTCCTCAGGTATTGCCGCGGGCAGGGGCTGCCGGTCTTTGTGCTGGGCCGCGGCTCGAACCTGCTGGTCAAGGACGGCGGCTTCCGCGGCGTCGTGATTTGCCTGGCGCACGCGCACTTCAGCCGGATCGAGGTCTCGGGTGAGCGGCTGCGCTGCGGCGCCGGGGCGCGGCTCAAAGGGATTGCGGTCGAGGCCAGGCGGCACGCCGTGGCCGGGCTGGAGTTCCTCGAAGGCATTCCCGGCAGCCTGGGCGGCGCCTTGCGGATGAACGCGGGTGCGATGGGCAGCGCGACCTTCCAGGTCGTGGAATCGGTCCGGCTCATGGACTACGAGGGGCAGGCGCATGAGCTGGCGGCGAAGGATGTCCCGGCTGCCTATCGGTCCTGCCCGATGCTGCGGACCCACGTCGCCCTGGGGGCGGTGCTGCGCGGGCGTGCCGGCACGCGGGAAACCATCGAGCAGCGCATGAACGAATTCAGCCAGAAACGCTGGCAATCGCAGCCGGCCGCCCCGAGCGCCGGGTGCATGTTCCGCAACCCTGCCACCGTCCCCGCCGGCAAGCTCATTGACGAACTGGGCCTTAAAGGCACCCGTGTCGGCGGGGCCGTCGTCTCGAGCGAGCACGGCAACTTCATCGTGAACGACGGCGGGGCGACCGCGCGCGATATTCTGCAGCTCATTGAGATCATCCGTGAGCGGGCCCGGCGCGAGCGCGGCATCGAATTGGAACCCGAAGTTGAGGTCATCGGCGAAGCATGAAGAGCCACCTGGAGAAGTTGAAGGTTACCGTGATGCTCGGCGGCCCGAGCGCCGAGCGCGAAGTGTCCCTGCGGTCCGGCGCCGGCGTGGCGAAGGCGCTGCGCTCGCTCGGCCACGACGTGAGCGAAGTGGACCCGAACCACGAGAACTGGGAGCTGCCCCCGGGCACCGACGTGGTCTTCCTCGCGCTGCACGGCACGTACGGCGAAGACGGCACCGTGCAACGCCGGCTCGAGGAGCTGGGCGTGCCCTACACGGGCTGCGACGCCGAGGCCAGCCGCATCGGCTTTGACAAGCACCTCACCAAGCAGCGCTGCGTGGCCGCCGGCGTGCCCACCGCGCGCTTTATCCTGCTCGACTCGCCCGAGGCGAGCTGGCCCATGGGCTGGAACCCGCCGGTCGTCCTTAAGCCGGTCCGGCAGGGCTCGAGCGTCGGCCTCCAATTCGTCGACCGTGTCTCGGACTGGAGCAAGGCCCTGGCCGAATCCATGCGCTTCGACTCGCAGGTCCTGATGGAGGAGAAAATCACGGGCCGCGAATGCACGGTCGGCATCCTCGACGACAAGCCGTTGCCGCTGGTCGAGGTCCGGCCCAAGACCGGCATTTATGATTACGCGACAAAATACACGGCGGGCACGACCGAGTACCTGTGCCCCGCCCCCTTCGACAAGGCGACCACGGCGCGAGTGCAGGAAGCCGGGCTGGGCGCCTTCCGGGCCATCGGCGGCCGGGACTACTCTCGTGTGGACGTGATCGTGAAGCCTGGCGGGGAACCGGTCGTGCTCGAAATCAACACGTTGCCGGGCATGACCGACAGCAGCCTGTTGCCCAAGGCAGCCGCCGCCGCCGGCATCGGCTACGCCGAGCTGTGCCAGAAGATGGTGGACATGGCGCTGCGCCGCCGCGCGCGCGCTGTCTCCGGCTGAACGATGTGGTTCAAACGCCAACCCCGAAACCGCCGCGTGGGACGCGAGCACGTCCTGGACGTGAAGCTGCGTTCCAGCCAGGTCCGGGCCAAGAGGTCGCGCCGGCTGGCGCTTGCGTTGGGCGGCCTGTTCGGCATCGGGTTCGGCATCTACCTTGCCTACCGCATCGGCGGCTGGGCGCTGGACGAGTTGGTCTATGAAAACCCGGCCTTCGCCCTGAAGGAACTGCAGGTGCAGACCGACGGTGTCATCTCCACCGACCAGCTCAAGCGCTGGGCGGGAGTCCGGCTCGAAGAAAACCTGTTGGCGCTTGATCTGGCGCGCGTGAAGCGGGACTTGGAATTGGTGCCGGCCATCCAGTTCGCCTCGGTCGAGCGCATCCTGCCGCACACGTTGCGCATCCAGGTGATCGAGCGCGACCCCGTGGCGCAGGTCAATGTCTTCCGCCCCCGGCCCGGCGCCGCCCCGGAACTGGTGAGCTACCACCTGGACGCCGCCGGATGGGTCATGCCGCCACTGGACCCGCGCCAGCGCGCCGCCCCTCTGAACACGCAGCCGGCGGACCCCTTGCCGCTGGTGGACGGTCTCGACCCCTCGCAGGTGGAGCCGGGCCGGCGCATCCAGTCCCCCCAGGTGCAGGCCGCCCTCCAGCTCATCGTCGCCTTCGAGGAGTCCCCGATGGCCGGGCTGGCCGACTTGAAACGCGTGGACGTCTCCGCCCGGGACACCCTGCTGGTCACCACGGACCAGGGGGGCGAAATCACCTTCGGCCTGGACGATCTCGACCAGCAGCTCCGCCGCTGGCATGACATCGCCGACATGGGCCGCCGGCTCAGCAAGGACATCGCCGCGCTGGACCTCGCCGTGACCAATAACGTCCCCGTGCGCTGGCTCGAAGCCAGCGCGCTGCCGCTCGACCCTCCGAAACCTGCCAAACCCCCGCGCACCCGGAAGAAACATGTTTGATCCCTCCTCGATCATCGTTGGCTTGGAAATCGGCACCTCCAAGGTTTGCGCCGTCGTGGGCGAACTCAGCGCCGACGGCGTCCTGAACATTGTCGGCCTCGGCCAGGCGCGCTCCCGCGGCGTCCGCAAGGGCGAAATCTCCGACCCCGCCACCGCCGAGGAGGATGTCCGCCAGGCCATCGTCGAGGCCGAGCAAATGGCCGACGTCGAAATCCGCAGCGTTTACCTGGGCGTCACCGGCGGCCACGTCCGAGGCTTCAACAATCGTGGCGTGCACACCGTCGCCTCCTCCGACCGCGAGATCACGGAAGAGGACGTGCAGGATGTAATCAAGAACGCCAAGACCATCAACCTGCCCAACGAGAACCACGTCGTCCACGCCATCCGGCAGCACTTCCTCGTGGATGGCCAGGATAGCATTTCCAACCCGGTGGGAATGCTGGGCACGCGCGTCGAGGTGGACGTCCACGTCGTTCACGGCAGCCGCAACCGCTTCCAGAACGCCATCCGCACGGTTAAAGGGCTGCAGCTTCAGGTTGACGAGATTGTCTTCACCGGCCTGGCCTCCTCCCTCAGCCTGCTGACCAGCGAACAGAAGGAACTCGGCTCCATCGTGATAGACATGGGCGGGGGCACGACCGAGTACGTGGTCTATGCCGACGGCATCATCAAACACACGGGGGTGCTGGCAGTGGGAGGCGATCACGTTTCGAACGACTTGGCGTATGGCCTGAAGATCTCGCTGAGCCGCGCCGAGCAGCTCAAGGTGGACCAGGGCTCGGCCATGGTGCAGGACTCGGTGAAAGGCCAGACACTCAATGCGACCAGCGAGATCGGCCTGCCGCTCAAGCCGGTCAACCTCGAACACCTGCAGCGCATCATGTCGGTGCGCCTGGAGGAGATCTTTCAGCTCATTGCCCAGGACCTCGACCAGGCGGGCGCGCTCGGGTATGCGCGGGCCGGGGTGTTCCTGTGCGGCGGCGGGGCCCGTATCCCGCAGATCGCCCAACTCGCCGAGCAGGTGCTCGAAATGCCCGCCTCGATCGGCAAGACCAATTCCATCAGCGGTCTCAAGTCCGCCCTCGATCAGCCTGAGTTCGCCGCCGCCATTGGCCTGGTTAAGTTTGGCTCGTTCCAGCAGCGCAAACGCGCCGCAAGGCCATCGCCGGCCACCGTGATCAAGAACACCTGGAACCAATTCTTCAAACGCGCTTAGCCCGCCATTCCTCCCATGACTACCACCGCTCCAGTTCAAGCCGCCGCCAGCCAGAAGAAGAGCCTCTCGGTCAAGGTGTTCGGCGTCGGCAATGCCGGCGCCGGCGTCCTCGGCCTCCTCGCCCAGGGCGGTCTGGCCGGCGCCGCCTTCATCGCCGTCAACGCCAGTGGGCGGCCCGCTGCCGCTTCCGCGCCGATGCAGGAGGTGAACCTGGAGACGCGGCTCCTGCGCGGACTGGGCACCGGGGGCGATCCCGAACGCGGGCGCGCGCTGGCCGAAGAACAGACCGCCCAACTCAAGGAACTCTGCCAGGGCGCCGACGTCATCTTCATCCTGGCGGGCCTGGGCGGGGGCGCCGGCACAGGCATCAGCCCGGTGCTCGCCCGCGCGGCCAAGGAAGCCGGCGCGCTGGTCCTGGGCTTTGTGACCCTGCCCTTCGCCTGTGAAGGCGTCCGCCGGCAGCGCATCGCCCAGCACGGCCTCGACACGCTCAAAGCCGCCGCCGACGGCGTCGTCTGCCTGCCCAACCAGAAGGTTTTCAAGTTCATTGACGAAAACACCAGCGTGGTGGACACGTTCAACATCACCGCGCAACTTCTGGCGGACGCCGTGCGCGGCCTCTGGCGCCTGCTGACCCACGCCGGCCTGATCGAGATTCATTTCGCCGACGTCGCCGCTCTGCTGCGCGACCGCCACGTCGAGAGCGCCTTCGCCGTCGCCGAGGCTATGGGGCCAACCCGCTCGCGCGAGGTCATGGACAAGCTGCTCGCCCACCCCATGCTGGACGGCGGGCAGGTGCTTGCCGACTCCGACGCCGTCCTCGTCAGCCTCCTGGGCGGGCCGGACCTGACGATGGCCGAAGTCAACCGCGTGATGGAGCAGATCAACCGCCAATGCGAGCACACGCAGGTAGTAATGGGCGCGGCGCTGGATGAAGCCTGCCGCGACCGCCTGGCAGTGACGCTCATTGCCGCCCGCCGGACCGCCCCGGCTTCCGCCGAAGCGGAGAGCCCCGCTGCCGGCCCTGAGCCGCTCAGCACCCAGCTCCTGAACACCGAGTCCAGCGCTCGTCCGGGCTCGCGGTTTGTCCCCCCTGCCCCAACGCTCCCGCCCGAGCAAGTCGAGCAGCTTCTCTCCCGCCAAACGGGCCGCCCCCCGCGCGGACGGAAAAGCGCCTCGCGCATGTTCCAGGGCCAGTTGCCGCTGGAAATCATCTCCAAGGGCCGCTTCGACAAGAGCGAGCCCACCATTCACAAAGGCGAGGACCTCGACGTCCCGACCTATGTCCGCCGCGGCATCGCGCTGAACTGACCCGGCAGCCAACCCACCTGCTAATAGCAGCAACGCCATGACAAAGAACACCTTCAGCGCCATATCGGCATGCTCTGAGGGGAACTCGCTGAATAGTCACACGCCGACTGTTGCTGCTGCAAGAGCTTCTCAGCCGCCCGTTCCGCGCTCCGTATGCCGCAGTCGTTTGCTCTCACCCCTTATAGGTCCACAGAATCTGTTACATGTCCTGCAGATCTGTTACTTGTCGCGCCTTCGGCTTTAACGTTAGAACCCTGACCTTGCTTGTCAGCCCCTGCGATGCCAGACGACGCCCGGCGGCG
>DATKNZ010000376.1:0-3966 GCA_035541055.1 Candidatus Acidiferrum sp. | reverse complement strand
TTTCTGGTACAGATAATGCGGCATCGGTCCTAGTTGTGACATGACACCAGCCAAAGCGACACGCAGCTTCCTTGCCGGTTGCCGAATCCGGAGGAGCGGAGGCTTCACTCTCATCGAACTGCTCGTGGTGATCGCGATCATTGCCATCCTGGCCGCCCTGCTGCTTCCGGCCTTGAGCCGGGCCAAGGAAAAGGCCCTCCGCGTGAACTGCGCCAGCAACCTCAAGCAGATTGGCGTCGGCATCGTCATGTATAACGACGACAACGGGGTCCTCCCCGCCGTCAAGTTCAAGGACGCCAACTCGTGGTATCCCTACGAGATGATGCGGGTCTCGCCGCCCACCACTATCACGATGGGGCCCTACGACCTGGGGTCGCTGTGGTCCTCCAAGGCCATCCCCGACCCAAAGGTCTTCTACTGCCCCAGCAACAAGAAAGGCGCCTCGGACAGCTACACCTACGAGCACTTTGTCAGCACCACCCAGCCCTGGCCTTTCGGGGCCGCGGCCACCGACGACAACGTCCGCTCCGGCTACAGCTATTTCCCCCAGGCCACGACCCTGGAAACGGTCTCCGTGCCGGCCGGCGTGGGCTCAAAGAAGCTGCCGGCGGTGACCTACGACAACACATCTCCAGCCAAGGATTGGTCGCTGCTGGTGCCGCTCAAGCAGCCCAGCGTGGACCAGTCCAAGAGCATGGTGACCGACCTGGTCCACACCCTGGATGACATCCCTCACCGGGTGAACGGCGTGGCGGGCATCAACGCGATGTTCGGAGACACCCATGTGAAGTGGCAGAGCGCCGCGCAGCTTCCCTACGCGTTCAATGCGACCCTTTGGGCCAACATCGGGAACGACGGCCCCAGCTACCGCTACGTGATGAGCCTCTGGCTGCCGTAGCGGGAGCGCTAAGGCATGTCAGGGGGAGCGTGCCTTCAGCTCCCTAAGGCGGTCTTTGATCTCGAGGGTCTCCGGCAGGTTCGGCGGCGCGCAGGCCAAATACTGTTCGCAGTCCCGGACGGCGGAGGCGGTATCATTGCTGCGGTAGGCGATATCGGCCAGGGCGTAGAGCGCCCTATACTCTGATGGACTGGCGTGGAGAACCGTCTCGTAATCCTGGCGCGCCTCGTCCAGCCGGTTCAGCTTCCAGTATGACCAGGCGCGATACAACCTGGCCGGCTGGTTGGTGCTTTGCAGGCTTAGCACCTCCGTAAGCGGCGGGATCGCCCCCGCGTAATCGCCCGTTTCAAACAGCGCCAACCCTTTGACCAGCAGCGCCTCGGCGTCCTGCGGATTCTTCCGGAGCATCTCCTGCGCCACCGCCAGCGCCTGGCCGGAGTCGCCATGCTTGAGTTGCGCCTGGGCCAGCGCCGGCCCAAGCTCCGGGTAACCCGGCGCCAGGGCCCGGACGCGCTGGAACTGCTCCACCGCCTGCCCGTAGAGGGAGGCCTTGACCAGATAGTTCCCGAGGTGGAAGCAGCAGTTCGCCTCGTCCAGGGGGCCGAAGGCTACCAGCACCTGCTCCCAATGCCGCGCTCCGCCCAACCGGGCCTCCACCTCCGCCGAGGACTGGACGGCGGGCGCCCCGCGCGCCTGTAGCGTCCTGTTGGCTTCCAGGTTGAGTTGCGCCGCCGCATTCTCGGGGCTCAGCGCCAGTGCCGACTCAAAGCATTGCCGGGCTTCGGCCAACAGGCCCTGCCGCTGCAGCTCGACCCCCCAGCAGTCGAGCCCGGCCGAATACAGCGCGCCCACGCCGGCCGCTTCGAAATCTGCCCCCGGCAGGACATGAATCCGATTCAGGAACTGCCGCACAAATGCCGGGCGGACCGGCGGCGGGGCCTGGATGCGCCTGAGCAGCTCCGCCAATTCCTCCCGCTGCGCCTTCGCCCAGAAAGCCCGGTTCTCCTCCAGTTCCGCCGGGGACATCGCGACGGCCTCAGTTCGGTTCGTGCCGCGGGGCTTGAGCTGGCAAGCCAGGCCGCGCGGGGAGGCGCGCAGCGCTATCAGCAGCGCGCCAAATCCGGGGTGCAGATAGAAGACCCGGCCTTCCCGTGCCAGGTCGCCCAGGCGTTCCTGCAGCGCCCGCGGGTTGGCCAACTCTGCCAAATCGTTCTTCCCTTCGCCGCCAAGGCGGATGCCGGGGTGCTGCTGTTGGAGAAACTGCAAATACGGCAGCCCTCGCGACAGCAGGCTCGTGTCAATGGGCAGGTATTCCGCCCCGTCCCCCGACCTCGCCAGCGCCATCTCCAGGCACAGCAGCCGGAACGGATCGTCGCTCAGCACCACCGCAGCCTCCGGAGGGAGCGATTGCCGCAGTCGCGACATATAGCCCGCCAGCGGGCTGGTCCGGCCGCGCAGGAGCGTAGGCAGGTTCTTGCACAGCAACAGGGCCGGCGTCCCCACAGCCAGCAGCCAAACGCACGCCGCCAGCAGGCGGTTGACGTAGCGCATCGGCGGCGGCGAGCGCGTCCGACCAAAGACCAGCAGGAAGCAGCCGCTGAAATAGCCCACGCTCAGCGCGCTCAAGTAATACAACGGCAGGCCCGGCGCCCCGAGTTTCAGGCCCCGCGGACTGAACGGCGAGTCCAGCAGGGTCCACAGGCACATCACCAGAAAGAACCCCTGCACGAGGTGGAGAAAGCCGTCGCCCACGTTCTTCATCACCCGGTCCTCCTCCTCCCGCGAGCGGCGCCACCGAATGCCCATAAACAGCACGGGGACAAGGGAGATCAGGCACGCGACGAGCACCTCATACTTCTGGAAATGAAGCAGCCGGCTGGCATAGGCCGCCACATTCACGCGCAGAGCGGGCCAGAAATCCAGGTGCCGCGGCCCCGGCAGGCTGGCCAGCAACGGCAACAGGAAGACCAGCGCGAACCCGCTCAGCCCACACAGCGCCACTCGGATCAGCAGGCGGAGGTCAAGCACCCACGAGAGCAAGGCGAGCAGACGCCCCCAGCGCCCGGCCCCGGCGGCCCGCAGCGCCTTCCATCGCTCTTCAATCACCCTCCGCTTCAACGGGTGAAAAGCCATCCAGAGCACCGCCGCCAGGAAGGCTGGCCCGAAGGCGACCATCGCCCAATTGTTGGCTGCCGCCAAGCCGTACAGTCCTCCGAACCCTAACAACCAGCGGCCCTCCTGCCGCGCCCGGAACTGCACCAGGCACCACACCAGCGCCGCGAACAGCAGCAGGTCGAGCATCTCCCCCGTGGCCGCGACGGCCTGTCCCCAGAAGGTCAGTTGGCACCCGCAGACGACCACCGCGAAGGCCGGCGGCAGCCACGCAGTGCGGATGGTCAAATACGGCACACTGCTGCGCAGCCGCCGGCGCTCGGCGTGGGTGCGGTCGTGCGGCAGCAGCGCCACCGAGCGGGCGAGCAGGCCCAAACTGCCGGCCGCGCAAACAGCGGTGAAGATGTTCAGTGCCGCAGGCACCCACGGCTGTGGCAGCCAGCCCAATGGATAGGTCACCAGGAACGTGACCGGCCCGACCAACTCCTGCCGCCAGTTCAGCCCGCTGACACGCCCCACCAACCGCAGGCTCTCCAACGTCACCCAGTGGTTCAGCGTAGCGGCATAAACCCCGAACATCGCCACCGCCAGCACCCAGGGCAGCCGGTCCGTTACAAAGCGCGCCGAGCGGTCAGAGTCGTGTCTGTCCATCAAACCTCGTTGCATTGGACGCCATCGCCCGCGAGATGGTCAAGTCAGCAGATTCCGGCCTGACGCGCTCGGGTGTATCTGAGCATTGGTAGGGACGCCTCGCCGAGCCGTCCGGGTACGCCGGAAACGGACGCCTCGGCGAGGCGTCCCTACCAAACCCAGGATGCTCGCAAGATTCATCCGATGCGCCCTCTGTTCCCGCCGCTACCCATCCCTGACCTCTCCCTATGCACGCCGGTACCTCACCGTAGTACCTCTAATAGGCTATTAGAGGTACTACGGTGAGGTACCGGCGTGCATAGGGA
>DATKNZ010000375.1:0-11151 GCA_035541055.1 Candidatus Acidiferrum sp. | reverse complement strand
CCCGTTACCGCCCACGCCGGCGCCGGAGACGAAGACCGGCTTGCCGCCGAGGTGGAAGCCCACATCGAGCGTGCCGCCGTTGGTGATGGTGACGGCGCCGTTGGTCGCACCCAGCGCGGTGGCCGAGGCGGCCAGGAGCGTGCCCCCGGAAATCGTGGTCGGGCCGGTGTAGCTGTCGGCGTTGCTGATGGTTAAGGTGCCGCTGCCCATCTTGACTACGCTGGCGCCGCCGCTGATGGAGCCGTCGCCACTGAAGGTGTAATTAACCGTCGAGTTGTTGGTCATAAAGCTCGGGGATACCAACTGGCCTCCGCCAATATCAATTTTCGTGGCCGGAGAAGGCGCGTTCGTAATCGAGTCATCGAACAGGACGACGTCGGGGGTGTAGAAGACGTCGCTGGCCGCGTGCGTGGTCGCGTTAGACCAGTTCGCGGACAGGCCCACGTCCCACTCGGCGCTGGCGTTGGCATTGTTCCACACGAGCAGATTCGGCGTTCCCCCGCTGACGATGGCCAGAATCCGCTTCGGGCTGAGAGTCGTGGCGTTGCTCAACACGATCGAGTAGGTGCTCGGCACGGTCGTCTGCGCATTTGGCAGCGTGCCGTTGAAATTGCCGGTATAGGTGATCAGGGTGTAAGGATGGGCGTTGTCCAGGACGCTGCCGATGGCGTTGATATACATCGTAGGGTTGTTCATCGTCAGGTCTCCGTTGACCACGATCAGGTCGCTGGTTCCGGAAGCGGTCGAGGCCAGGTCGTTGGTCACCATCGCGCTGCCTTCGAGCGTCAGCGAGCCGAAGGTTATGGTGCCCACGACCGCGGCGTCCCCCGGAGTCAGGCCGCCGGAAATGTCCGCGGGCCCATTGTTGACGCCGGAGCCAGCCAGGGTGGTGCCGGATTGGATGTTGATGCTGCTGCTGGTGCCGGAACCGAGGCTGCCGTTGAGGTAAATCTGGCCATCGTAGTTCAGGACGGTGCCGCTGAACGCGGGGCTGGTGCCGGTAATATAGAGCGGCGAGGCACTCATGGTCTTGTAAACCGTGCCGCTGCCGCTGAGAGCGCCGCTGAGGGTCAGGGAGGTGCCGCCGAGGTTGAAGGTGCCGTAGCCGTTGAAGGCGATAGGCCCGGAGATGGTATTGGCGCCGCCACCGTTCATAACGATGGCGCCGTCGTCCAGGAGGACCGGCTTGGCAACGTTGGCCGTGACCGCGTCGTTGTAGAACTTGATGGCTGCGCCGCCCATGATCTCCAGGGTGCCGCCGGTTCCAGCCGTCGTGCTGCCAACCCAGCCCAGGACGCCGGAGGCGATGGTGAGGTTGTTCACGGCGGTGCTGGCATTCAGGTTCCTCCATTCGGTGGAATAGCCGGACAGGCTGCTGGAGATCGTGACGTTGTGCGGCGTGCTGGCCACCATGGCGTTGGTCAGGTCCCAGCGCTGACTGCCGCCGAAGAGGACGTCGCCAGCCAGGGTAACTGCCCCTAAATGGGAGACACCAGAAGCGTTGTTGACGATAGCACCGCCACCGCCGACGCCGGTGCCCTGGACAGTGATCGGCTCATACTCCGGATCATGGCCGTTGAGGTCGAGCGTGGCGCCGCTGGCAATGAATGTTCCGCCCGCAGTCGTTCCCAGGGAGGCATTGTTGCCCATCTGCACGGTGCCGGCATTGATCGCCAGCGGCCCGGTGAAGGTATTGGGGGTGCCGAGTTGGACCGTGCCGTCGCCCGCATTGGTGACGCCCCCGCCGCCGGAAATGAGGTTGGCTACGACAAGGGTATCGCCCGCCGGCCGATCAAAGACGAGCCCGCCGCTGTTGGCGACGACTCCGGAGGCAGCGCCGAGGCTGCCGGCCCCGCCAGTTGAGCCGTCGCCAACCTGCACCGTGCCGGCGTTGACCGTCACGCCGCCGGTGAAGTCATCGCCCCCGGTATCAGCCAGAATCAGGGTGCCGGTTCCCTGCTTCTTCAGTCCGCCGGCAATCGCCCCGCTCAATGCGCCTGAGCCGCCGAAGGTGTAGGTTTTCGTGTTGTTGCTGACCGTCAGGGTCGAAGGCGTCAGCACCGCCTGCAATTGGACAGACGTGGTGCCGGTAGCCGTGTCGTCAAAAAGCACATAGTCGGACTGGTTGTAGGTCGTGGGAGTGACGCCGAACAGCCAGTTGGTGGTGGTGCCGATGTCCCAGTAGCCGCTGGGGTCGGCGCCGCTCCAGCTCACTGCTACGGGCCCACTGCTCACCACCAGGTCGACCCCGCTTGCGCTCACCACCAGGTGGGCGACGTAGGCAGGTGTCGCGGATGGCATTTGGAGGCCGAAATTGTTGCCCGCGCCGCCGATCGCCCCTTGGATGAGGTGGTTGGTGAACGGGTAAGACGTGGGGGGGGCCGCGACGGTGATGGCGATCTTGTTTGTGCTGCCGCCGGTAATCACGGGAGCCGTGATGTTGGTATAGGCCGCACCCGGTGTGATCGTGACATTGAGCGTGCTGTTGGTGAGGTTGATGGCAGCCGTGCCACCAGCGTTGGTAGCTAGATTCACTGCCAGGGTTCCGCCGGTGACATTCACCGTGCCGGAACTGCCGGCCACCGGGGTGCCGGTGACAACCCCCAGGCGCAGGCTGTTGTTGACCGCGAGCGTGGCATTGGTGCCGACGTTAATGACGCCGATGCCTGGGTTGGCGCCGTTGGCCCCGGCGCTGTCATACTGTTGCCAGCCGCACCAGACGTCGTTGACCGTGATCGTGCCATCATCGAAGCTCAGCGTGCCCATGGCGGTCGTGTTGGTGCCGTTGGCCGCGCCCGCCCGGCCCAGGTGCAACTGGCCCAGGTTCCAGGTCACGATGCCGCCAGTGAAGTCGGCTACGCCGATGCTGGGGGCTCGCGCGTTATCCGCGCGGCCGATAAGACAGCCGGCCATCATGCCGCTAACGGTGGGAAAGCCGCCATTGCCCGCAGCGGCTCCGTTCCCGCTGATATAGACCACCGGCTTGGTGGCCCCGCCCACGACAGCCGGGCTGAACTTCAAAAAGCCGTTGGTGCAGCCCTGGATGGCAATCACCATTTCGTTGCCGTTATCATTCGGGCCGGTCGTGATGGAGTTGGTTTGGCCCAAATACATGCCAATGGGCAGCGAATTGCTGTTCAGGCCCTCCCAGCCAATGGTCACATCGCTGGAGATGTTAATGAAATTAGTCTTGGCCAGGTAAACAAGAGCCTGGCTACGGGTCCCGCCATTGACGACTTGGAATCGGCGGCCGGCGTCGCCAGCGGTATTGGTCGCGGTGAAGGTGTCCAGCCCGGACATGTCCAGGATCGTGTAGTGGTTGTTTACTGCGGTTGAGCTGGCTTCGACGCGGAACCCGCCGTTGAGCAGGAGCGACCCTCCGGCGCCCGCGAACACGGTATGGTTCGTGTAAGGCCCGGTGCTGACCGTGCTCCCGCCGCCAGTGCCGGCGGAGGTGGTGCCGTTGGGGTAAACGTAGAAACCTTGGCCCGGGGTTCCAGCCGCCGCTTGTATCATCAATGTAATTCCAGGTTGAATCTGCACCGTATGATAGCCGTTGGTTTGGTTGAAACTCATGTCCCAGGCCTGCGGCGTGCTTTGCCCGGGGTAAGCGCCGTCCACGTTCACCGTAGCCACCCCGGGCACCTGGACAGCCGTGTTATAGTTAAAAACCGCCGCATTATTGTTCGGCGTGTAGGGTGTGCCGGTGGGAAAAGCATTGACGAAGTTGTTCGCGTCGGACCAATTCACGTCCGTGCTTACGCCATTGGTGCCGACCCAATAGGCATTGCCCGCCGAGGCCCGCTCAACCGTCACTAGGCAAAGGGCCATAGTGACAGGCAGCATTGCTCGTAACAAGAAGGGGGGCTTGACCGGTTGGCTTGGTTGATTTTTCATAAGTGTGCGGTTGTGGCGTTATACGTGATTAGCGGTTTACACAAAGCGCTGCACGGCCCCATTGTAGTGCGTGGCGGGGAACCTGCAAATGAAGGAATCCGGCAAAAAATTGTGCTTTTGCGTCAGCATTATCCCCGGCCGGTTGGGAAGCCCCAGCCGGCGTCAGACAGGCAGAGCCGGCGTGCCTGCCGCTTCTCGTTTGGATTCAAAGTGGTCATCTGACCTGAGCCTGGTGGTTAGTTGCGTGAGCCGACTATTAATCTGCCACAGGTTGGAGATGGGGGGAATGGACATTTTGATGAAATGCATGGACATTCCGCCGGTCTTTCCAGCCCGGAACACCACCGTTTCCAACAGGCGGCTGCAAGCCAACGCAGAGGCAAGCGCGGCATGTTCACCTCCATTGCGGCTGCCAACCAGGAACCCACACCACCTCGCGCCGTCCCTGCGCGCCGCCAAACAGGCCGTGAAATGGCGGGGTTCTGCCCCGAGGCGCTCAGCCCCCGTAGCGCTGCCGGTGCTGCGACGGCGCATGCCCGTGCATCCTGCTGAAAGCGCGGGAGAAGTAGAACTGGTCGGGAAAACCCACCTGCTCACCGATCTCCTTGATGGACAAATGTGTGGTGTTCAGCAGTTGCACAGCCCGCTGCATCCGCAGGTGGTTTAGATACCGCAAGGGTGCATACCCGGTTACCCGCTGGAATAACGTCGTATAGTGGGAACGGGACAAGTTCACCACCGCCGCCAGGCTCGCAATCTGCAACGGCTCGCGCAAGTGCTCCTTCATGAACTCAATGCTGGTTGCCGCCCGCTCCCGGGAATCAATTGCTTTGTGGGCGAACTCTTCCCGGTGCCGCAGGATGACTCCCATCAGGTGCGATAAGGAATGCGCGGCGTAAATGAGGTGAGTCAGGGTGCAGGCGCGTTCCAAATCCTCCAGCACGTCCTCAAACAGCGCGAAGAGCCGCACGTCGCCCTCCAGCGGCACCAGGGGCGTCTCCACCGTTACCCCCAGCCTTTGCAGGTAAAAGGGCACATTCGTCCCCACCGCATGAAACCAATGAATCGTCCACGGGTCCTTTGTGGCGGCGCCATAGGCATGGGGGATGCCCGCGGGGATCACGAGCAGTTGGTCCTTGCCGACCTCGTGGGTTTGGCCCGCCACCTCGCACCGGCCGCTGCCTGCAGCGCAATGAATGAAGACGGTTTCGGGGCATCCTTTAGGCCGCGTGCATTTGTGCCCGTGCGCCCGTGGGTAGAACCCGGCGTCCGTGGGCAACAGGTGCTTCAAGAGCGGGTGCTCCAGGGAGGTAGCCACCATCGGTCGCGGCACGACGACCAGCCGCTGCCCGGGAAAACCATCCTGCTTCTCTAGCGGCCTCATTGCTCTCACGGCGTCTGATACTCAAACGGCTTTCAACGCCAACCTCTTATCAGTTGCGAGAGGTCTTCGCAAGAGCGCATGCCGCTGCCCCGCACCCGGGGGTGCATCTCACCACGATCCTTGTTGAGGTAGGGACGCCTCGCCGAGGCGTCCGGGTGCGCCGGAAACGGACGCCTCGGCGAGGCGTCCCTACCCAGATAAGTGTGAAGAATGCAGATTGGGGGCCATGAACGAGAGGGGGGGCGAGCGTCCCCGCGAGCCCAAATAGCCTTGGAGAAAGCGTGAAGTTTGGGCTCGCGGGGACGCTCGCCCTCCCAGGCGTATGACGCCGTTGGCGTCTCCTTCTAAGCTTTTCTCTTCAACGCCCGTCCAAGAAGCATGGCGCCGGCCATCCCGGCGAGGGCCAGGCTTGTCGGCTCCGGTATCAGGTTGTACCCCATGTTCGCCGCCGGATAGATCGAATCTTGGGGACCATTCGCTGCACCGGGGCCGTTGTCGGGAACATCGCCAGCCGAGGTAACCTGATTTGGCGGCATCGTCGGATAGTTCCCAGCCACGTCGTAAACTCCCGCGCGCGTGAATTCCCAGCCGCTCCCTGCCTGGACCATTGGACTGTTGGGGTCGCCACTCGAAACCCCATTCACCACATTCCATGTGATCTGGCCATTGGCTCCGGGGTCCGGGGAACTGTTGTTGAACAGACTCCCCCAGGGGTCCACGCCTCCGACTACTGACGCGCCGATGTCGTAATAGTGCTGATATGTCAGCGTCACCGTCGAGGGCAGGCTCACCCAGGCGTAACCATCGTAAATCGTGGGATCGCCCGCCGGCACTACGGCCGAAGCAACGACGGTGCCATTGGCGTGGTTCCAGATCGTCACCGTATGGTCCACCTCCAGAGGCGCTCCCGTCGGGTCCGCGTAACCCAACCAGTTTATGTTCACGTTATAATAGTAAGGAGTGTAGAAGATACCCCCGACCGTTCCCGTGTACGTGCTCTGCGGCAGCGACGTCAGGGATTCGTTTGGCAGATAAAGCATCGAGTTATCGGGCTGCACATACGCGAATGCGGACGGAGCCAGCGCGAGGCACGCCATGGCCCCACACGCCATTAAGTAATGTCTCATGTGTTTCATTTTGGTAGGTTGCTGATTGGTTAATGGTGTCGATTGTTGGGCTGCCTGTGAGGACAAGGGGGCACGCAATATGCCGAAAGCAAGGCACAACATCGTGAAGCGGATTATCCCAGGAGGTCGCCTTTAGGTAAATGGATTCTTGATGGAAATGCATGGACATTTGAGCGGTCAGGCCAGGCCGTTCTTATTGCGGTTAGTCCGGCCCGCTGGAGCGCTATAGGCAGGGCATTGCTGGAGGGAATATCCAGATTGCAAGGATGGACATTAAACCTGCCGGACCCGCCACGCTGTCACGTTAAATCGCTCCTGGCTGACGCGGTTGGGTGGACGGGCCGGCCAGGTCGTGGTTGAGGCGGCGTTCCAGGTAAGCCACGTCAGGCCAGCATGTTACGTCCGATCATGGCCCAACCCTGACCCGGGTGCACCTACGGTGTGTGTCCAGTGTGTATGGCGCGTTTATCGGGCGGGACCCCGGCGAGGGCCATTGGTATAGAGTCACCCTAAATCGCCCATGGATTTGGCGGGGGGATGGGGAGGCTGGCGGACAGCCCCGGGCGAGTGGCTTGCGCTCGCTCAGCCCGGCAGGCGATCGGACCGGTCGGCAACCCGGGAATAGGCTCGGAACCGGGCGGGGGTCAGGCCGGTCTTCTTCTTGAAGATCACGTTCAGGTATTCCGTGTGTTCGAAGCCTAGCTTCTCGGCGACGCGGGCGACGGGGAAATCGGTCTCGGCGAGCAGTTGCTTGGCGCGGTCCAGCCGGAAGCGCAGCAAGTCGTGCTTGGGGGAGTGGCCCAGGAGTTTATGGTAGCGGCGTTCGAGAGTGCTGCGGGACATGCCGACGGCGCGGAGCACGTCGCCAATGTGGATGCCGTCACAGGCGTGCTCGCGGATAAAGCGCGCGGCGGCGGCGACCTGCCGGTCCTCAATGGCCAGCACGTCAGTGGAGCGGCGGGTCTGCACGCCCAGCGGCTCCACCAACGCGCGCCTGGGCCGGGTGCGAGTGCCTGCCATCATCGCTGCCAGCGTCGCAGCCGCATTATAGCCGACGCGCTCGGTATTCGGAATTACGCTGGACAGGGGCGGGTTGGAGAGCTCACAGAGCACCTCCTCGTTGTCCACCCCCACGACGGCCACTTCCTCCGGCACGGTGGCTCCAATGGCACGGCAGGCATCCAAGACCTGGCGTCCGCGCATGTCGTTGCAGGCCATCAGGCCGACTGGCTTAGGCAGCGCCTGAATCCAGCGCGCCACCTGGTCCCCATCCCTGAGACCCTGCTCCTCGTAAACCGCCGTGCTGAGCTGCTCCGGCAATTGGGCCGGGTGGAACACATCGCAGCGCAGCCCGGCCTTGCTGACAAAGCTGGCAAAAGCGTCGCGGCGCTCATCCGAGTAATCCGCGCCATTGTAGCCGCAGTACGCAAATCGGCGGAAGCCGCGCTCTCTTAAATGCTCGAACGCCACCCGGCTGATGGCGTCATTGTCGGTGACGATGGAGGGCACCTTCAGCCCGGGCGACACATTGCGCAGGTAAACGGTCGGCACGCGCAGGCGCGCGATGCACGCGGCCAGGGCGGGGTTGTCAATCCGGCTGATGATGCCGTCCCCCTGCCATCCTGCCAGCCACGGCGGGGGCTCGTCGCACAGGCTCTGCTCCTGCATGAAGATGACCCAGTGACCGTGCTGCCGGATGTACTTGGCAATGCCCCCCAGGATGCCGCGCCCATAGGCCCGGGACGATTCTATCAGCAAGGCCACCTTCGGCGGCGCGCCCCGTCCGACCATCTTTCTCACGTGGCGATTTGAACGCAGGCGGGCGCCGCGCGCAAGCTTTGGCTCCGCACGGCGGCGCGCCGTCACCGGGCATTTGTGCTTTCATCGCCATGCTTCGAGGAGTATCGTTTCACAAGTATGAACCTGGGTGGCGCGAGGACCGCCTGCCCTTAACCTTGAACATCTGTATGCCTGATACGATCTCGTTCACGCTAAACGGCAAACCTGTCCGCCTGGAGGTGGACGGCGCGCGTCCGTTGCTCTGGGTGTTGCGGACGGACCTCGCCCTGACCGGCACCAAGTTCGGCTGCGGGGAGGGGCACTGCGGCTCCTGCACGGTGCTGCTGGACGGGGTGCCCGTCCGCTCGTGCCTGCACAAGGTCAAGAACGTCCAGGGCAAGCAGGTCGTCACCATCGAGGGCCTGGCCGGCAACGGGACCTTGCACCCGCTGCAAAAGGCCTTCATGGAACACGATGGGCTCCAATGCGGGTTCTGCACGCCCGGCATGATCATGACCGCGTATGGTTTCCTGCGCAAAAACCCCAACCCGAGCCGGGAGCAGATCATCCGCGGCATGGAACAAAACCTCTGCCGCTGCGGCGCCCACACCCGCATCATCGACGCCATTGCCGCCGCCGCCGGCGAGATGAAAGGAGTGCCCCAGACATGAGAGCCGACGACGCCATAGCACTGGATTTCAGGGACAACATGGTCCTGGAGCCGCAAACGCGGCGTGAGTTCCTCAAGCGGCTGGGCGGTGGCATTATCATCTTCGTCACCCTCGGCGACCTTGCCCTCGCCCAGGAAGGCGAGCGGCCACGTGGCCGGCGCCCCGGCCCGCCCGCCGACTTCAACGCCTTCCTGCGGATCGGGGAGGATGGGCGGGTTACCTGCTTCACCGGCAAGATCGAGATGGGGCAGGGCCCCATTACCTCCTTGCCGCAAATGCTGGCCGAGGAACTGGAGACCCCGCTCAGCACCGTGGACATTGTCATGGGCGACACGGAGCTGTGCCCCTACGACATGGGCACGTTCGGGTCCATGACCACGCGGTCGTTCGGCCCGGCGCTCCAGGCCGCCGCCGCCGAGGCCAAAGCCGTCCTGCTGGAGCTGGCAGCCGAAGCCCTGAAAGTGCCCCAGGACCGGCTGGTAGCAAAGGACGGCGCAGTCTTCGACCCGCAGGACAAGGACAAGGCGCGCCTCACCTACGGGCAGTTGGCCAAGGGCCAGAAGATTGCGCGCCACGTGGACGCCAAGCCGGCGCTGAAAGCCCACTCCGCCTACACCATTGTAGGCAAGTCGCTCGTGCGCCGGGACGGTCATGACAAGGTCACCGGCAAAGCGCTGTATTCGGGCGACATTCGTGAGCCGGGCATGCTTTACGCTAAGCTCCTGCGCCCGCCGGCGCATGGCGCCAAGCTCAAGTCGGCGGACACCTCTGCCGCCAAGGCAATCGCCGGCGTGCAGGTCGTGCAGGATGGCGAATTCGTAGCGGTGCTGCATGAATTCCCTGACGTTGCCGATGCCGCCCTGGACAGGGTGAAAGCCGAGTTCGATACCCCCGAGGCCAAGGTGGATGACAAGAGCATCTTCGACCACCTCCTCCAATCCAATCCTGAGGGCAGGTCCGTGGCGGAAGGGGGAGACCTCGCTGCCGGGCGCAAGCTCGCAAGCAAGACTTTCGAGCACAATTACCTGAACAGCTACGTGGCTCATGCCGCTATGGAAACGCATACGGCCCTGGCCAAGGTCGTTGGCGACAAGGCCACCGTGTGGGCTTCCACGCAGACCCCATTCGCAGTGCAGCGTGAGATCGCGGAAGCGATCGGGGTCCCGGCCAAGAACGTGCGCGTGATCACCCCGTTCGTGGGCGGAGGCTTTGGCGGCAAGAGCCGCACCACGCAGGCTATTGAAGCGGCGCGCCTATCGAAGGCGACCGGCAAGCCCGTGCAGGTGATGTGGAGCCGCGCCGAAGAGTTCTTCTACGATACCTTCCGCCCCGCGGCAGTAGTGAAGCTCAGCTCCGGCATTGACGCCGAGGGCAAAATGGTCTTCTGGGACTACGACGTCTTTTACGCCGGCGAGCGGGGCGCCAAGCAGTTCTATGCGGTGCCCAATCACCGCACGATGTCCCGGCCTTCGGGCTGGCAGGCCGGCGGGCAGCCCTTGGCGACCGGCGCCTGGCGCGCCCCGGGCAACAACACCAACACCTTCGCCCGCGAGTCGCACATAGACATTATGGCTGCGGCGGCGGGCATGGACCCGGTCGAGTTCCGCCTTAAGAACCTGAAAGACGCCCGGATGATCCATGTCCTGAAGACCGCGGCGGACCGGTTCGGCTGGACTCCAGTCAAGGCGCCCAGCAAGCGCGGCTACGGCGTGGCCTGCGGCATGGACGCCGGCACTTACGTGGCGACGATGGTCGAGGCCGATGTGGACACAAAAAAGGGCACCGTGCAGGTCAAGCGCGTCGTCTGCGCGCAGGACATGGGCCTGGTGGTGAACCCGGAAGGGGCGACGATCCAGGTAGAAGGGGCCACGACCATGGGCCTGGGTTATGCGCTCTCTGAGGAAGTCCACTTCACCGGCGGCCAAGTCGTGGACGATAACTTCGATACCTACGAACTGCCGCGGTTCTCGTGGGTGCCGAAGATCGAGACCGTCCTGGTTGAATCGAAGGAGAGCGCGCCGCAGGGCGGAGGCGAGCCGGCGATCATTGTCATGGGCGCCGTCGTTGCGAACGCCGTATTTGATCGCACCGGCGCGCGGCTCTTCCAGCTACCGATGACGCCCGAGCGGATCAAAGCGGCGCTGGAGAAGGTCTGAGGGCCGGACGACAGATGGGCAGTGGAGCCAACGGCTGGGATTGAACCAGCGACCCGCGCTTTACGAAAGCGCTGCTCTACCACTGAGCTACGTTGGCGCTACGGTGTGGGACTCGCAGCACGGCCAAGGGCCTTGCC
>DATKNZ010000374.1:0-4958 GCA_035541055.1 Candidatus Acidiferrum sp. | reverse complement strand
GATGGCCAAGCAGGCCGAAGCCGAGCGCGAGCGCCGCGCCAAGATCGTCAACGCCGAGGGCGAATACCAGGCCGCCGAGAAGATGGTCCAGGCCGCCGCCATGATCAGCAAGGAGCCTATTGCCCTCCAACTGCGTTTCCTCCAGACCATGCGCGAGATTTCCAGCGAGCACAACACCACCACCTTCCTGCCCGTGCCCATAGACCTCTTTGGGCCGTTTATTAAAGGCCCGCCGAAGGCCTGAAGCGCTGGGCCCAACCTGCCTTTGACGCGCAGTGGCACAACCAACTGGGCGAACGATGCCGGTCTGAACGGTGATGACAGTGGCGCCGGGCCGGGGGTCATTCAGCCGCCCGTAACGCTGACCTTCAACACGGGCGGCCCTTACCTCCTGAACCTTTTCAACCCAGGGGCTTTGTCTGATGGGTTGAGCCGGTCAACTGCCTATCCTGTTGTTTCCTGGGGCAGCTTCGATGGCAGCACCAATGCGCCGTTCATGTATCCGGACGTCCAGGTCGCCTTCCAGCCGAGTCCGGTCCATTTCCGGCTGCTGCTGGGCGGCGGGACGAATGATTTCTCCTGGCCGCTGGCCGGGCAGGCCTATGGCCGGTTCTATTTCCAAACCGCCACGAACTTCACCGCCTGGACGACGCTGGCGACGCTCACGAACTCCGGCGCACCCTTCAGTTTCGAGTTCCAAGGGGCCACGAACGAAGCCATGCGCTTGTTCCGCACCGTTCAACAGAGGTGAGGTGCGGGCGCCACGCGCAACCAGCCCGCCCGGGTCAAGGTCGGAAGCAACCTCGTAAAGCGAGCGTTATGAATGGAAATGGAAGGCGTGCAATTGGGCTGACCAGTGCTGCCACATTGGTTTCCCTGGCGCACCTGGCTGTGGGGGCTTCGCTCCCAAGGTACTATGCGCACGAAGCCAACCTGGACAAGTATGGGGTGATCGCACCCTGGTATCACGGGTTGAACGGACAATGCGATTACCGTGTGCGCATCGCAGCGGAGACCCTGAAGCGCTATCCGTGGACCACCATGAACCAAGCAGTGGCGGCCTACCCGCATTACGTCTTCAGCGGCACCTGGCAAATCTCCTCGAACGGGATCATCACGCCCAGGACACCCAGCCCCAGCGCCAACGGCGACATCGGCCAGCGCGCCGTCAACGCGCTCAATGGATGGGTTGATTACTACCGCTACACGGGCGACCCCGCTGCCATTGCCCACGTGACCTATATGGCGGATTTCATCGTCACCGATTGCGTGACGCCGGCCGATCACCCGTGGCCCGGCCTGTTCATCAGCGCGCCGGCCAAAGGCAAGGCCTACGGCAAGGCCGACCCGCATGGCTGGATTCAGCTCGATCTGTGCGCGGCCGCCGGGCGCGCCCTGGTCCGCGCCAGTCAACTTACCGGCAATACCCGCTGGTTCGAGACGGCCACGCACTGGGCCGATTTGCTCGCCGCCCGGTGCAACCTGGACCCCGCGGCCGATCCCTGGCCGCGCTACGCGAATCCCGAGGACACGCCCTGGAAGGACAACAAGCAAACGGGCGGGGTAACCATGATCCTGGCCTTCCTGGATCAACTCATCGCGCTCGGCTACACGGGCGAGCACGATTCGCTGGTCCCCGCTCGCGACGCCGGGCGCCGGTATCTGCGCGATAGATTGCTCCCCGCCTGGACCGTTAACGACACTTGGGGACGCTACTTCTGGGACTGGGCCAACCCTGTGCAGAACTGCCTGACCACGCCGGATGCGGCGAGATACCTGATCGAGCATCCGGAAGCGTTCCCCAACTGGCGCGTGGACGCGCGGAACATCCTCACGCTGTTTCTGAATCGTAGCAGCGTCTCGCCCGACTCCCTTAGCGATGTCTATGACGGGGCCTGGGCTTATCCCGAAGCCAACAACTGCTGCGGGCGCTCGCTATGGTATTCACCGGTCAGCCTGGCTCCCACCCTGGCTGAGTGGGCCGTCCAGGCGGGGAACCCCTGGGGGCGCGAGCTGGCCTACCGTCAGCTCGTGCTCCAGACCTACGATGCGCACGACAACGGCGTGACGGAGGACGACATCGACGGCGGAGTCATCGTTAATGGCGATTGGTTCAATATCGCCCACCCGCTGCCGTTGCGCTTTTTGCTGGAGGCCATCGGCTGGCTGCCGGAGGAATTGGGTGCGAGCAGGGAGAACCACGTCGTGCGTTCGTCGGCGGTGATCAACTCGATCGTTTACGCTCCCGGGCGGATCACGTATTCGACCTTCGAGGCGCCGGCATCCACGGTGGAAGTTTTGCGCCTGGCCTTCAGTCCCGACTCGGTGCTGGCCGGCGGCGAACGGCTGCACAAGCATCGCGGCCTGCAGGCGAATGGCTACACGGTAAAGAAGCTCCCCAACGGGGATGCCATTCTCACCATCCGGCATGACGGGCAGAGGGAAGTCGAAGTGAGCGGCAGGGACCCCCAACAAATGCTGAGCGAGAACTCGCTGGTTTGCGAAGGAGGGTGGCGGCATGAGGCCGATGGCCTTGTCGGCCAGGCCACCGGGGCCGCTCTGACAGCCGCGTTCGAGGGAAACCAGGTTCGCCTGATCGGTGTAGCCGGTCCATCCGGCGGCCTGGCGGAGGTGTACCTCGACGGCGAGAAGCAGTGGGCGCCGGTGGATTGCTGGAATCCCGCCCCGCACGCCCGGCAGGTGCTCTATTATCGAAATGGATTGCCGCCGGGGCCGCACGTGTTGCGCGTGGTGGCTCGCGGAGAGCACAATCCGTACTCGCTGGGGACCCGTGTTCAGGTGGAAGGCGTGGAGTTCTCGGCCGCCAGCGAGGCCTTTAATTATCCCAGCGGCACGGGGCCGCAAGACACCCAGCGCATGATTTTCGGCTATACCGCCCGCCAGGACTACCGGGACTCCCAGGGTCACCTGTGGCGGCCCGCCACGGAGTTCATTACGCGGATTGGCCGGGACAAGGATTCGATCCAGACCTGGTGGACCACGCCGGCCACATGCCGCATCGAGAACACGCGCGATCCGGAGCTATACCGTCATGGCGTCCATTGCCCGGAGTTTTGGGTTCCGGTAACCGTCGCCCCGGGAACATATCATGCGCGGCTCAAGTTCGCTTCGGCGCGAGGGGCGGAGATGCCGGCCAGCGTTTTCGACGTGCTCATCAACGGCCATACGGAAGTCGAGAACCTGGATGTGGCGGCGACCGCTGGCGGCCAAAACCGGGCTGTGGATTTGGTCTTCAATGATATCACTCCCCGGCACGGCATCATCGAAATCAGGCTGCGAGCCTCCGGCCAGTCCGGCGCCAACGGCGCAGGGCCAAGGGAGGCCTTTTTGCAGGCCCTGGAGGTTGGCCCCGGCTCGGGCGGTCAGGGCGGTAGGCCGATCTCGGCACGAGGGTTTTAGCAATACAGTTGAACTTCAACGCAAAGGGGCAAAGGAGCAAAGACGCAAGGCGGAGATGACTCTCCTGCCGATGCGGCCCGTCCCCCGGTAATGCCAGCCAAACGGTGGCGCCCGGGGGTCATGGACTCAGCCGCCCAAGACCTTTGCGCCTCCGCTCCTTTGCGTCTTTGCGCTAAAGGTCTTTTGCATACATACGACTGAAGGCTCCCCTCCGACGGCGTGGCGGCCGTATCAAGAAGCGGCGGACGCCGTCACAGGCCGGCTTTTCCAATTGACCCGCCGGCTTAGGCGGGCTTACCATGGACCACGTCTAGGGCCAGTCATCTATGAAAGCACTGTGTTATCGGACCGTCCTCGCCTTGGGGATCTCAGGAATCATGCTGTGCCTTGCCGTGGCCGGCTCCTTTGCCGCCGGCACCACGACACCCGCCTCGCCCAAAATCACTGCCACTCGCACCGTAGGCAACACGTTGCTGGTCGCGGCCAGCGTGCCCAAGGGCTGGCAAGCGGTGGTGCTCGAAAGCCGGGCGCTCCCCAACTCCGGCGCCTGGGTGCCCCGCGCCGTCGCCCGGTCGGGGCTGACCTCGGGCAGGATCAGCTTCGCCGTGCCCGCGTTTCTCAAGAGCCAGACGCTGCGCGTGCGGGGTGAGCTGAAAGAAGCGCTGCCGCAGGCCTTCTACAAGGGCGTCCACTCGTTTGCAGGGCAAAGCACCGTCTCCTGGCGCCCGGACCAGGGCCGAGGAGAGGTGTTCACCCTGTCCGCCAGCGGGAGCTTGCCCGCAATGGCCGCCGCGCCCGCGGCCGCGACCTCTACCCGCACGGTGGTCGAGTCGGATATCTGGAAGCTGGACGGGGATACGCTCTATTATTTCAACCAACTCCGCGGACTGCAGGTCATTGATGTCAGCAACCCGGACGCGGCGGTGGTGCGCGGGACGTTGCCGCTGCCGGCGGTAGGCGAGCAGATGTACTTGCTTGATTCGCAGCACGTGGTCCTGCTCGCCCAGAACAGTTGCGGGGGCGATTGGCAGAGCCAGGTGCTGGTGGTGGACGTGTCGGGCAGCGCGCCGCGGACTGTCGCCGCAGTGCCGGTGGAAGGCTGGCTCCAGGAAAGCCGCCTGGTAGGCACGGCGCTTTACATCGCTTCCCAGGATTATCGCCAAACCGGCAGCGGCGATTCCGCCGACTGGCAGTACGGGACGGTGGTCTCGGCCTTCGACCTGTCGAGCCCTGCAGCTCCGGTAGCGCGCCCCACGCTGTGGTATCCCGGCTATGAAAGCGCCATCCTGGCCACGGATCACTGGCTCTTTGTCACTACCGTGGATTACTCGAGCGATGCCCAGCAGAACCTGGTGCGCGTGGTGGATATCAGCTCACCCGACGGCACGCTGCAGGACATCGCCGGGATTCCCACCGCGGGCCAGGTGCCGGACAAATACAGCATGAACCTTTCCGGGGATGTGTTCAGCGCCGTGTCGCAGAGTTACCAGTACGGGACGGGCGTTGGGGGCACCATCTTAAACCCCGTGGGGCTGAGC
>DATKNZ010000373.1:0-16151 GCA_035541055.1 Candidatus Acidiferrum sp. | reverse complement strand
GAGGTATCGCTGGATGCCGAAAGCGACGAGACAGGCCCGATGCTGGACTGCGTGCCGGACCGGGCACCGCCTGCGAGCGATCACTTAGCCGCCGAGGAACGCGCCCGCGAGGTGCAGGCCGCCGTCCATGCTCTACCCGAGGAGCTTCGCACGCCTCTCATTCTGTCGGAATACGAGGGCATGTCGCATGCGGAAATCGGCGCCGTCCTGAGCTGCACGGCCAAGGCGGTGGAGACGCGCATGTATCGCGCGCGCAACCAGCTCAGGAAGCGATTGGCGGGGCTTATGGCGCCGTCGTAGCCCGGCGTCCTTGGCTGCTGGCCTGACTCCATTCAAATCCGTAGGCCGAAGGCCGAAACCCGAAAGAAGGCCGAAGCCCGAAATCCGAAGGCGCCACTGTGGTGCTTTCCGCCTTCGGATTTCGGGCTTCCTTCGGGTTTCGGCCTTCGGGCTTCGGATTTGGGTGAAGGCGTGTGAATGCTCCTCTCACCACACTAGCTGCCACCCAATACCGCCTGGCCCTCGTCCCCGCGTCTCGTCCACGCGGCGATAAACATCCCGCTACCTCCAAACTGCTGCGGCCAGTACTCCACGTGCGCGCCGGCCGGCTTGCCCGCGGACAACGGATCCCTCACCGGCAGCCGCTCGAATTCCGGGCATTCGGCCTCGAACCGCCCAGCGACTCCTTGCGTCTCCGCCCGCGTCAGCGTGCAGACCGCATAGAGTAGCTTGCCGCCCGGCTTGAGTGCGGGAGCGGCGTTCACCAGCATCTGCTCCTGCAGCTTGCTCAACTCCTCCACGTCCTGGGGCGTGACGGTCCAGCGGGCGTGCGGGTTCCGCTGCCACGTGCCGATCCCGCTGCACGGTGCATCCACCAGCACGCCGTCGAACTTGGTCCGGGTGGGCAGCCGCGCGCTCCCGTCCCACGGTGCCGTGCGGTAATTGAAGACCTGCGCCCGAGCCGCGCGCCGCTTGAGCTTCTGCAAACGCCACGCGGCCGAATCGCTCGCCCAGATCAGCCCCTTGTTTCCCATCAGCCCCGAGAGATGCAGCGTCTTTCCCCCCTCCCCGGCGCACGCGTCCCACCAGGTTTCGCCGGGTTGCGGAGCGCAGATCAGGCTCACCGCCTGGGAACTGATGTCCTGTAGCTCGAACTCGCCGGCGTGAAACTCCGGGGTGAGGAACAGGTCCTGGCGCCCCCGGTACTCGAGGGTATCGCCAAGCGCGCCTTCTCCGTGCTGCCGGCAATCGCCCAATTTCGCGGCCAGTCCCCTGCCCTGCCCGCGCCGCGCGCGCAGCCAAAGCGTCGGCGGAAGCTGCAGCGTCCGCACCCACTCCGGTGTGACCTCCATCACTCCCGCGACCCACTTCGGCAGCGTGCGCGCCAGCAAATCGTCGTCCGCGAAGCTGTTCGGCTGCGCGGCGTAACGCTCGGCAAGCTGCGCGGCTTGTTCCACCTGCATGCGGGTGGGCTTCGAAGCGGGCAGCCAACCGCGCCAGCGGTAGAACGAGAACACCGCCATGCTGACGGCGGTGCGCTGCGCGGGCGTGATGTTGCGTTCCTCCTTCAGCACTTCCCGCAGGACGCCGTCTGCGGGGTGCTCGCGATCCGCCGCGCGGACGACATGCTCCGCCAGGCCCAGCGTGAAGGCGTTCACGGGCAGCCTAAGGCGCAGCCATTAAGTTCAAACCACAGATGGACACAGATAGACACAGATATGAATGGCCGGAATCGCATTGTTGGAGAGCGGGACTGCCTTCACCGGAAAGCGAGTTGGGAGAGGCGCCAGCCAGGCTGAAGTTTGGTGCAGTGCATCTGTGTCTATCTGTGTCCATCTGTGGTTTCCTTCTGCACGGGTCAGGCTAAACCCGCGCTCCGCCTCTACGCCCCGCCCAGCAATTGCCGCAATACGTACGGCAAAATCCCGCCGTGCCGGTAGTAGTCTATCTCGATGGGCGTATCAATCCGGCAGGTCACAGGCACCGAGTCAACCTGGCCGTTCGCGCGAGTGATGCGCAGGGTAAGGTCCTGCTGCGGCTTCAAGCCCGTGCTCAGCCCGAGCACGTCATAAGTCTCCGTGCCGTCCAGCTTGAGGCTTTGGGCGTTCGCGCCTTCCTTGAACTGCAGCGGCAAGACGCCCATGCCCACCAGGTTGGACCGGTGAATGCGCTCAAAGCTCTGCGCCACCACAGCCCGCACTCCTAGCAGCGCCGTGCCCTTGGCCGCCCAGTCGCGCGAACTGCCGGTGCCGTATTCCTGGCCGGCGACGATCACCAGTGGCGTGCCCGACTGGCGGTAAGCCATCGCGGCGTCGTAGATCGGCATCACGGCTCCGGAAGCGGCCCCGCCTCCGTTGGCCGCGAAGCATTTGGTCACCCCACCCTCGGTCCCGGGCACCATCAGGTTCTTGATCCGCACATTGGCAAAAGTGCCGCGGGTCATGACCCGGTCGTTGCCGCGCCGCGATCCATAGCTGTTGAAGTCCTCCGGCCCCACACCCCTCTCGGTCAGGAACTTGCCGGCCGGCGACGTCTTCTTGATGCTGCCCGCCGGGGAAATATGGTCCGTCGTGACGCTGTCGCCAAAGACGCCCAGCGCGCGAGCGCCCTTGATCTCGGCCACCTCGCCCGGGCGCAAGCTGAACCCCGCGAAGAAAGGCGGCTCCTGGATGTAGGTGCTCTTCGCGTCCCACTCATACACGTTGCCCGTCGCGGCGGGGATTTCGTTCCACTTCGGGTTCTGCTGGGCAAAGTCGCGGTATAGCTCACGGAAGACCTCCGGTTTCAATGCCGCGCGCATTTGGTCCCGCACCTCCTTCAGGCTCGGCCAGATGTCGCGCAGAAAGACGTCCCGCCCGTCCTTTCCCCGGCCAATCGGCTCGTGCGCCAGGTCAATGTCCACTCGCCCGGCCAGCGCAAAGGCCACCACCAAAGGCGGCGACATGAGGAAGTTGGCTTTGACGTTCTGGTGAATGCGTGCCTCGAAATTGCGGTTGCCCGAGAGCACCGACGCCGCCACCACGTCATTCGCCGTAATGGCATCCTCGACCGGCCCCGGCAGCGGCCCAGAATTGCCAATGCACGTGGTGCAGCCGTAGCCCACCAGGTTGAAACCCAGCTCGTCCAGGTAGTGCTGCAGCCCCGTCTTGTTCAGGTAATCACTGACCACCCGCGAGCCCGGGGCCAGGGAGGCCTTGACCAGCGGCCCGAGCCGCAGGCCCCGCTCGACAGCCTTCTTCGCCAGCAACCCCGCCGCCAGCATGACCGAAGGATTGCTGGTGTTGGTGCAGCTCGTGATGGCGGCGATGACGACGCTGCCGTGGTGTATATGCCCGTCCGGCGCGGTGGCGGGCGCCGTGAACGAGTCGGGCGTCGGCCGGTTATTGGCCATCTCCAGCTCCGTCAGTAGATTCGTATTCCGTGCCATGGCGGCCTGCCGGGAGACTGGTTCCTGGCTGCCGCCGCCGGAGCCCGGGGCGCGGCTGGATGCCACCGCAAAGGTCTTGCTCAAATCACCGCTCGGCTTGCCGAAGCCGTTCTCGTTGAGCGGCTTCGCAAACGTCGCCGCAAACTCCTTCTTGAGGTTGGGCAATTCGATCCTGTCTTGTGGCCGCTTTGGACCCGCAAGGCTGGGCACAACCGTCCCCAAGTCCAGCTCCAGCTCGGTCGAATAAGTGATCTCGCCCTTCTTCGGCATGCCGAACAGGCCCTGCGCCCGGTAGTAAGCCTCGTAGGCGCTGCAATGCTCTTCGCTCCGGCCCGTGGCACGCAAATACTCGACGCATTCGCTGTCTATCGGGAAGAGTCCCATAGTGGCGCCATACTCGGGCGCCATGTTGGCGATAGTAGCCCGGTCCACGACCGGCAGCGCCGCCGCGCCCGGCCCGAAGTATTCCACGAACTTCCCCACGACCTTGGCCTTGCGCAGCATCTGTGTGACCGTCAGCGCCAGGTCCGTCGCCGTCACCCCTTCGCGCAATGCGCCGGTCAGGTGCACGCCGACCACGTCCGGCGTGAGGAAATACACCGGCTGCCCCAGCATGCCGGCCTCGGCCTCGATGCCGCCGACCCCCCAGCCCACGATGCCCAGGCCGTTGATCATGGTCGTGTGCGAATCCGTGCCCACCAGCGTGTCGGGGTAAAAGACGCCCTGCGCGTTGGACAGCACACCCTTAGCGAGGTACTCCAGGTTGACCTGGTGGACGATGCCGATGCCGGGCGGCACCACCTTGAAGGTCTCAAAAGCCTGCATCCCCCACTTGAGCAACTGGTAACGCTCGCGGTTCCGGTGGAATTCCATGTCCAGGTTCCGCGCCATCGCGTCCGGCGTGCCGTAGTAATCCACCTGTACCGAGTGGTCCACGACGAGGTCCACCGGCACCAGCGGCTCGATCAGCTTGGGGTTCTTGCCCAGCCGGGCCACCGCCGAGCGCATCGCGGCAAGGTCAACCAGCAGCGGCACGCCCGTGAAATCCTGCAGCACAATGCGCGCAACCACGAACGGGATTTCCTCCGTCCGCGGCGCATTGGGCCGCCAGTTCGCCAGCGCCCGCACGTTCTGCTCGGAGACGCGCCTGCCGTCGCAGTTGCGCAGCAACGACTCGAGCACCAGGCGCACGGACACCGGCAGCTTCGAGACCCGCCCCACGCCCTTCTTCTCCAGCTCCGGCAGGGAATACAACGTTCCCTGGCGCCCGTTTCCGCGGTCGAACTGCCGCCGCGCGCCAAATAAATCCTGCGTGTCGCTCATAAAATCCTACTCAACGATAGCTCAGAAAACATAGCTCAGGGCGAACATATTCAGGTTCAGCCCCGGGTTGCTCTTCGCGAGTCCCGCATTGGACATGTGCTGAAACCGGTAGCCCAGGCGCCAATGGGACGTAAGATCGAAGTTCAGGCCGATAAAGCTGGTAAATTGCAGGTTCTGGCCAAAGTTCACGCCCCCGAACTCATACTGGCTGATGTAAGTCGGGCCGGCGCCGCCCTCCAACCAAAGAGGGAAATGGCTGCGCCCCAATCCCAGTGCCGGCGCGACGGTGCTCGTAAAGCTGTCGTGCCCCTCGCCCCCAAGCCAGCCCGCAGACAGCGTCACGCGTGTTTGCAGGTACCAGCCTGACTCCGTCTCCCATTTCCAGGGCAGGTTCCAGTCCGCAAAGCCCTCTGTCTGGGACAGGGCGGAACTCTCGGTGCCGGCGACTTCAACGCCCCCGCGGACGCCGATCGATTCTGGAAACAGGCTCTGCGCGGCCCCAGTCGCTGCTGAGGCCCCCAGCGCAAGGGCCAGTAACGCGCCCAGGCTAAAGAACTTACGTGACATTTTCTTCATGGAACACATGGCCCGGCACATTGCCACAGCGCCTTGACTCTCGCAAGCCTGCCACTGAACCGAAGGCCAGGCGGCACTTGGCCGTTCAGGCGCACTGACCTGCGGGATACTGCCATACAGGCGTCTAGTTGCTTCCGGGAGCGCCTGAAAGTCGCGGGGCCGCCGCACTGCCTCATTTCAGGACAATCGCCCGTCCGCGGCACCGCCCCACCCGGTCTGCATCTCCCTGACCCCTCCCTATCCTCCCCGTTACCTCACCGTAGAACCTCTGCAAAGTTTGCAGAGGTTCTACGGTGAGGTAACGGGGAGGATAGGGAGGGGTCAGGGAGATGCAGACTGGCACAGGCCCATTCCCCCTGAATAGGCCCCTGCGTCACCCCAAGCATCTCGGCTTAGAACGTGACAGAGCACAGCCGCTGCCGTCTAATGCACTACCATGAGAACGTTATTCCGGTTCATCTGGAGGCTGTTTAAACTGGCGGTCTTCGCCCTGGGGGTATTGGCTGTGCTCGCCCTGCTCTGGCTGGTGATAGTCGGCGGGCTTGGGCCCGGCCTTCACCGGGTGGCGAATAAATCGGTGCTGGTCTTCGACCTCAATACCCGGATAACCGACCGGCCGGCGAACGAAGCCGGGACGCTCCTGGCCCGGTTGGCGGGCGACACCACCGCTACGCTCCAATTGCGCGCCGCCACGGCGGCGTTGCGCGAGGCCGCCCGGGACAACCGCATCTCGGCGCTTTACCTGTACGGCAACCTGGACGCCACAGGCTACAGCTCCGGCTACGGCGCGCTCAAAGAGGTGCGGGACGCGATCCAGGCTTTCCATAAGAGCGGCAAGCCGGTCATTGCCTACATCGGCGAGGCCGATAACCGCGATTACTACCTGATGTCGGCCGCGGACCAGATCCTGCTCAACCCGGGGGGAATCCTCGCCTTCCGCGGCCTGGTGGCCGGAGGCGCCTTCTTCAAGGGCGCGGGCGACAAGTACGGTGTGGAGTGCACGGCCATCCGGCGGGGCAAGTACAAGTCGGCGGTGGAGCCGTTCACCCGCGAAAACCTCAGCCCGGAGAACCGCGAGCAGCTCCAGGCGCTGGTGAATTCCATCTGGGGTGAAATGCTCAACGCCGTGGCCATGTCGCGGAAGATCGCGCTCGACCAACTCCAGGCGCTGGTGGACAAGGAAGGGGTGATGGAACCGCCGTCCGCCATGGCCCACGGGCTGGCCACCGAACTGGCCTACGAGAGCGACGCCGTGGATGAGCTGCGCAAAATCACTGGCTCCCGAGCCAAGGACAAGTCGTTCCCGCAGGTGACGGTGGCGGACTACGCGCCCCAGGCCCTCGCTGCCGCGGCGAAACGGCAGCATGGCAAGGACAAGATCGCCGTGGTCTATGCCGAGGGCCTGATCATGAATGGGCAGGACAACGAGAACGCCCAGGGGTTCGTCTTCGGCGATTCCTTCGCGCGGATGCTCCGGAAGGTGCGGGAACGCCAAGACGTGAAGGCCGTGGTGCTGCGGGTCAACAGCCCCGGAGGCACCAGCCCTGCCTGTGAGGCGATTCTGGACGAGATGCAGCGTTTAAGCACCAACCGGCCGGTCATTGTCTCCATGGGAACCGTGGCCGCCAGCGGCGGGTATGAGATCTCCATGGCTGCCCGGCGCATCCTGGCCGAACCCAGCACCATCACCGGCTCCATCGGCGTCTTCGGGCTGATGCTCGACGTTAAAAAGCTGGCCAATGATCATGGCGTTACCTTTGACTCCGTCCAAACAGGGGCATTGGCAAGCATCGGCACAATCACGCGGCCCATGACGCCAGAGGAGAAGGACGTTATTCAGGAGCTGGTGGACCGCGACTACGAGGATTTCCTGCGCGTCGTCGCCCGCAACCGCAACCTCACGACCAACCGCGTGGATGAGATCGCCCAGGGCCACGTTTGGTCGGGAGCCGACGCGTTGAAACTGGGGCTGGTGGACGAATTCGGCGGGCTGGAGCAGGCGATCACGATCGCTGCCCGGGACGCCAAGCTGGGGACGAATTACTCGATCATCGAGTTCCCGGAGAAGAAGGGTCTCCTCGAGGAGGTCCAAGAGGTCATCTCCGGCGGCAAGCCACCGCTGGCTGCCCAGGACGTGGGCGGACGCATCGCCGCGAAGATGGCGGAGAGCTGGCGCTGGCTTTCCAGCTTCAACGATCCGCGGGGCGTTTACGCCCGGCTGCCGTTCGATCTGGAGCTGAATTGAGCCCGGCCGCGCGCAGCGGCGCGACCTGCTTACTGTATCGCGAGCAGTTCGACCTCGAACACCAGGGTGCTGTTGGGCGGAATCTTCGGGCTGGGACTGTTCGGCCCGTAAGCCAGGTTGGGCGGAATCTCGAACTTGAACTTATCCCCTACCTTCATTAGCTGCAGTCCTTCGGTCCAACCGGGGATGACGCCATTGAGAGGAAAGCTGATCGGTTCGCCGCGCTCCACGGAGCTATCGAATACCGTGCCATCGAGCAGCGTGCCGTGGTAGTGGACCTTCACCGTGTCGGTCGGCTTCGGGGACGCCGTGCCGTCGCCGTGCTTGAGGACCTGGTATTTGAGCCCGCTCGCAGTGGTAGTCCAATCGCCCTTGGAGGCGTTGGTGGAGACCGCCACGGCAACCGGCGCTGCGGCCGTGGCCGGTGTCGTCGTGGCCGTGGTACTGGTGGGCTCGGCAGGTTTCTCGCAGCCGACGACGCAGAAGGCCGCGGCTATGGGGATTATGATACGCAGTTTCATTTTATTAAATCGGCCCCGCACCGTAGGGGAGGAAGCGGCTGGGGTCAAGCCTGCGGGGAACGGAAGCGCCGACGAGGGCGCAGTCTGGCACTGCCACCGAATAGTAGCGCAAGCCTCTGGCTTGAGGCCGTTCCGGCAAGCGTCCTGCTTGCCGCGTTTAAGCGCGTTGATCGCCAACCTGGAAGGTTGGCGGGACTAAAGCAAGCCAGAGGCTTGCTCCACTAAAGAATGGGTTCGCGCCCGGCAGGATCATTCGCGCAGCTACAATGTCTCCGGCTTGGCCAATAATTGAGCTATGCGGGCGAGTAGCCGCCCGGCCGCGCCGCCGTCCAGCACGCGATGGTCGAAGCTCAGCGTGAGGTTAGCTTCCATCACGGGCACGAACTGGCCTTTGGCTTCATCCCAGTTGGGCACGCGGCGGGCGGCGCCCATGCCCAGTACCAGGGTCTGCTCCGGCAGCGGAATGGGCGTGGCCCAGGTGAGCCCAAACGTGCCGAAATTGGTGACGGTGGCAATGGAGCCGCCGGTTGCATCCAGCGGCAGCTTGCGCTGACGCGCCAGTTCCACCAGCTCGTCGTAGCGCGGCACAAGGTCCTTGAGCGGCGTGCGCTCGGCCTTGCGGATGACGGGGACCAGCACACCTTCCTCCGCCTCGACGGCGAAGCCCACATCAATGGTGGATGGATGGACGATCTGGTTGCCGATAAGGCGGCCCGCCGGAGCGCTGTTTTCCGCCAGCGCGAGCGCCAGCGCGCGCAGTGCATAGAGCGCGGGGCCGGGCCTGGGCGTGCACGTCTTGCGGTGCTGCAGCAGCGCGTCGAAGCACACCGGCAATGCCACCGTGGCCAAGGGACGCGTCCAGCTCCGCCGCATGGCGTCGGCGACGGCGACGCGCATGGTGGAGGCCTGGCTGAGCTTATGCCGCTCGAGGTTGGCGATGAACTTCTCGAAGTCCTGAATAGTGACGCGTCCGGCGCCGCCGCTGCCGGGCAGGCCCGCCAGGTCGGCCGCGTGCAGGCCCAACTCCACCATGCGCGCCTTCATGCGGGGGGACATGTAGCTGGCGCCGGTGGCGTTGGCCGGCACCGGCAGTCCCCGCACCGTGGGCTGGACTTTCTTGTGCGACGCCTCGGCCGCGGACTTGCTGGTCATGCTGGTGCCGCCATTGCCCTCGTCTCCGTTCTTGGCCGGCGGCGGCGCGTCCAGGCCCAGGCGCGTTGCGTCTTCCTGGCTGGCTTCGAGATAGCCAAGCACCGCCCCGACTGCGTAGCTCTCACCCGGCTTGACCAGGAACTTCTCGACGCGCCCGGGGCAAGGTGAGGCCACGTTCATGGTGGCTTTGCTGGTCTCTACTTCAATGATGTCCTGATCCGTCCGGACCATGTCCCCGACCGGCACGAGCAGATTGACGACGGTGGCCTCAGCTATGGACTCGCCGAGCTGAGGCATGATGATCGGTATAGAGGGCATAGGCTTACGACCGTAACAAGCGGCGCGCGGCGGCGGCGATGCTGCGGGCGGTGGGCCGGTGCACAGCCCATAAATTGGGATGATACGGCACCGGCGTATCCTTGGCATTGAGGCGCTGCGGCGGCGCATCGAGCAGCGCAAAGCCCTCCGTGGCAACACGCGCAATGACTTCCGCCGTGACTCCGCCCCACGGCCAGGCTTCGCCCACGCAGAGCAAACGCCCCGTCCGCGCGACCGAGGCAATGACCGTGTCCGTGTCCAGCGGCTTCACCGAGCGCAGGTCCACCACCTCGATTTCTGTGCCTTCGGAGGCGAGTTCCTCGGCTACCGCCAGCGCCTCGTGCAACATGGCGCTGTAAGCCACGAGCGTCATGTCGCGCCCCGGCCGCGCGATACGCGCCTTGCCAGTCGGCATGGCCTCGTCGGGCAGGCGCTCGGCTTTGAGATGGTAGTAGAGGTATTTGTGCTCGCAGAAGATGACCGGGTCATCGATCGACACGGCCTCCAGCAACATGCTGTAGGCGTCCTCCACCGTCGCCGGAGTCATGACCACCAGGCCGGGGTAATGCGCGTAGATCGCCTCCATGCTCTGGCTGTGGAACGGACCGCTGCCCGAGGTCCCGCCGCACGGCAGGCGCACGGTGATCGGACAAGGCACACGCGTCCGCCAGTGCAGCGTCGCGGCTTGGTTGACGATCTGGTTAAAGCCGGGCGTGGAGAAGTCCGCGAACTGAATTTCAATGATGGGCCGCATCCCCTGTATGGCCGCGCCGACCGCCAGGCCGAGCATCGCGTCCTCGCTGATGGGCGAGTCTATGACGCGCCCGGGAAAGGTCTGCGCGAGGTTTTTCGTGGCCTTGAAGGCACCGCCGAAGGAACCGACGTCCTGCCCGTAGATGAACACGCGCGGGTCCTCCTGCAGGGCGCGGGCCTGGGCCTCGCGGATGGCGTCGAGATAGGTGATGCTCATTGGCCCGACGCCGGCTCGTAGCCTTCGCTCAGGTGCTTCGAGGCCAGGGCGCACCAGTCTTCCTTGTAGGGATCGGGCCCGGGCTCGCGCTGCACTTTGGCCACGCAGGTCTCGACCTGCTGCGCGGCCTCCTCGCGCCACGCGGCAAGGGCGCCGCCGTCGGCCCAGCCGTGCGCCAGCAGGTAAGCCTCCGCCACCTTCAGGCAGTCCCTGCCCAGGGGCGAGTTCTTGAGCGCAGGATCAACGTAGCTGGCGTCGTCATGCTCGCCGTGGCCGCAAAGGCGCAGGAGCCGCGCCACGATCATCTGCGGCCCGGCGCCGTCTCTCGCTCGCGAAACCGCCTCGCCCAGCACCTCCAGGCACGCGCCCAGGTCAGTGCCGTCCACGGCTTTGCCCTCGATCCCGTAACCGGCGACTTTGTCCACGAGCGACGCGCAGGCGAACTGCCGTTCGGTAGGCGTCGAGTAAGCGTAATGGTTGTCGGCCACGATTAGGACGAGGGGGAGCTTCTCGACCGCCGCCTGGTTCACCGCCTCGTGGAACGCTCCTGTGGAGGTCCCGCCGTCACCGATGCACGCGGCGCCCACGGTGCCCTTGATCCCCTTCATCCGGTTGGCAAAGAGCGCGCCGTTCACCACCGCGATCATCGCCCCGAGATGGCTGATCATGACGAGCAAGCCTTCCCTGGGCCGCCCGCGATGAACGTTGCCGTCGCGCGCGCGCATCGGGCCCAGCGGCGAGCCGAGATAGGTGCGCACGGCGTCCAGGACCGGCTCGCCGAAGGCCAAGCGCCCCGCCGTGTCGCGGATGAGCGGCGCGAAGATGTCGCCCTTCCGCAGGGCGAGCCCGACCGCGACGCTCAGGGCCTCCTGCCCGCGGCCCAGGAAAACGCCGCCATGGATCTTGCCCATGCGATACAGGCTGGCGAACTTCTCGTCCATGATGCGCGCCAGCAGCATCAGGCGGTAGGCCTTCGTGTATAACCCGCGCAATGAGGCAATCTCGTCAACCGAATGATGGTTGAACAGAGTGTGGACCATAGGCGGATTGTAGCAGTTCAGATGTGTATATGACAACCTCGAGTTGGGCCTCGGGGCTGGGTTGGCGCCCGGCGTTCGCTCTGCCGAGCGGGTTAGTCCCTGCCGCGCAATTTCGCGAGCAGGCGCAGGAGTTCCAGGTAGAGCCAGACCAGCGTGACCAGCAAGGCCATGCCGCAGTACCATTCCATGTACCGAGGCGAGCCCCGGCCTACGCCGTCTTCGATCACGGCGAAATCTATGAGGAGGTTAAAGGCGGCGATGCCGACGATCACTAAGCTGATGCCAACGCCTACCCAGCCGGTCTCGTTGATGAAGGGGACGCGGGCGCCGAACAGGCCCATGACCATGTCCACCACGTAAACGAGGAGCACGGCGCCGGTTGCGGCCAGGACGCCCCTCGCGAAGCTGGGTGTCACTCGGACGATGCGGGTGGTGTAAAGCATGAGCATGAGGCCCAGCACACCGAACGTGAGCAGCATGGCGTTGACCACGATACCTGGATACTTCTGCTGCACCGTTTGCGAGATAGCGCCCAGCGCCAGGCCTTCCAGGACAGCGCAAATGGGAGCCGCGACAGGGGTGGTTGCGGGCTTGAATGTTCCGACCAGGCAGGCGACCAAGCCGCCGAGCAAACCCACCAGCAGGAGCGGACCGCTCAGCGCCGGATGGGTCCAGGAGAAGGCCGCGGCGGCCATGCACAGCAACAGGAGGATTCCCGTCTTGTTGATGACGCCTTGCAGGCTCATGGCTTCGCCCTGCGCCCACGCCCCGGCGAAGGCGCTCTCACGTTTCAGTAGTGGATTTGATGTATCCATAGTCATTCATTCCTACGCTTTTCCGGACGCGAAGGCAACCGATTTGCAAAACCCCGCCCACCGCAGCAGCCGACGTGCGGAGGCTCTGATCGACGCAGTTTGAGCCTCCCTGCGTCGGCTGCTACGGTGTTGCGAGCCGGGAAGGGCTGGCGGTCCGCCCGCATCAAGCGCTTGCCAGGAGCTTCTCGTAGAGCGCCGCAACGTTGGCCGTCCACGCCGGCAGAGCGTGCCCGGCTGCAATACGCTGATGCAGCGCCTGGCGTTGCTCGCTCGTGAGGCCGGGCCGGACGGCCTGCTCCAGCATCGCCGAGGCCAGAGCCGGCACATCTTCCGGCGGCACCAGCTTGCCGCACCCACCTATCGCGAATGCTTCCGGTATCCCGTCCAACGCCGATGCAATCACGGGTCGCCCGCAGGCAAACGCTTCGAGCAGCACGCCGGGGAACGCCTCGGTGCCGACCTGCGGATGCACCAGGCAATCGAGCGCGTTCATCGCGGCCGTCGTGTCGTGGCAATACGGTGTGAGCGAGGCCTTGCCCTGGAGCCCCAGGCGGGCAATGTCTTCCCACAGGGTGCTCTCCATATTGCCGCGGCCGATGATGAGGAACCTCGCCTGCGGAAGCTGCGCCGCAATGCGAGCCGCAGCCTGCAGGAACTCCCGCTGCCCCTTGCCGCGCGGTAGGTTGTAACCGCCCACGACGCCGAACGCGATGTGCTCCGGGGCAAGCCCCCACGCCTGCCGCTGCCCGAGCGCCTCCACCGGCCGAAAGCGCTCCGTATCAATGCCGCCATGTATGACGTGAATTTTGGCGTGATCCCCAGTTAGCGGCGGGCGGGCGCGGCGCTCCGGCTCGGGCGAGTTCGGCTCGTAAGCGCCTTCACGCAGAACCTTGGCGACGAAAGCCGACACGGCGATCATGGCATCGCATTGCCCGAGCAGGAACCGGCGGCTGAACCATGAGCTGGGACTTTTGGCCAAATGCCGTGTCAGCACGACCAGCGGACGCTGCCGCGACCATCGCGCGGCCAGAATGGTCGGCCAGAGGTCGCGCCCGTGGTGGCCGTGCACGATCTGGATCCGCTCGCGCCGGATGAGCCGCGCGGTGCTGAGGATAAACCGGAGCTTCAACGGGCCCTCGGGCGGTGTGGGGTGGAAGTTCAGGACCAGCCTCCGCGCCACTTCGCTGAACTCGCGTCCGTCCGGCCCGGCCAACCACACCGTGTGCCCGAGCCCCTGCAGCCCGTGAACGAGCTTCACGCATTGGTCGTCCGTCCCCCCGCCGCTCAGCATGCTGTTGAGATGCGCCACACGGAGCGGGGAGGGCGCGATGTTGGCCAAGCCGTTCATCTTGTGTGCCTCGGTAGTTCCAGTGGGCAGGAGCGTGGCGAGTGAAACCCGAAGCCCGAAGGCCGAAGGCCGAAGGAAGGCCGAAATCCGAAACCTGAAGCCGCCGGCCGGCGCCTCTTTAAACGCAGAGACGCAGAGAGCGCAGAGGAACGCAGAGAAGAAGAACTCTTTGCTTGTACCCTCTCTGCGTATCTCTGCACCTTCTGCGTCTCTGCGTTTAAAGATTGCACTCTTCTGCGCCCAACGCTTTCGCGGTTCGGGCTTCGGCCTTCTTTCGGCCTTCGGATTTCGGCCTTCGGATTTGGCCGCCGGATTCTACTGAAAACGTCGAGGAGCCTCATTTGATTGGCAGGTGCCGGCTCAGCCCCAGTTCGCAGCGCGTGGCGTGCTCGCGCTGGGCACGGGCAAGCAGTTCGTCGTTGGCCGGCAACCGCGCGCGGCTCAGAGCGGGATGCCAGAGGTGGTAGCACACCGCCCAGCCTCGCACGTCCAGCCGGCGCACGCCGCTGTTCATCAGGCGCACAACCAGCTCCGAGTCCTCGCGTCCCCAGCCAACGAAGGCTTCGTTGAAGCCGTTGACCTGCACAAGGTCTTCACGCCAGGCGGAGAGATTACAGCCGCGGATGCCGCGCAGGTCCTCGCGCCGCTGCACCCACGGGCGAGGCCAGCGGAAGGCGTGTTTCAGGCCCCCGAGTTGGCCATGCCTGAGCGCCCGCCAGCGGTCTCCGGCCAGGCCCCTCCTGCCGTACCAGGCTGACGCCCGCTCCTTGACCAGCGCGCGGTGACCCTGGAGAAATGCCCGCGCGCGCGCGAGCTTCCGGTGGTCTTCTGTAAACTGAGGATGTGGCAGGGTGTCGCCGTCCAGGAACACCAGGTAGTCGCTCTGCGCGCGCGCGATGGCCTCGTTGAGAATGCGGGCCCGCCGGAAGCCCTGGTGCTCCTGCCAGACATGCTCTTTGCGCGGCGACGGGCCGGGATTCCATTTGCCAAAGGCGTCGCGCGTCTCCGGGCCGGAGCCGTCGTCGGCCAGCAGTACCTCGCGTGGCGGCAGGCGCTGCCGGCTGACCCATTCCAAAACCCGGGCCAGCGGTTCGGGCTGCTCATAGGTATTGATGATAAGGCCGATGCTGAACACGCCTTTACGCATCGATTAGTCTTGAGTCCAAAGCCTAAAGTCTTGAGTCACCGGTCAGCGGTTAGGCGTTGAAGCGTTAAGGGGTTGATTCCTTCCAGCGTTGCCGCACGCTTCGACGCTTTAACGCCGCAATGCTTTAACGCGGTCCGGGCGACGACTCAAGACTTTAGACTTTAGACTCAAGACTTACGCTGGTTCCCGCCGTTTCAAGCACGGTGTGAGGAATCCCGATGAATGGCCTCCCGCACCAGTGCATAGCGCGTGAGGGTGGAGAATGAACTCAGCGCCGCGATGTAGAAGCCCTGCCAGCCGTCCAGGAATCCCAGGCGCAGAAAGTAGGCGCGCAAGAAGCGCCAGCCGGGGCGCACGGCCAATTCGAACACGCCGGCAGAACCGCCCCGCTTGATGTAGTGCTGCACGTATTCAGCATGGTAGGGGGCAATCTTCGCAATCTGCGAGGCGATGCTCACATGCCCATAGTGCAGCAGGTCCTGCCGCAGGCGCCCGACCGTGCCCTTGACCTCAAGGTAGGCGTGCGGTTCGTCTCCAACCCAGCGGGCCCGCCCTCGCTGCCAGAGCCGCAGGACCCTGTCGGGGTACCAGTCGCCATGGCGAATCCAGCGTCCGCAATAGAAACTGCACCGCGGGAACTCGTAGGCGGTGTGCCGCGGTGATGGCGCGCTGGTGACCTGGGCAATACCGTAGGCGAGTTCCGGGCTGACGACCTCATCGGCATCGAGGTTCAGCAGCCACGGCTGGCCCGCCTTTTCGGCAGCAGAGTTCTTTTGTCCGACGAAACCCTTCCACGGTTCGCGGTACACCTGTGCGCCGTACTGTTCAGCAGCTTCCGCTGTGCCGTCATGGACATCTGCATTCAGCACGACAACGATTTCGCTCGCCCAATCGGCCACGCTGGCCAGCGCGCGCCCGATCCGCGGCGCTTCCGGGCCGGAGATCATGGACACGGTGATCGGCAGCTTTGTCGTCATTGCAAACTTCCCCGCGCAGGCTAGACGCGCAGCACCGCTGGCGAAAGCCTTTTTGGGGTGGGCACCTGATGCCGGGCGCATCTCATCACAGATGCGGCCGCGGCGCCTGGTCGTCAGAACGCTGGCTTGCTCGCTCCGTATGGCGTCGCTAGCCTTCCACCCGCGTGCGTGATTCGCGACCGTATTGCTGAGACGTGGCCATGTCACCGATGCCACGCGAAGGTGAGTCGTACTCCCAGTGGGGCGAAGACCGCTTGGTCTGGGAATACTTCGGCTGCCGGACTTCCGGGTT
>DATKNZ010000372.1:0-7631 GCA_035541055.1 Candidatus Acidiferrum sp. | reverse complement strand
ATCCTCCCCGTGACCTCGCCGTGTATTCAATTTGAATATACGGCGAGGTCACGGGGAGGATACGGCGAGGTGACGGGGTGGTAAGCGCGAGGACCCGGTGGATGTTTGTAAAGCGCTTCTGGAGAGTTACTTACGTCGCGCGGCCGCTGTAGGTTTTCGAAAACGCTGTATTGCTTGGAGATACTTATGTGCACACTGCCGTGGACCCCGAGGCCGGGCCGTTTACCGACCCGAAGTTCATAGCGTCCCGTATAAGCCCCGGCATTCTTTACCGAAGTACCCAGCGGCCACTCGGGCGATGATCGCAGGATTGCGCGGCTTAACCGGCAGGATCTTCGACCGGTAGGAGGGCAAGGCCCGATACACGTCGCCCAAAGCCCCCGAGGTCTGTTGGAGCTGGTTTCTCAGCGCACCAGCGGGTTGCGCGTCTTGAGCCTGGGGAAAGGGGAGAAGTCCCGGTCTGCCGTCCAGAGCTCGGTCACGCCATGGTGCAAACAAAGCGCGGCCACACGGGCGTCGTGGATTCGCGGCCCCTTGACCCGGGCAGCCCGTGCCAGCTCGCGGAGCTTTTCGAGATACCCGGGGCTTTCTGCCAGGAACTCCAGGTTGCCGGCGGCTCCCCAAGCGTCCACGGCGGCGAAGGCCGTCTCCAGGGAGGTTGGCGGGCTGTAGATGCGTGCGTGAGTCACAATGGCAACGAACTCGTGCACACAGGGCCAGGGCACGGCCCAAACCGCGCTTCCCTGCCGCAGATCCTCGATGCGCTCCTTGGCCGCCGCATGGAATTCGCTGTCCTGCCGGTGCGCATAAACCAGCAGGTTGGTATCCACGGCGATCATGCGCCGCGCTCGCGATAGATTGCCTCCCGGATGCGGTCCCAGCCCCCCTGCTTGAAATCGCCCGCGAGTCCCTTGCCCGGAACGGTTACCAGCGGCGGCAAACGCCGGGCCTTGCGCCGCGGCTCTTCCAACACCTGCCGGAGCCCCTGCTCGGTCAAGGCGCGGAAAGTCGTCTTTTCCCTTCGGGCCTTCTGTTGCGCGCGCGCGAACAAATCATCAGCAATCTCAATGGTCGTCTTCATAATACGGCCACCCATATTCGCATAGAAGGGCAGCCATATCAATAGAGCCGCACGGCAGCAATCCCGCCAGGAAATGCTCGCCGGGTGCGTAAACAGTGAGGACCGACACTGGCCCGCTTGAGGCGTTTGCATTCCCAAGTGGCCAGCAGGCGCGGCATCCAGTCTACGCCAGCGTTTTTGAAACTGCGGCCGCTCACCCCACCACCTCCTCTGGCGCGAGGAGAGGGTGCCGGCGGTTGGCGGCGCTGATGGACATGGTCAATCTCTCCTGCGAAGGGATTTGGGGTCCGGACGAAGCGTGAAGGAGACTTCGTAAAGCTGGACGCTGACATTCGGGATCTCGCTGACAGCGTACCGCAGGGTGTCCTCGGCTTCGTGGCAAATGATGAGGCCCTCAACGACTTCGGCGTTTTCGGCGAGGTGGCGGCGGACCCAGGCGATATACCGCAAAACCTGGCCGACGGTTTCGTCACTGGTTTGGGCGCGCTTTAGCTCGACAACGAGCCAGCGTGGCTTGGTGCGGTGTTTGGCGAGGAGGTCAATTCGGCCGATGTCAGTCGGATATTCGTAGCCGGCCTCCTCATCCCCTTGCTCAGCGTAGATAGTCCATTCTCTGCCGAGCGGCATCTTGCCCCAGTTATCCCTGAGAAACTCATGGAGATGACGTTCCAGGCCGAACCGTTGCGCTTCTTCCTGACCCGGCGGTCCGATGGGAGGCTGTGGTTCCGGGTTAACTGGGCCGTCCGGGCGGGCCACCCGGAAAAAGAGTGCGTCGAGCGTCCAGAGGTCGATCCCGAGGTCCTTTGCAAGCAGGAGCAGGGTTTGGTTGACGGCGACATAGCGTGCGCCGAAGGTGGCTCCGCGGTCGAACGGCGGCCACACTTTGAGGGTCTTGAGCGCAGCCTCAGAGGTATTGTTCCAGACACCGTACTTGGTAGGGTAGGAGACTAGGAGAATGGCGGTGATGAGAGCCTTGCCCATGCCAGGGACTTCATCGGCGACTTTGCTCATGCGCTGGTCCAGCGGCTTGGAATCGTCGAGCAGCAGGGCCAAGGCTTCACGCAGGGCGGCGATGTCCTGACAGGCCCGGGGTCCTTTGCGGTTCAAGCCAGACCAGTGGCGATTGTTCTCGAATAGAAGGAAGGATTTGAACTGTTCCTGTGTGAGGTGTTTGATCTCGGCGGTTGAGAAGATGGGCTGGTAGCGCGCGAGGACGGCGTCGCGTCCCTGAACGATGTCGGAGAGGCTGGCGTCTTTGTCCAGTAGCGCGAGGATTGCGCGCAAGCTGTCGAGCGCCATGCGGTACTCGGTGGTATTCATCCTGTGATTCCTTTTAGTAGTTCCATGGTCTCTTTTTCTAGGATTCTGATGTCGGCATCGATCTCCGCGAGCGGGCGCGGCGGCTGGTACTCGTAAAAGTAGCGGTTGAAGTTGATCTCATAGCCAACCTTGCCGACCTCCTGGTCCTTCTCATCGCGAAACCCGGGGTTGATCCACGCGTCGGGCACATGGGGCAGTACCTCGCGGCGGAAGTAGTCCTCCACACCTTCGCGCAGAGGGACATTCTCGTAATCGCGCAGATCGGGGTCGGGTTCGTATGTGACTATGGGAAGCAGCGCTTCCACTGAAATCGCCCCCGCTTCGTAACCGCCCTGAAGGCGTCCGGTCCTGGTGAGTGCCTGGCCCGGATCAAGGGGGAGTTGGTGGGTGATAAAGGGGGCGGCGCTGTCCCGCAGGGGGCGGTCTCGTAGCGGCGGCGGCCAGAGCCGGGTTCGTATGTGACCGCGGGAGGAATTCGCACCGCGCCATACCGCCGCTTCAGCAATTCCAAGCGTCCGATGATGGCAAGGTTGGAGATGGGAGAGGTGTTACTGACGACGCGCATGAGCAAGGTCTTCCTGCGCTTCCGTCAGTCCATACTGCCGAGGAATACCCCGCTCGCCGAGTTCCACCCCAAAGGCGAAATGGTCCAGAGCCGCCAAGCGGGCGGCCTGGGCAAAGGAGAGCCACCCCCGGGCGTAGTAGCGGCAAGCCAGTTCGATTTGCATGTGGCGCTCCCGCTCACCCGGCCCCAGGGGAAGATTGGCGAGCGCCTGCTCGTCGAACTCAAGCGTGATGCTCATGCAGACAGTTTTGCCCTTCCCGAAGGCGGCGTCAACCCTTTGGCACGCGGAAAGGCGCGGGTGGTTCGGGCAGGGGCCATGAAGACGAGAGGCGGAACGCGGAGTGCGGAAATCAATAGGCCAGGATGGGCGTGCGCGCTGGGAAACGCTAAAGGAGGCAGTTCCGAGTTATGAGCGCGCCTGACCCGCAGGTCACGCTGCGGCAGATTCAAGATGCCTCGCGGCGGGCCCAGGACGTTTGCGCGAATAAGAGCTGGATGCCCGTCTTCTGCTATTCCATCGCGGAGAGCACGTCGTCCAAAGAGAGCGTGGCGAAGGTGGTGGCGTAGTCGGACATGGCATAGGGGATGACGAGGCGGTCGCCGTGCAGGAGGCTGCCGCAGGAATAGACCACGTTGGGCACGTAGCCCTCGCGCTCGTTTTCATTCGGCTTGATTAGTGGCTCGCGCAGGCGGCCAATCACTCGGGTGGGGTCGTCCCGGTCCAGCAGGAAGGCGCCGATGCAATACTTGCGCATCGGCCCCACGCCGTGGCTCAGGACCAGCCAGCCGGCGTCGGTCTCGATGGGCGAGCCGCAGTTGCCCATTTGGATGAACTCCCAAGGGAAGGTCGGCCTGACGATTAGCTGCGTGGAATGCCAGAAGTGCAGGTGGTCGGAAAACATGACGTGGATGTTCTCGTAGTCCTGCCGGCTGAGCATGACGTAGTGGCCGTTGACTTTGCGCGGGAAGAGCGCCATGCCTTTGTTCTGCACCGCCGGGCCATTGAGGGTAATGAACTTGAAGTGCAGGAAGTCCTGCGTCTCGATGAATTGCGGCAGGATCATCTTGCCGTCGTAGGCGGTGTAAGTGGCATAGTAGGTGTGCGTGCCGTCCTCGTGCTGGAACCGGACGAAGCGGGCGTCCTCGATGCCGTTGCTCTGGGAGGGGGTGACGGGAAAGAGGACGCGCTCGGAGAGGCGCGAGTCGGGGGCGAATTGCACCTCGTAGTTGGATTGGGCCAGCATGAGGATCTTTCTGGCGGCGGCGGCGGTCTCCTGGTTGCGGGCATGGAACTTTTGTTCCGAGCGGTCGAGGCTGGCGCGCAGTTCGTCCAGGGTGAAGAGGTTTCCCACGTCCTGGAGCACCTGCCGGCTGAAGTCTCCTGTCAGGCTAAGTTCGTTGAGCTTGCGCGCGAATATGTTCTTCTCGTAGGAGGCGTTGGGCACCTGGGCGGGCTCGAAACAGTAACGGGTGGGGGCGTTGATCGTGATGTTGCAGGCGGCATCGAGAAAACCGGTGCGGAAGGTGATGGAGGAGATGTGGCCTTCGCCCGTGGCGCGCAGGCTCAGGATGAAGCGCAGCGAGCCGGGGGGCAGGTCGGATTGGTCCGGATGCGGCACGATGGAGGGGTTGAAGAGGGCGGCGGCTTCGAGCGAGTACTCGTGACTGAAGCAAGCGCCCAGGACAAGCTGCCGTTCCTCGGATAGGTCCTTCTGCGTTGGCAGGCAGCAGCGGATCTGCTCGAACCGGGCCTGGAGAAAATCCCGGGTCTTGGCGTGGCGGCTGCCGAATTCCATCTTTACCTGTTGCCAAAGGTCGTGGACTTCGAGCTCGGGCAGGGCCATGACCTGGGCGCAAATCCTGGTGGCGCGGGGCTCCAGCGGACCGAGAAAGGGGCGGAGCAATACGCGCGAGCGATCGGAATGCAGCATGAGTTCGCTGCGGTGGACGGCGACAGTCTTCATGCGCAGAACGGATCAGGCAGCGGGCTGGTTGAAAGCGATGACAGCGTTTTGCATGAGCTGCAACTCCGCCAGCGAGAGCAGAAACGCAAGTGTTGATTCGGCCCCCTGGTTCTGGTTGACCCGGTCCACGTGCAAGGCGTCACGGCAGCCGCCGGTGTTGGGTGAGTACAGTTCCAGCCCCAGGTCATTCCAGCCCAGGAACCAATCGAAGGTGCGCTGCGCCTGCTCATACCAGGCGGGATCCGAGGTGGCGCGGTAGGCCTCCAGGCAGGCGGACAACATCGAGTGCGCCTCAATGGGCTGCTGGTCGAACTCCGCCCGGGGGCCGCCGCGAGGGAAGAACCCGTTGCTGCCGATGGGCCGGAAGTCGCCGCTCTGGGCGGTTTGCACCTGGGCCAGCCAGCGCAGGGCCTGCAATCCTAGCTCATAGACCGGCGTCTGGCCCATGGCGCGCCCGCTCAGGATCAAGGCGTGGGCGAGCTTGGCGTTGTCATACGACAGCACGTCTTCAAACCAGGGCCAGTCCGGCTGTGTGGTGCGGTCGAACAGCCCCATGAGCCGCGTCGTCAGGGTTTCCCGCATCTGCTGGGCGACGCGATCCCCGCTCAGGCGCTGCAGATATTCGTGGATGCCTAACAGGGCGAAGGCCCAGGCGCGCGGGGACGTGAAATCGGCCACGGCGGGCAGCGCCTCGGCGAACACCTGTCCGCACATGACTTGGAAGCTGCGGTAGGGCGAGCGGCCCACGCCCAGGCCCAAGGCCCAGAGCGCCCGGCCATGAGAATCCTCCGAGCCCTGTTCGTCCAGCCAGCGCCGGTCGAAGCTGAGGTGGTTATGGAAGCGCCGGGTGCGGGCGTTGAACGCGTGATGCAGGAAGGCCGCGAAGGTCGTCGCCAGGGACCGCACGCCTTCCGGCTCCTCCTCCATTTCGTCCAGCAGCACCGCGAGAATGAAGGCGCGCGCGTTGTCGTCGGTGCAGTAGCCTTCGGAGAAATTGGGCACGGTGAAGAGGGCGTGCTGGAAGAGGCCAGTCGAGTCAGTCATCCGCGACAGGTGGTCCAGCTTCAACTCCGGCAGCGCGCGCGGCTGCTGGTCCAGGGTCTTGGTCGCGAAGGTTTTTCGGGTTAACACGGCCCGCTCGCGGCGCGCGGACTCGAAGGACCGCAGGTAGAGGCGGGCGACATTGCTCCAGACCATCTCGCGGCCCAGCTTGTAGGCACTCTTGCGAATCGCAGTGCGGCGCGTTTCGTCGCGCAGCAGCCCGATTATTCCCTGGGCGATGGCCGCGGAGTCGCCGAAGGGCACCAGCACGCCGCGGCCCTCGGCGAGCAATTCGGCCGCGTGCCAATACGGTGTGGACACCACCGCCTTGCCGGCGCCGAAGGCATAGGCCAGCGTCCCCGAGGTGATCTGCGCCTCGTTCAGATACGGGGTGACATAAAGGTCCGCCGCCCCGATGAACTCCTTGAGCTCTTCGATCTCGACGAAGCGGTTGTAGAAGATGACGTGCTGATGGACTTTGTTCTTCTTGGCCAGCCGTTCCAGGCTGACTCGATAAGCCTCCCCGTGCTCGCGCACCAGGTTGGGGTGCGTGGCGCCCAGCACGATGTAAACGACATTGGGAAACTCGGCCAGGATTTGCGGCAGCGCCTGGAGGGCATGTTCAATTCCCTTGTTGGGGGAGAGCAGGCCGAAGGTGAGCAACACCAGCCGGCCTTCGACGCCGAATTGATCTTTGTAGAAATTCGGATCGACGAAGGGGATATCCGGGATGCCGTGAGGGATGAGATCTATCTTGGCCGTGGGGGCCTGGTAAATCTCTTGCAGCATTTGGCGGCCGCGCTCGGTCATCACCACCAACCGCGTGGAGCGAGAGATCAATTCCTGCATCACGCGCCGCTGGTCCGGGTTGGGCTCGCGCAGGAGGGTGTGCAGCGTGGTGACGACCGGCATGCGCAACTCGCGCAGCAATGCCAGGACGTGGCTGCCGGCCGGCCCGCCGAATATCCCGAACTCGTGCTGCAAGCAAAGCACGTCGGGATTGCTGATGTTGAGGAAATCCGCTGCCCGCAGATAGGAGGCCTGGTCCTGCTCCTCGATTTCGAACCGCACTTCCGCCGGATACTCATAGCCGCCCTCGAGGTCGTTAACGGGCACCGAAAAGCATTCGGTTTTGGGCTGTTCGGCGGCCACGGCCGCCAGGAGGTCAGAGGTGAAAGTGGCGATGCCGCATTTGCGCGGCAGGTAGTCGCCAAGGAAGGCGATTTTCCTGATTTCGGAAGCTGTTTCCACTGGTTAGGAACATGGTCGGCTTTTGCAGAAAGACAATGTTATTCCCCGGAGACACGGCGTCGGGCATGTAGTTCTCGTGCGCCACGATCACCGCAGAGGCACGCCATGAAAGCTAATGAACGTGTGTCTGTCCGACAGCCGTCGCTCTAGTGCCGAGTTCATTTTCCACAGGATTTCGTTGCATTCTTCTGGGTTCGCTGTAGGTTGGTGCCGTCGGCGATCTTCCAAGATCTGGCTTTCCCTCGTTTTGGTTATCCGCGCCTCCAGATTAATGCACATATATTATGACAGTTGATTCGAACACCGCCAAAAGCGGACAGAATGCACCAACTCCCCGGTGGAAGGAAGTTGTGGCCAAGTACCAGCAACCTGCGCTGCGGCGAAGCCTCTGGCAAGCCAGCAACACCCT
>DATKNZ010000371.1:0-9351 GCA_035541055.1 Candidatus Acidiferrum sp. | reverse complement strand
CGGGAGGGCGAGCGTACCCGCGAGCCCCGATCTTTGGTGTGAGGGAAATGTCAGGGCTCGCGGGGACGCTCGCCCTCCCGGGGGAGGACTCAAGACTTTAGACCCGAGACTCTAGACTCCCTGAAGGCTCCTTGCAAAGGTGGGGCGGATGAGGCATCTCAGCGTACGGCATTTCATGAGAGCTACTGCGCTACCCTACAAAGTCGCGACGCTGCTGTACTGCTTCAACGAGCGGGACGAGGCGTTGTTGCTGGAGCGGGCGCAGGAGCCGAATAAAGGCTTTTGGAGCCCGTGCGGCGGGAAGTTGCACACGGATGTGGGCGAGTCACCCTACGTCTGTGCATGCCGGGAGGCGGAGGAGGAGCTGGGGCTGCGGTTCGCGTTCTCGGACCTGCACCTGACGGGTTTGGTCAGTGAGCACGGTTACCAGGGGCAGAGCCACTGGCTGATGTTCCTGTTCGAGATCAGACGGCAGCTTACGGTGCTGCCGCCGGAGCACAAGGAAGGGCGCTTCCAGTTCTTCCCGCGCGAGGCGGTGGCGGGGCTGAAGATACCGCGGACGGATCGCGAGCGGATTTGGCCCTGGTTCTGGCAGCACCGCGGCGGGTTCTTTGCGGCGCATTGCCACTGTCACCCGGATGGGCATGACGAGTGGACGCTGGAGGAGTCGTATATACTGCCGCCCGGGGCAGGTAGGGATGCCTCGCCGAGGCGTCAGCTCCAGCCCCACCCCGGACGCCCCGGCGAGGCGTCCCTACCTGTTGTGAAGCATGGCCGAATCCATCATTGATCTGCAGAGCGACCACTATTTCATGGGCGAGGCACTGCGGCAGGCCGGCCGGGCTTATGAGGCGGAAGAAGTGCCCGTCGGTGCGGTGGTGGTGCGCGACGGCCGCATTATCGCGCGCGCGTTCAACCAGGTGGAGCTGCTGAAAGACGCCACCGCGCACGCGGAGATGCTGGCGTTGACACAGGCGGAGGACGCGGTGGGGGACTGGCGGCTTTCCGATTGCACGCTCTATGTGACCAAGGAGCCCTGCCCGATGTGCGCGGGGGCGATCGTGCATGTGCGCTTGGCACGCGTGGTGTTCGGCGTGAGCGACCCGAAGATGGGCGCGGCGGGCACCGCGCTGAACCTGCTCCAGTTTCCGACTTCAAACCATCGTTGTACAGTCACGACGGGCGTGCGTGAGGCGGAGTGCCGGTCGCTTTTGCAGACGTTCTTTGCGAAGCAACGGCGGGAGCAATCCGAAATGCGGAGCACGAAATCCGGAACCGGCTTGAAGCACAACGGGGGCAAAGACGGAAACGGTGCAGGGAAGACGCCTTGAGGCGGCGGGCGGGTGCCAGGGCGAGGGCCTGCGGAAACCCAAGGCCCGGGAGGCAAATCGAGGTGTAACCACAAAGAGCTCAAAGATCGCAGAGAGAAGAGATTTGGCCTGTTTCTCTGTACTCTCTGCACTGCAATAGCCGTGATTGTTCGCCGGCTGCGAACCATTTGCCAGCCCATTGCAACCAGGGGACTTCTATCCTCCATCTTCTATCCTCCATCCTCGTCGTGGCCCAATTCGGCTGCGGCTCTGGCGTGCTGCGTTCTTTGCGGTTACTCGGCGGGCGGCTTGCGCGTGGGGCGGGTTGGTAGCGGATTTTTGTCTCCCATTGCCGCGGGCGGGCATATATAAGCAAACGACCGGTTTTCGCGTCGTACAGACCTGGTGTCCTGAGAGAGAGCTTGTATGTGTTCGGCCCTGCGACTCGGAATCAAAGCGCTGTTTGTGTTGCTGGCCCTGCCTGTGGTGGCGGAGGCCCAGTTCACTTTCACCAAGTTAGCCTGGGCCGGAGGGAGGCTAGTGGTGGTGGAAGCCGCTACGAATCCGGCCCAGGCATCCTGGATTCCCCTGGTCACCAACACCCTGGCGGCGGACACCTGGTTCTTCAGCGACCCGCAGTGGACGAACTATCCCGCGCGCTTCTACCGGGTGCGCTCGCGTTGCAGCTCCGGGACCCTGGCCCCCTTCGGTGAAGGGCCAACCGAGCGGAAACTGAAGTGTGCGTCCAAACGCACATTTCTTGCCTGACCAGCTTTTGGTAAGGCAGTCGCTTATGAGAAGTTCCAATCTATGCAGGCGGTTTTATCAGCTATTGGCGACGCTCCCGCGCGGCGTTGTGGTTGTCCTCGCATGCGTCCGGGCTGTCCGAGCCCTGGGGACCATCGGGACCGGAGGCACGTCCGGGCGTGCGGGACCAGGACTGCTTCGAGGCTTTCTCTGCGCTCTGCCCCTGCTCCTGCACGTGGCGGCGCGAGCCCAAATCAGCTATGTCATTACGAACGGCGCCGTCACCATTACGCAATACCAGGGGACGGATCAAACTGTCGTTATCCCGGACACGCTCGGGGGGCTGCCGGTCGCCGCGATTGGGGACCACGCGTTCGACTCGGCCTACAACCTGATGCAGATCGTCCTTCCGAGCACGCTGCGCAGCATCGGAAGCTATGCCTTCAAGGATTGCGTCAACCTGCTCACGCTGACTGTCCCGGACAGCGTCACCACCGTGGGCCAGGGGGCTTTCCAGGAGTGCGCGGCCATGACCGGCATCATCCTCGGCAATAGCCTAACGAATATTCCCGAGTATGCGTTTGAGGCCACCGCCATCACCAGTATCATCGTGCCGGATAGCGTTGTCAGCATCGATGCGGCCGCGTTCTTCAATTGCATTAACCTGACCAACATCTACCTGGGTCGAGGGGCAACCAATGTCTGCATGTGTGGCTTCGGCTCAGGGACCACCTCCTTGACAGCAATTGACGTCGCCGAAGCCAACCCACAGTTCAGCAGCCTCGAGGGAGTCGTGTTCGACAAGGCCAGGCGGGTGCTCCTGCTTTGCCCCGAGGCGAAGGCGGGGAGTTACACTATTCCAAAGGGCGTGGTGGCGATTGGGGATGCGGCCTTCGCGGGGTGCTGGCTGCTGAGCGACGTCAGTTGCGAGGAAGGGCTAACGAACATCGGGAAGGGGGCATTTGGCGGCTCCGGCCTGCGGAGCTTCACTTTCCCGGCCAGCCTCACCAACATTGAAGATGGCGCTTTCGGCAGCTGCGGCGCCCTGTCCAACGTCACACTTAACGACAACTGCGCCATGCTCGGGGAGAGTGCCTTCGAAAGTTGCGGGGTAACCAGCCTCCTGCTGGGCACCAACCTCACCACCATTGGTGACTGTGCGTTCAGCCACTGTTACGGGCTGACCAATGTCGTGGTGCCTGACAGCGTAACCAGCCTTGGGAACAGAGTCTTCTGGCACTGCCTCGGGTTGGCTTGCGCCACGATCGGAAAGGGCGTCACGAGCATCCCGATGGACGAGTTCGAGGAATGTCGTCAGCTGACAGCCGTCAGGTTACCCAGCGATCTCGTCAGCATCGGGCCGCGAGCCTTCGAAGACTGCAGCAGCTTGAGCAGCATCAGCCTGCCCGAGGGTCTCACCAGCATCGGGATCGAGGCTTTCTATGATTGCTTCAGCCTGTGGAGCATCTCGATCCCTGGCAGCGTAACGAATATCGGGGACCGGGCATTCAGTGACTGCCTGGCATTGGGCGGCGTGTTTTTCCCAGGCAACGCTCCGGTTGCCGGATCGGACCTGTTCCTGGACGACGGCCATGTCACGGTGTTTTACCTGCCGGGTGCCGTGGGCTTTGGCGCCAGCTATTACGGCTGCCCGACTGCGCCGTGGTTTCTGCCGCAGCCCATTCTCTTAAAAGGAAGCGTCGGCGCCAGTGCGGGAGGCAACGAGTTCAGTTTCACTATTTCCTGGGCGACCAATGCCACGTTAGTGGTTGAGACCTGCGCGGACCTGCATGGGCGCCATTGGACGCCTGTGGCGACCAACGCGCTCGTGAATGGCGCCTGGTTTTTCAGCGATCCGCAATGGCGGAGCTACCCCGCACGTTTTTACCGGGTCCGCTCACTATAGAGGCGAGTTCCGGGAAGGGAGTTCACCAGTCGAGGTGCCTGCGCCCGGGCGCATCCTGGCAGCACCACCGGGGCGCGCCCCTCCTCGGGCGTAGCAGCGTCCAATATTGCAGGCGCGCCCAGCTACTCGGGCATTGCTGCTCCCGAGGACAACCCCGCTCCGTGCCACGGTGGTGCTGCCAGGATGCGCCGCCCACGGTCCCGCGCCAAAAGTATGTCTCGTCCTGCCTTGAGCGGTCATGTACAAGTGGATGCCCGTCGCTACAATTCAGAAGCTCCTTATGGCTGGCCGCAGACAACTGAGCCGCGCTTGGCTGCCCGGCGCAGTTGGCTTCGCCCTATTCGCCTGCACCACCCCGCCAGCAGGGGCGGTAACGGTCAATATCGCATTCAATTCCGCCGCTGATGTGCCCATCACCGCTTATGGCTACACTGCTGCGGGAAGCACGGTGGACTTCGCGCTGAACTTTGCTCCAGCCGCGGGCACGGACCTGATGGTGGTGAGCAATACATCGCTGGGCTTCATCAACGGCGCTTTCGACAATCTTGCCCAGGGGCAGACGGTCGTGTTGGGCTATGGCGGTGCGGCTTACCGTTTTGTGGCCAACTACTACGGTGGCAGCGGCAATGACCTTGTTCTGGCGTGGGCGGGCAGCCGAGTGTTCGGCTGGGGGGATAACAGCTTTGGGGAGCTTGGCAACGACACGTATGGGGGAATTTGCGTTCTCCCGATCTCCGGTTCGAGTGCGGGCGTGCTGGCAGGCCGGACCGTAGTGGCCCTGGCCGCGGGAGGAGCCCATACGCTGGCCTTGTGCGCGGATGGCACTCTGGCCGCGTGGGGCTACAACAATCTCGGCCAGCTCGGCAATGGGACCGGTGGCGTGTCCGGCGCCTTCAGCGACGTGCCGGTGCAGGTGAGCGCAGATCCGGGAGTCTCGGCGCTCTACGGCAAGAGGGTTGTAGCCATCGCCGCGGGCGTGGGGTACAGCCTCGCTTTGTGCTCGGATGGAACCGTGGCCGCATGGGGCAGGAACGAGGTTGGTGAACTGGGTGACAACACGACTGCGACGCGGTTGGTCCCCGTGGCCGTGAACACGGATCCCGGGACTTCGGCGCTCTTCGGCAAGACGGTGATCGCCATATCGGCCGGCACCGACCACAGCCTGGCGCTGTGCTCAGACGGCACGGTCGCCGCCTGGGGCGATAACGCGGGTGGGTTCCTCGGGGACAACAGCACGACAACCCGGCTGGCGCCCGTGGCGGTGAACACGGATGCCGGAGTTTCGGCGCTGTCGCGCAAAACGGTGGTGGCGATTTCGGCGGGCGGTTGGCACAGCCTGGCGCTCTGCTCCGACGGCACCATCGCCTCGTGGGGCGACAATGAGCGCGGCGAGTTGGGGGACAACACCACGATTCAACGCATCGTCCCAGTGGCCGTGAACACCGATTACGGCCTTTCTGCCCTCCACGGCAAAGTAGTGACGGCCATTGCGGCGGGCTGGAGTCACAACCTCGCGCTTTGCTCCGATGGCACGCTGGCCGCCTGGGGCGACAACGTCTTCGGCATGCTCGGTGATAACAGCACCACGAGCCGTCCCATGCCCGTCGGCGTGGACACAGACGTCGGGACTTCGGTGCTCTACGGCAGAACGGTGAAGTCCATCGCCGCGGGGGAATACCACAGTGTGGCGTTGTGCGCGGACGGCACTGTGGCCACCTGGGGTTTTAACTGCGGCGGCATGCTGGGAGACGGCACGGTGACGCAGCGGAGTGCGCCCGTGCGCGTGAACACCTCCCCATTGGCGTCGGACCAGCGCTTCACATGTGCCACGACCGGCCCGGCGGCGGCGCATACTGTGGCGCTGGTGGCGGGACCGCCTGCCTGCGCCGCGGTTTTGGCCATCTCCCAATCGCTCACCAACGGTATCATTCAGTTGTCCTTCACCAACAAGCCCGGGGCTTTCTGCGGTGTGTTGGCCACCACGAACCCGGCCTTGCCGTTGTGCAATTGGTCCGCCCTGGGTGACGCGACGCAACCCGCGCCCGGCCAGTTCGAGTTTGCTGACCTGCAAGCCACGAATTGGCCGCAGCGCTGTTACCGGCTCCGTTCCCCCTAGCTGCAATCATGAAGAAGAGACGGTTCTTTCCGAATAGTCCTGTTGCTCTCCTGACGGCTGTCGTTGCCGTCCTGGCCCTGGGCGGCACGAGCGCCCAATGCGTCTCGACCGGCATTTGGAGCACCAACTGTCCGATGGTGACGGCGCGTTACGGGCACACGGTCACCCTGCTGCCGAACGGCAATCTGCTGGCCGTCGGCGGCTATAGCACGAACTTCTTGTATCTCGCTAGCGCGGAACTGTGCGACCCGGGCACCGGCACGTGGGCAGTCACCGGCACGCCGCTGGCCATACGGGGCCAGCACACGGCGACTCTGCTGATGAACGGGCAGGTGCTGATCGTGGGCGGAATTGGCGCGCAGGGCGCGTTCCTCACCAGCGCCGAGCTTTATAATCCCGCCGCCGGCACTTGGACGAGCACCGGAGCGCTGGCCACCGGGCGGGCCTATCACACCGCAACTTTGCTCGCCGACGGGAAGGTCCTGGTAGTCGGCGGTGAATCCGGCGTCGGTATCCACACCACGCCACTGGCCAGCGCGGAACTGTATGATCCGGCTTCCGGCACCTGGTCGTCTGCCGGCACGCTCAGTTTCGCACGATACGAGCACACGGCGACCCTGCTGCCCAACGGCGAGGTGCTTATTGCGGGGGCGCCGCTCTCGTCAGCGGCCCGAAAACCGCCGAGCTATACGATCCGATCGCGGGCACGTGGACGACTACCGGCGCGCTGACGCTGGCGCGGGCACTGCACACAGCGACGCTGCTCGACAATGGCGAGGTACTGGCCGCCGGAGGCACCGACCAACTCAGCGGCGCTGGGCCCACCGCCGAACTGTATGATCCGTCCTCCGGCCTTTGGACCGGGACCGGCAGCCTCGTCACCAACCGCTCCGGCCACACCGCTACGCTGTTACCCAATGGCCAGGTGATAGTGACCGGCGGCCGCACGGATGTCGTTATCTCCAGCGCTGAGCTCTATGACCCTGACACGGGCGCCTGGACGACCGCCGGCGTCTTGCGCAAGGCGAGGGCCTCGCATACGGCGACGATGCTGGCGAATGGTAAGGTGCTGGTGGCCGGCGGCCAGGCCAGCCAGCTCGTGTCCAATGCGCTCTCCACGGTCGAGCTTTACGATTCGGCCAGCGGAACCTGGACGGGCACGGGCGCGCTGAATACAGCACGTCGTTCGCCGACGATGACGTTGCTGCCCAACGGCAGTGTGTTGGCTGCCGGGGGGTTCGGCACATCCCCGACGATTATTTCGAGCGCCGAGCTCTATGATCCCGGCTGCGGAGCCTGGTCATTCACCGGTGCTCTGAATACAGGGCGTAACGCGCATACGGCGACGTTGCTGCCGGACGGCGAAGTGCTCGTCGCCGGAGGCGTTGGCCTGACAGCTCCGAATGGTCTCGCCAGCACCGAACGATACGACCCGGCCACTGGGGCCTGGACGCCTAGCAGCCCGATGGCCGCAGCCCGCGAGTCACACACGGCAACGCTCTTGCTGAACGGCAAAGTACTGGTGGCGGGCGGCTACATTAACGGCAGCCCCGGTGCTCTGGCCAGCGCTGAAATATACGACCCTGCCGCGGGCAGGTGGGCGGCAACTGGCTCGCTAAACGTTGGCCGGTATGCGCACGCGGCGACCCTGCTGGCCAACGGGAAGGTGCTGATCGCGGGCGGCGTCGGCGGCGCCGGAGGGGAGCTCGCGAGCGCGGAGTTTTATGATCCGGCCACTGGAGCGTGGACGAGCACCGGTCTGCTGAACGTCGGCCGGAACTATCATACCGCCACGCTGCTGCCTGATGGCAAAGTGCTTGTCGCCGGAGGGCTCACCGCGCTTAGCGGCGTCATTGCCACTGCGGAGGTGTACGATCCCGCAACCGGCACATGAAGACCACGGGCTCATTGAGCACGCCGCGCTTTGGTCATACCGCGACGTTGCTGCTCAACGGCAAGGTGCTCGTTGCTGGGGGCACCTACGGCGGGTATTTGGCAAGTGTCGAGCTTTACGATCCGGCTACCGGCCTTTGGACAAGCACGGGGACGCTGGCCGCGGCGCGCGAATGGCATGCGGCCACCCTGCTGCCCGGCGGGCAAGTGCTCGTCGCCGGGGGCTTGGGTAACAGCCTGCTCGCCACCGCCGAGATCTATGATGTCGGCCTTGGCTTCTTGGCTGCCGCCCAGCCTCAAATCCTCGATTTCACCTCACCCCTCGGGCTCGGAGGCGGTTTCACTGCCACCGGCACCGGGTTCCGTGGCGGCTCAGAAGGCTCGGCTGGCGGGTCACAGGACTCGCCAGCCGATGTTCCGGTGGTGCAGTTGCGGAGCCTGGAAGGGGGCCAGACGATGGTTCTGCTCTCGTCGAGCTGGCAGACGAATTCCTTCGTCTCTGCGCCAGTTTGGGGCTTCCCGCCGGGATATGCGATGGCTACTGTGTTTGTGAACGGTGTCCCGAGCGCCGGCGCCATCCTGAACATCAGCGTGCCGGGGCCCACCGCCCCGGTCCTGACGGGTGCCAGGCGCCTCCCCAACGGTCCGTTTCAGTTCTGGTTCACCAATGCCGTCGGGGCCGTGTTCGGCGTGCTGGGATCGACAGACCTCACCCTGCCGTTGAGCAACTGGGTTGCGCTGGGCAGCGCGACCGAAGTGGCGCCCGGCCAATTCCAGTTCAGTGATCCACGGGGTATCGTCGCTCCGTTGCGCTATTATCGGGTCACCGCGCGGTGAAGATGCTCACCTCCAGGGAAACCCCCGATGACCGGCAACTCCTGCAGGAGTATGTGGCGCGCCACTCTGACGAGGCATTCGAAACCCTGGTGGCGCGGCATGTGAACCTGGTGTATTCGGCGGCGCGGCGGCAGGTTGGGGACCCTCACTTCGCGGAGGAGGTTACCCAGGCGGTTTTCATCCTGTTGGCGAAGAAGGCGAAGTCTCTGGGTCCGGGGACTGTTCTACCGGGATGGCTCCACCGGGCGACGCGCTTCGTGGCCGCCGGAGCGCTGCGGACCCAACGCCGCCGCCAACAACGCGAACAAGAGGCTTATATGCAAACGACACTCGACGCGAATGACCCCGATAACACGTGGGCGGAGATGGGTCCATTGCTCGATGAAATGATGGGGCGGCTGCGGGGCACGGACCGGGACGCCCTGGTGCTTCGCTATTTCGAGAACAAGAGTCTCCAGGAAGTGGGCGCCGCGCTCGGCGTGCACGAACGAGCGGCGCAGAAGCGTGTGGCACGAGGGTTGGAGCGGCTCCGGGGGCTATTC
>DATKNZ010000370.1:0-5019 GCA_035541055.1 Candidatus Acidiferrum sp. | reverse complement strand
AGGCGCAAAGGGGCAAAGACGCAAAGTGGATAAGGTCATACCCTCGCGGTGGCGACAGCCGGCAGCGTTCACCGAGCCGTGAGGCCTAAAGCCTCGAACACAGGTATTCAAAGCTTTGCGCCTTTGCCTCTTTGCGTCTTTGCGTTGAAGGTCTTCTGCATAGATGCGGGGGTATTCCCTCAGGGCTTCTTTGGCCCGGAGGCGTTCGTCACGCTCCCTTGCAGTAGCGCGAGCGCGGTAGCCAGGTTGGTGCGGGCGGCGGGGTAATCCGGCTTCAGGCGCAGGGCTTCGCGGAAGGCATCGACGGCCTCGGGGAGTTGTCCCTGCTCTGCCAGGACGACGCCGAGATTGTAGGCGGCGCTGGGATAGCCAGGATTCAACCGCAGCGCCGTGAGGTACTCCCCGGTAGCCGCGCGCAATTGGCCCTGGCGCTGGAGCATGACGCCCAGGTTGTTGTGCGACTCGGCGTCATCCGGCTTGAGCGCGATGGCGCGCTGGAAGTCGCGCGCGGCCTCGTCCGTCCGGCCTTGCCGGCCCAGGGCGACGCCCAGGTTGTAGTGGGCTTTCGGGAAATCGGGCTTGAGCCGGACGGCTTCCTCGAACTGCGCGAGGGCTTCATCGAAGCGGCCCTGCTTTTCCAGGATATTGCCCAGGTTGTTGTGCGGGTCGGCGTAGGCAGGGTCGAGCCGGATGGCCGTCTGGAGCTGCCGCGTGGCCTCGTCCAGCTTCCCTTGCGCGGCCAGGTCCACGCCCAGGTTGTTGTAGGCGAGCACGTAATCGCCCTTGGCCAGCAGCGTCGCCCGGTATTCGGCGATGGCCTCGTCCAGCCGGCCCTGGCGGTCGAGCGCCATGCCCAAGGCGTGGTGCGCCCCGTAGTTGTTCTCCGTGACTTTCAGGGCGTGCTGGAACAGGCTCTCGGTGTCCTTCCAATACGCGAGTTGCCCTATCGTGAGCCCGGTGCACAGTCCCGCGGCCGCGGCGGTCAGCATCCAGGCGGCGGCCCTGGCGGCAGGCATTTTGACCGCCTTGGCTGGCGCAGCGCCGGCGGGCGGGAGGCCAGCGGGAGCGGCGCTTGGCGTTACGGCGCGAATGAGTGCCCAGCCGCCCCACACCACCATGAGCAGCAAGCCGATGGAAGGAATATAGGAGTAGCGATCGGCCATGGATTGCATGCCCGCCTGAACGAGGCCAATGACCGGCACCAGCGTGCCCAGATACCACAGCCAACCGACGAGCAGGTAGGGATGCCGGCGCCGCAAGGCAATGGCGGCGGCGGTCACCGCCGAAAGGAGCAACGCGGCGGCAGTGACCACTCCCGTCGGCCAATGCTCCACGCCGGGGTAGAAGGCCGCCAGGTGGACGGGCCAGAACAACTTCCCGACATACCGGCAATAGGAGACAGCGGCATTGGCAAGGCGGGCCGAGAGAGGCAAGCCCGCAATGACCGCGCCGCCGTGCATCTGGACTGTGAAGGTGACCGCGCTGCACACGGCGGCCAGCAGGAAGAAGGGAAGCTTCTCAACAAGGCTAGAGGCTAAAGGCTGAAGGCTGAAGCGTGGTGGGTATGGGTCGCGTGTTGCGTGTTGCGTGTTGCGTGTTGCGCCTTCCGTGGACTCAAGACTTGAGACTTTAGACTTGAGACTGGCGAGGCACCCCAGCGGCCAATAGTCGAGCAGGAGGAGCACAAACGGCAGCGTGACCAGCATCGGCTTGCTCATCAGCCCCAGGGCGAAGAAGAGGAGCGAGAGACCGTAGAAGAGAAGAGAGTGGAGCGTGGAGCGTGGAGCGTGCGGCCGTTCATTGGATGTTGGATGTTGGATGTTGGATGTTGGATGTTCCCCGCTTCCCCCTTCAGTCCTGGCCCCCCGGCCTTCCGCGTAGCGGACGTAGGCCCACAGCGTGAGCATCCAGAACAGCGTGCTCAGGACGTCCTTGCGTTCCGAGATCCAGACCACGGATTCCACCCGCAACGGGTGCAGCCCAAACAGCAGGGCGACCGCGAAGCTCCGCCAGGTCGCGCCGGTCATGCGCCTGAGCACGACGAACAGCAGCGTGGCATTCAGAGCGTGAAGCAGGATGCTGGTCAGGTGATGGCCCCAGGCGGCCAGGCCGAAAAGCTGGCAGTCCAGTTCATGGGAGAGGCGCGTGAGCGGAAGCCAGTTGGCGGCCTCGGTGCTGCGGAAGGCCCATTCGACCCCCTCCCACGTCAGCCCGGCCCGCACGTGGTCATTCTCGGTCACGTAGTCCGGGTCGTCGTATCCAACAAACCCGTTGCGGAGCGCCGGCAGGAATGCCCCAAGCACGGCGAGAAACAACAGGATGCCCGCCAGCGCAGCGGACAGTCGCGGGTGCCGCCAGCCAGGCTGCCGGCAAGGCGAGGGAATGTCCAGGGGAGCCGAACTGCTCATTGGGGCTGCACTCCTGTTGGTTTCTCACCTTCGCGCGACAGGCCGCAGGGTGGGGACGCCTCGCTGAGGCGTCCGCCACCGACACCAGACGGACGCCTCGGCGAGGCGTCCCTACCAGCGTTAAGCACTCGGGCCAGGAGCACGACCCCCAGCAGGCAGCCGAGCGAGATGATGCAGCCCGCCACGAACGCACGGTCCTCGTATGCCAGGCGAACCTCATGCCGGCCGGTGGGAACCTCGAGCGCCTGGAATGCGTAATTCGCCCGCCATAGCGGCGTGGGTTTGCCGTCCACGTAAGCGTGCCACGGATGATAAAACGCCTGGGCAACGCTCACCATGGCCGGGGCCGCCGCCTCGACCGTCAGGCTCACGCGCTGCGCGGAAAACTGCGACGACACTACCCGCGCGCTCGTGGCCTCGGTGGCGTGGATTCGCCCCTCGGCCTCACGTGGCAGGTACACTTCGTGCCGGGGATCAAACCGCGCGCTGCCGATGGCAGCCAGGGTGCCGGCGTTATCCGCAAACAGCGGCTTCTGGCCGGCCATGATGATCGGCAGCCAGGTATCCCGTCGAACCCAATCCACGGCATTGGTCGGGTTGCCCGTCAGGGAGACGGCTGCGAAGTCCCGGAGCCGGGCGGTCTGATTCGTTGTGAAATACACCAGGTTGAAGATGTCCGCGAATTCCTTGAGGTCGAGCGGGTAGAAGCCGTCGAACTTGGCCGCATGGTCCAGCAGGTTCAAGTCGGCGAACAGGGACAACCGCCGGCCATAGAGGTCGGTCTGCGGATCGCCGGCGAGCCGCGTCGTCATCTTCCAATGAGAAGCCGGGCTCTGCAACGCGCGGGTGGTGCCGGGCAGGAACTGGTCATCCCAACCGAAGTACTGGCGGATGGTATCCGGCGCAAGCGCAGCGGCGGGAGCGGTGGGGCTCAAGTTAGGAGTATGCGTGCTGATATCGAGCCACAGGAGCACCGGCAATCCGATCTCGGCGACCCGGCGCAGCGTTAGCCGGAAGCCTTCAGGCTGGTAGGGACGCCTCGCCGAGGCGTCCGTGTTCTGAGACGCGCGGACGCCTCGGCGAGGCGTCCCTACCAGGGCGACGGCCCCGCCCGTCACCACAAGGAAAGCAGCGCGAAGCAGGCCATTGCGCACCGTGGCCGAGGGCAGGTCGCCTTCCAGCGGACGTTTCCACGCGAAGCACAGGATCAGCGCAATGGCGCCCAGCAGGCCGAGGGCAAGGGCGACCGGCTTCCAGCGTTCGCGCGCCCAGGCTTTGTCGGGCAGGGACTCCAGCCAGCCCAGGCCGCAGGCAGCCAACAGCGGCAAGGCAAAGGTCGCGAGCATCACGAACTTGATGGGGAACCGGAGCAGGCCCAGCGGCGGGACGATGCGCCTGACGACGTCATACAGGTATGCCTGGCTGCCGAGGGCCATCAGCAGGCCGAAGAAGGTCAGCCCCGCCAGCAGCCAGACCCGTAAGTTGCGCGCCCGCCAGAACGCCAGCAGCGCCAGTCCCACCGTGCCGATCCCCACATAATACGACGCGGTCCAGTTCTGGGTCGGCTGCAGGAAAATCCCCTGCGCGGTGCGGAAGCCGTGGAAGAGCGGGACAAGGTAATTGGCCCATCCCCAGGCGGGCATGACGACATCCCCCGCGTCGGCGTAGTTCACACTGCGCTGCGAATGGGCGAGCAAGTCGAGGAAGGGTAGCAACTGCGCCGCCGACAGGGCGGCCACTAGACATGCGATGCCGGCCGCCCGGGCCGCAATCCACCAGCGGGAGAGGTGTATCTGAACGCTGTCCTCGGCTGGGTAGGGACGCCTCGCCGAGGCGTCCGCCAGCGCCCGAAACGGACGCCTCGGCGAGGCGTCCCTACCTAAAGCGAGACAGCGTTCAGACGTGCCGAGCAGCAGCGCCGCCCAGAGCACGCCGAGGACGAGCCACGTCAGCAGGATGACTTCCGCCCCGCCCGAAAGCATCTGCATGGCGCCGGCCAGGGAAGCGACCCACACCCATCGTCCGCCTTCGCGCCAGCCCCGTTCCGCCAGCAAGACCACCCACGGCATCCAGCCCCAGGCCGCGATGATGTTCGGCCACATCAAAGCCTGCCACGTGAAGCCATTGAACGCGAAGACCGCCCCTGCCCACGCCGCCCCGGCCCGGGTGCCCGCCCACCGCAGCGCCAGGAAATACATCCCGATGCCCGCCAGCAGCACATGGCCCAGTTCGAACATCCCGAACGACCAGGGCATCGGCAAAAGGAGGTAGAAGAGCGACAGCGGGTACAGGGTCATCGTATTCCACTGCGCCAGGAAGGGCACGCCGCAACTGTTGAGCGGGTTCCACAGCGGGATTTGGGCGCGCCAGAAGGCCTCCCGGTGATAAAAGGCCACGGGGTAACCGAACCGCGCAGCGTCCAACCGGAAGAACGCCCCCCATCCGGCTACGATCTTGGGGAACGTTGCGATTAGCAGAAGCCCAAGCAAGGCGGCAAACCGCCAGCCCGTGAGCCAGCCGCCTGGGTTACTTCCCACCGGTGCCCTGTTGCCTTGCAGACCCGGAGTCACGCGTAGTAGATGGTTGTGGCCCGAGCAGGCGAAGCCAAGCC
>DATKNZ010000369.1:0-5725 GCA_035541055.1 Candidatus Acidiferrum sp. | reverse complement strand
GCAGCAGGGCCGCCAGAATGGCGATAATGGCAATGACGACCAGCAGCTCGATGAGGGTGAAAGCTCGTGCAGCAAGACGTTGAGAATTCTGTGACATCCAATCCAATTCCGGCAGTGTTAGCCCTACTTGGCGATGCGGGTCTTCCGCCGCCGCTTCAGTTCACGGTTGATAAGGTTGACCAACGTACGGGCGCTGCACGGGACGCGTTGCCCGGTGAAACGCTACAATGCGGACTGATAATCCAGGGCGGTTCCTCTGTCAAATCCGACCGGAACGTGAGCGGCGGCGCCCCTCGGATGCCGGACTGCGAGCCGTCCCGAATGCCGCTTAATTAAGGCACCACCACTCAAGTCTCTGTGCTCCAGCGGGTTACACATAAGCCTGCGCGGTGGTGCCACGGCCAGCCTACGGCGATGCCCCGGTGTATCTCCCATGTGGGTCGACCCACATGGGAGATACACCGGGGCATCGCAGGAATCGCGCCGGTGTCCCGGTCTGCTAACGCTCGGTTATCCTCTGGTCCAGGTCGCGCCGTTTGGCAGCCAAAACCGCTCCAACGGCGGGGGCAGGAACGTGGATCAGAGGGGTATCAGGGCCTCAAGCCCCTTTCCGCGCAGTCCCCGGCTCGCCGCAATGAGGTGAGCCAAGCGCTGCGAGCCGGGGACGGCTCGCGGTCAGGGGAAGATGCGGATTGTTTCACCCCCGGCCTTTGCCCTATTTTGCGGGCCGGCGTTTGCCGCAGGGCAGCCGACCGGGACATGACCCCGACATTGCTGATAGTAGATGATGAGAAGACGACGCGCGAAGGTCTGCGCGCGGCGTTGGAGCATCGCTACGACGTTTACCTGGCCGAGGACGCTAAGGCGGCGACGGAGCTGCTGGAGAAGGAGAGCTTCGACGTGCTGCTGACGGACTTCCGCCTGCCCAGCGAGGACGGCATGAAGCTGATCGCCCGGGCAAAGTCGCTGCCCAAGCCGCCGATCTGCATCCTGATGACCGCCTACGGCTCGGAGGAACTGGCCGTGGAGGCGATGAAGCAGGGGGCCGACGACTACATCGCCAAGGGGCGCCTGCAGATTGACGAGCTGGAGCTGCGGATTGCGCGGGCGCTGCGGCGGCAGAACCTCGAAGTGGAGAACGTCTCGCTGCGGCAGCAGTTGGACGTAAAGTTCGGGCTGGACAAGCTCACGGGCGAATCCCCCGCCATGCGGGAGGTGTTCGAGACCGTCCAGCAGGTGGCGCCGACCCGGGCCACGGTGCTGCTGCAGGGGGAAAGCGGCACCGGAAAGGAAATGGTGGCGAAGGTCATCCACCAGCTCAGCCCGCGGGCGCAGCAGCCGATGGTCACGGTGCACTGCGCGGCGTTGACGCCGACGCTGCTGGAAAGCGAGCTGTTCGGGCACGAGAAAGGCGCGTTCACGGGCGCCTACGAGCGGCGGATCGGGCGTTTCGAGCGGGCGCAGGGCGGGACGCTGTTCCTGGACGAGATCGGCGAAATTGACGCGTCCACGCAGGTGAAGCTGCTGCGGTTTCTGGGCGAGCGCACCTTCGAGCGCGTGGGGTCGAACAAGACGCTCACGGCCGACGTGCGGCTCATCGCGGCGACGAACCGGAACCTGGAGGAGTTGGTGAAGGAGGGGAAGTTCCGCGAGGACCTGTTCTTCCGGCTGCGGGTGGTGGAGATCTGGCTGCCGCCTCTGCGCGACCGGCTGGAGGACATTCCGCTGCTGGCACAGACTTTCCTGAAAGAGTTCAGCCAGGAGAACAGCAAGCCGGTCACCAATTTCACCGCCGACGCCCTGAATGTGCTGATGCAGTATCCGTGGCCCGGCAACGTGCGCGAGCTGCGCACGGCGGTCGAGCACGCGGTCGTGTTCTGCCGCGGGGACAAGATCACCGCGCGCGACCTCCCACCTGCGGTGCGGAGCGGGGCGAGCGGCGCATCAGGCGGCGCCAGCCCAGCCCGCTCGTTGGCTCGCAGCGACCTGACCATTAAAGAGGCGGAAAAGCAACTCATCGCACGCGGCTTGCAGGAGACGGGCGGCAACCGCACGCTGGCGGCCAAAAAGCTCGGCATGAGCCGCCGCACGTTTCACCGCAAGCTGCACGAGCATCATCTCGAAGGCTTTTAATCTATGCCGCTTCTGCAGGAAGTCATTCACAAGATAGAAACTGGCGCCAGCCCGCGCGTCTTCCGCATCGTGCTGGCCGTGGCAGCAATCCTGTTCCTCACCGTCGGGTACAACTGGCGCGCCTTCAGGAACATGAACACCCAGGAGGCGATGGATGCCGCGCAGGTCGCCCGCAACCTGGCTCAAGGCAAAGGCTTTACCACCTATTTCGTTCGGCCTTTCAGCATCTTCCTGGTCAAAAGGCACAACATGGAAAACGCGTCCGGCTCGCGGGGCAACGCCGCCGACCCGGGCCGGATCAAGGGGATGCACCCCGACCTGGCCAATGCGCCCGTTTATCCGCTGGTGCTGGCCGGTCTGATGAAGGTCCTGCCGTTTCACTACACCGTTGACACGACCCACGCGTTCTGGAGCGGGCCGCCGGTGCGGGCCGAAGGCAAGCGGGTGTTCTCGCGTCATGAACCCGACTTTCTGATCAGCCTGTTCAACCAGCTTTTGTTCTTCGGAGTGGTGGTGCTGACGTTCTTTCTGGCCCGGCGCTTGTTTGACGCCCGGGTAGGCTGGCTTTCAGCCGCGCTGCTGCTGTGCACGGAGATGTTCTGGCGATTCGCCGTTTCCGGCCTTTCCACAATGCTGCTCGTGCTGCTGTTCGTGGGGCTCGCCGGGTGCCTGGTGTTGCTGGAGAGCGAGGCGCGCGAGCCCAGGCACAGTGTGCGCTGGCTGTATTTCCTGGCCGGCCTGGCGGGCTTGCTTGTGGGGGTGGGCGCCCTGACCCGCTACTCCTTTGGCTGGCTGATCTTTCCCGTGGTGGTGTTCGTTATTGTGTTCGGCGGGCGCCAACGCATCCCGCTGGCGTTGCTGACGCTGTTCGTTTTCCTGGGTGCCATGGCCCCCTGGGTTGCGCGCAATTATCGCGTCAGCGGCACGCCCTTCGGCACCGCCGGCTACGCGGTCGTCGAGGACACGATCCTGTTCCCCGAAAACCGGCTGCAACGCTCCCTGGAGCCCGACATCCGCCTCTACCTGCCGCCCTTTTGGAACAAGCTGATCACCAACAGCCGCCAAATCGTGCAGAGCGAAGTGCCCCGGCTCGGCGGCGGCTGGATTACGGCGCTGTTCCTGACGGGTCTCCTGGTCGGTTTCCGCAACCCGGCGGTGAGGCGGCTGCGGTATTTTCTGCTCGGGAGCCTGCTGGTGCTGGTGATTATCCAGGCAATGGGACGCACGCAGCTTTCGGATGACTCGCCCGAGATCAACTCCGAGAACCTGCTCGTCCTGCTGGCGCCGCTGGTCCTGGTGTATGGCGTCAGCTTGTTCTTCCTGCTGCTGGACCAGATCGAGCTGCCGTTGCTACCGTTGCGTTACGCGGTTACCGCCGTGTTCAGCGCCGTGGTGTGCCTGCCGATGCTGTATGTCTTCCTGCCTCCCAGGACTAACCCGATCGCCTTTCCGCCGTATTACCCACCAGTCATCCAGGAAGTCGCCGGCTGGCTCAAGCCGAACGAACTGAGCATGAGCGACGTCCCCTGGGCGGTGGCATGGTATGGCCAGCGGCAGTCTGTCTGGCTCACTCTCAAGTGCACGGCCGACTCCAGGGACCGCAGCGTGCACGAGGACTTCTTCGCCATTAACGACTACCAGAAACCCATCAATGTCCTTTACCTCACCCCCAGGACAATGGACGCGCGGTTTTTGAGTCAATGGATCAAGGCCGGCGAGCAAAGCTGGGCCAGCTTCGTCCTGGATTGCATCGTCAAGAAACGGGTGCCTGAGTATTTCCCGCTCAACGAATCCCAGTACGGCTTCATGCCCGATCAACTTGTGCTGGCGGACTGGCGGCGCTGGAGCCTGAATCACTGAGCCGGTCCCGCTGAATTGTCCGCCGTCAGTTCCGGCCCATTAAGACCAATTCCTCATCGGCATCGCCAACTGTGGTAAGCGAACCGTCGTCGTCACAGACGATCAGGCCGCGGTCGGAGCCGACGTAGTCCTCGTAGCCGCTTGAGTATTCGCAGGTCTCGCCATCGCTGACGAAGACCACAGTAGCGAAGTTGGCGCGGTACTGGACGCGGTCTCCCGCGTGGACCTCCTCGCCGGTCGTGTATAAGAGAGGTGCAGCATCCATAAACGTGACTTGGTTTGACGAGCACCATGTAAGCCTCGTCTGCGTGCAAGCGCAAGCAAAAACGAGCGATGGCGAAGGCTGGGCCACCCGTCCGCAAGAGTAGGGCGGGCGTCTCGCCGGCACCCGAATGGGAGAGCCGGAGGCAGGCAAGATGCCCGCCTTACTCTTGATGTCCCCGCTCCCCGGTTTGCGCCCGGCGTGAAGTTATGATATGAATTTAGAATTCCAATGAGTAACCATTGTGCCGCACGGCCCGTTTGCGCCCGGCAAAAGCCGCAGGCCCGGCGAGCGCCCGGCCTCGATTAAGCCTATGATCCAGCCCTTATCACATCTCGTTGCCGCCCGACTGTGCTTCGCCCTGCGGGCCGGCGTCTGCCTCAGCCTCGTCCATTTTGGCGCTTCAGCCCTGGCGCAGGGCAGCCTGACTCCGCCGGGGCCGCCGGGGATGACGATGAAGACGCTGCAGCAGGTCGAGCCCCGCACGCCCATCGGCACCCTGCCCTTCACCATCAGCGCCCCGGGCTCGTATTACCTCACCACGAACCTGACCGGCACGACCGGCGCCAGCGGGATTTCCATCGTAACCAACAATGTGACGCTCGACCTGCGCGGCTTCACGTTGGCGGGAGGACCCGGCTCCCTGCACGGCATCGTGGCGCCGGCGCCGGTGCAGAATGTGACCATCGCCAACGGCACGGTCTCCGGCTGGGGCACCAATGGCGTGACGTTCGATGGCTCCAGCAGCGGCCAGTTCGTGGGGCTGCGCCTGATGAACAACGGCGCCGACGGCCTGGAACCCGGGCACCGCTCGCTGGTGCGGGATTGCCTGGCTGAAGGCAACATCGGCACCGGCTTTGGGGGGTTTGACTATGAGTGCACGTTCGATCGCTGCGCAGCCAACGGGAACAACGGCGATGGGTTTGAATCTTACGACAAGTGCGTGTTCCTTGCCTGCAGCGCCAGCGATAACGGGCTGGACGGGCTGAACCCATACTTCAACTGCACGGTGCGCGACTGCAACGCGAATGACAACGGGTTTGACGGGATTGACATTCCTTACGTCGGCTGCCTGGTCTCGCATTGCGTCTGCAACTTCAACGGCGCCCACGGCATCAACGGAGGAGACGACAGCGCCGTGCGGGATTCCGTCGCCCTGGCCAACAACGGGAACGGAATTATCGTCGGGGCGCACTGCCTGCTGGACGCCTGCACCGCGAGCGCGAACCTTGGCTCGGGGATCATGACTTCCAACGATTGCACCCTGGTCGCCTGCAGCGCCAACTCGAACGAGGTGGACAACGTGATAGCCGGCTTCGGCTGCGCTGTGAATCAGTGTTCGGCCTGCGCCAGTGTGACCGGCAGTGGGTTCAACATCATCACGGGCAGCACCATCGCATCCAGTTGCGCGCATAGCAATTCTCTGTATGGCTTTAACGTGGGCGACCGCTCCACGGTTCTGGGCTGCAC
>DATKNZ010000368.1:0-16533 GCA_035541055.1 Candidatus Acidiferrum sp. | reverse complement strand
GCGACCAAGCGCAAGGAGCACGACGCCCTGCGCCTGCGCCCGCATCCTTATGAGTTTTTCCTCTACTACGACGTGTAGTAGAGGACGCTCGGGGGTTAGTGGTAGAACGGCGCGGAGGAAACTCCGCGCCGTTTCTATTTGTGCGCACGGCAGGGCGCACTGACTGGCGGGCGGGTGATGGAGTCGTTGACCCGGTTTCTGAGGGAGAAACTCAAGCTTAGGGTAAATCCGAAGAAAAGCGCGGTGGACCGGCCATGGAGCCGGAAGTTTCTAGGCTTTTCCATGAGTGCGCACCGGGAATGCCGGGGGCGAGTGGCTCCGCAAGCCGTGGAACGCTTTAAGGACGCGATGCGGGAGAAGTTCCGAGAGGGACGGGGCCACAACCTTCGGGCGTTTCTGGAAAGCCTCAAACCCAAGCTCCGAGGCTGGGGCAGTTATTTCAGCGTTGCGGAAGCGAGAAACGTATTTGAAGACCTCGACCAATGGCTGCGATCTCGTTACTGGAGGAGGTCAACTGGTTACGACGCTGCGCGCGCAGCGGCCTTTATGAACCGCCGTGATACGGAACCGTACGTCCGGTGGTGTGGGAGGACAGTGAGGTTCTGATCCTCACCTCCTACCCGATCCCGAGCCGGACAAGTGTCTTCACGCGGCGAGCTTCAGGTGGGTGATGCGGAAAACCGCGCCCTTGGGCTCGTTGGGAAGGCATTCGACCTCCCAGCCGTGCGCGAGCACGATCTGCTGCACGACGGCTAATCCCAGGCCGGTGCCCTTCTTCTGTGTAGTGAAATAGGGCTTGAAGATCTCGGTCCGGCGTTCGGGGGGCACGCCGGGACCGTTGTCACGCACTTCGAGGACGGCTTCCGAGGGACTGCGTTTCTCGGCGACGACTTGGATTTGGCCGTCGCCTTCCACGGCCTGGATGGCGTTGAGGATGAGATTGAACAGGGCCTGGCGCAGGAGTTGTTCATCGGCCTCGACGCTGAGTTGTTCGCCTTTGACCTGCAGACCGATCTTCTTCTCTTCAAGGTCGTAGCTCAAGGCGCGGACGACTTCGGACACTACCGAGCCCAGGGCCAGCGCGGAGCGGCGGACCTCGCGCGGGCGGGAGTAGTTGATGAACTCGTTGAGCTGGGCCGCCACTTTGTCCGCCTCATCCACAATTTCGCGGGACTTGTTCTGAATCTCGGGCACGGTGCCGTCATGCTTGGAGATCATCTGGGCCAGGCCGCGAATGATGTTGAGCGGGTTACGGGTTTCGTGGGCGAGCCCGGCGGCGGCGAGGTTCATCTCTTTAAGATGCGTGTTCAGTTCGCTGGCGCGGACGAGCCGAATCTCCAGCTCGGAGGTCTTGGACAGGTTGCGCCAGGCCAGGCCGGAGCCGAGGACGGAGATGGTCGCCAGAAGGAGGATGACGGCGCGGACCCACAGGTCGCGTGTGCAGGCGGCGGTGTAGGAATCGGTGGACATGGCGATGACCAGGTCATGGAGGGCGTTCCTGGCGAGCAGCGCCTGGTACTCGGCCTCGGGCATCCCCCGCAGCCACGGGGCGCGCCGCATCCGGGCGCTGCGGGCGGCAGTATCGGTGCCCGAGCTGACAGGGCGGCTGCCGTTGGTTGCGCCCGCTGCGACGGCATTGGTGGGCGGCGCCTCTCCTGGCGGGGGCTCCCGGCGGAAGAAGCCGCGGCCAGGCTCGCGGTTCGTGTTGGAGGGATCGCGAGGCGGAGGCGGAGGAAGAAGGACGGTTGGGTTGGTCGCGCCTTCGCTGGCAAGGCTGGCGCCCAGGTCAACCGGGTTGACCAGCGTCACGCTGTGGCGCCCCCAATGCTCTCCCTCCTGCAATACCTCCGTGTGCTCCAGATCAATGGGCCTTCCGGCCGAGACGAGCGTCTCGCCGGCCGGGTTCAGGAGGGCGATGGCCATCACGTCGCTGGACCTGACAAGGTCGTTGGTGCGCCCGTTGACCAGTTCGTTCAGGACCGATTCGACACGGTCCGAGCGAACGGCCTCGCGGAAACGCAGGCCGCGGATGAAGGCGCTGAGGGTGTTGGCGATGTCCTTGGACCTGCCGCGCAGGTCGGTCCGGGCAGCCGCCGTGAACCGGAGGTGCTCCTCGACCTGCCAGCCCAGGACCAGCACCCAGACGGCGGCCAGCAGCCCGTAAACCAACCAACTGCGCCGCGACATTTCCATGCAGCTTAGTTCGAGCTCGGCGTGGGAGGCAAGAGCTTTGCCTTGCCCGATTTCTTTGGTGTCTTCTTGGTCGGGAGCGTATCCAGGAATTTGTCCAGCTCCTGCTCGTTGAGCGACTTCACGGCATCGGAGCGGCTGCGCTCGGTCGCGGTGACCGAGGCCAGTTGCGTGGGAATCGGGATGATATGCGGGGTCAGGAATATGATGAGTTCGCTCTTATCGTCGGTCGTGACCTTGCGCTTAAAGAGGTTTCCCAGGAGGGGGATGTCTCCGAGGAAGGGGACCTTGCTCTCGCTTTCCGTCTTGGTGGTCTGGATCAGGCCGCCAATGATTACCGTTTGGCCGTCCGGCGTGACGACGACGGTGTCCGCCGAGCGGATGTCAATGACCGGGGCGGTGATCGGCGCGCCGGTCGAGGTGTAAGAAATGGGAACAGAGGTAGTGGGGTCGAGTTCAGATATCTGCGGTGAGAGCATCATCTCAACGAGCCCCGTGTCCGTGATGAACGGGGTGACCTTGAGGATAACGCCTACGTCATCGTAGGTGATCGAGTTGTGCTGGTTCCCGAGGCTGTCGTAGTTGACGCCGGTGATCAGCGGGACTTGCTGGCCGACCATGATGGTGGCCGGTTGGTTGTTGCGGGCCACAATGGAAGGCCGGGAGAGAATCTTGGCTTTGCCGGCGACGGCCAAGGCATGCAGCGTCACCTGGTAGTCCTGGCCTAGAATCTGGTACAGCCCGCCTATCCCTGAAACGGAGGGGATGCCCGGCAGCACGTTTCCGCCCGTGACGTTGGTTCCGCTAAAGAACGAGCTGGGAGACCTTGAGGTGAGGGGGAAGATGGACTGGGGGATGATCGAAGCGCCGCTCTGGACCGTATTGCTGCCCAGCAGGGAGTAGGCGGGCAGCACGGTAAAATTGGTAATCAGACTGGTGGTGGAAGATGACCCGGTATTCGCATTGAACGAGGCATCAACGCCCAAATCCAAGCCCGTGTTGCGTGAGACCTCGACGAACACGACTTTGATGAGGACCTGAGGCTTCGGGCGGTCCAGGTTGGTGAGAACCTGGCTAATATACCTGGCGGTGGCCTCGTCGGCGATATAGACAACGCGATGGGTTTCCGGGTCAATTGAGAAATACGCGTCGCCGATGGTGGTGTTGTTGGGGTAAGTGCGCGTTGTGCTGCCGCCAGCCGTGCTGGAACTGGTGCTGGAGCGGGAGCCGCCGAAGCCGCCGCCAAACCCGCCGAAGCCGCCTCCAAAACCGCCGCCGCGTGTGGTTTGCGCTCCTGCCGGGAGCGTCAGTCCCAGACAGAGCCCCAGGATAATGGTGAGATGCGCTCGAAGATGCGCAGGCTTTGTGATCATAATTGCTTCGCCTTTTGGTTTATTCAGGTTCCTATGGGTGTGTGGATGCAATGATTAGCGGGGCAGCCCCGATCCCCCGCCCATGCCGTTGCCGTTGAGCCCGGTGGGCGTCCCCTGCTGGGTCGGCTGCGTGTTGCTGGTCTGGCGCTTATAAAGCGCGTTGTTCTGACCGAAGCTGGGGTTCACAGTGTTGTTCTGGGGGCGGACGTTGTTGCGCTGAAACAGGTCCTGGAGGTTGTTGTACACGTCCGCTACGTCCGCGTTCTGAATGTCAAAATATCCAACGATTTCCTTGCGGCCGGGGTTGGAGTCCAGCTCGGTAATCATGTCAGCGATCTGCGGCATCAACGTCTTGGAGGCCATGACGATCAAGGAGGCGGTGCGCGGGTCCGGGACGGCCTGAACGCGCCCCATCTTCTTCATGCGTTCACTGGAGTTGGCGGCGGCGGACGTGGTGCCACCTCGCCCGCCGAAGCCGCCGCGGAAAAACGCGAAGGGCGGCATGGGACCCTGGTTGTTGTTGTTCGAGGTGGTTGGATCCGGAAACAGTTCCGTGAGCTGGTCCGCGACTTCGGACGCATCGGCATTGACCAGGCGAAAGACGCGCAGCTCAGTGACATCCGTCACCTCCTGGTCAATTTCCTTCACCATGTTCTCGATGGTCGTCATCAGGTCAGCCGGGGCGCTCACGACCAGCGAATTGGAGCGGTCATCGCCGACCGCGGTGACCTTCGCGCCGGCAGCACCGCCGCCGCCTGACCCGCCGCTGCCGCCGCCGGGCGGCCCAAACCCCCCCGGGCCGCCGGGTCCGCCAAAACCGCCGCCGCTTAGCATCCGGAAGAGGCTGCCCCGGCCAAAGGTGCCGCCGGGCGCGCCGGGCTGATTGCCCGTCTGCGGGGTAAACAGAGTGGTGATCAGCGTTGCCGTATCCTTGGCGTCCGCATACTTGAGCGGAATGACCCGTATGGACGCCACGCTGGCGATGGAGGTGTCCAGCGCGTCAACGATCTTGAGCATGCGTTTGATGTCGGTCTTCGTCGCGACCAGGATCAGGGAATTGGCGCTCTCGTTCGCGGAGAGCGTTGCGGTAGTGGGCAGGAGTTGCTGCAAGTTAGGCACCAACTGAGTAACATTGGCGTAGCGTACCGGGATGATCTGGGTCACGACCTCATCTCCCCCCTCGGCCTGGCCGGGGTTGTTGTTCACCACCACGGGCGTGTCCTTATGGTGCACCTCGTCCTGAGCCACGATGGTCAGAATGCGGCCATTGCGAACCACGGCGCACCCGTTCTTCTTCAGTACCGAGTTCAGCACTTCGACCGCTTCATCCTTGGTTAGCGGCTCTTTGCTCCATACTTCAACAGTGCCGCGGACGTCGGTTTCCTTGTTGATGATGAACCCGGCGGCATCGCTGAGGTAATCCAGCACCAGGTTCAAGGGCGCGCCGCGGAAGTTTACGCGCAAGCCATTCGTGCCATATTCCACGCTCACCGGCGGCCCGGCATTCGTGACGGCGGCGGCGTTGGTGAGGGTTCCGGTGGTGGAAGATGTCGCGGTATTCGTGGCCGCGGGCGTTTCGGCTGGGGAAGCGGGTGCAATCGCCACCACCGCAGCGACGTTTGGAGCGGGCGCGGGCGGCGTCTGGCCAGCGCTCGGCTGGGAAGCCGGGGATGGGGCCGCAGGAGCCTCATTGGTCGGACCGGTATTGGACGGCTGCGCCGCCCGGACCAGGATGGGGGTGGAGAAACAGGCGATCAGCAGGAGGTATTTCGACGCATTCATTTTCGGTTATTGCTTCGCACGGCGTTCCATCATCCGCTTGAGGATGTCGCTATCCGGGCCGCTTGGGGCGGCATCTGAGGCAGCGGTGGCTGGGGTGCTGGATGAACTGGCGGAGGTTGAAGCCGGCGTTTCAGAATAGGAGCCGGGCGAATCGCTCAGCAGCCAGGGGCCGTCTTCTTCCCGGCGCAACTGCTGGCCGACAGCCAAATCCAAAACGTTGGTGCCGGATGCCAGCTTGACACCGTTATCCGCGATGTTGGTGAGCTTGAAGCCGGCGATGCTGTCCGCCGGCTTGAGCACCTGTCGGTAATCCGAACTATTGCTGTCAAACACGGCGAAGATGCCTTTCGTATAGCTCATGGTGCCCGTCAGCTTCAGCCAATCCACGCTCCGAGGCCTCGAACGCACCCGGCCAGGCCCGCGGGGAAAGCGGTTGGGGTCGAAAATGTTCCGGTCCACAATGATCCTGAAGGCCGCGTAGTCCAGCGAAGAGACGGCATTGTTCGTGCCTGCAGGCGCGGTCAGTTGGGCGCTGTCGCCGCCTGCGCTGTAGCCGCTGGAGGAGCCTGAATCCCTGGCGGACCTCGACCTGAAGGAACGGCGCCCACGAGCGCGGCGGTCGTCGCTCGAGGAGCCGTTCGACCCGGAGAAGCGAATTGTGCCCTGGGCGCCCGTGGCGTTGAAGCGGTTTGTACCGCCCGCCGGGCCGTTGATCATGGAGGGGCTATTGGTCGCAGTTCCGTCGTCCGGCCCAGGCATTTCCTCGAGTTGCCCGGAGTCGGCTGCCATCTCCATGTTGTTGAGGCGGCTCAGCGCCTCGGGCGGCAGGTTGTCCTCCGGCGAGCCGGGAGGCCCGGCGGGTTGGGCGGCGACCCGGAGGCCCGCAGCCAAAGCCATTGTGAAGGTCGCCCACCTGACGGTGGGTCTTCTCCAAAGGGCCGCGAGCCGGGGGATGTGCAATGTCGGGAATCGGTTCATGGCGCAGCGGTTGTGGGGGGATTGAGGACTAGGCCGCTGAGCTGCAGGCCCAGGGTGAGCTGCTGGCCGTCCTTGTCGCGGGCGCCAAGCTCCACCAGGTCCAGCTTCAACGCCATAGGCTCCCGCTCAATGCTGTAGAGAAACCGGTTCAGCTTGTCCAGGTCGCCCGCGGCGTCCACGCGGCATTCGTAGGTTGCGTAATCATCGCTGTCGTGTTTCCACTGCGGCGTGATAGCGGAGATAGCGACGCCGCTGCTTTGGGCGCACTGGTCAATCGCCTGGACGACCTGTTGCTCGGCGGCGGAGGGGTTGTTCGGCAGCGCGCGGTTGGTGATCTGCTGCCAATGACCGCGGATGCCTGCTTCCCGCTGGATGAGCAGCCTGCCCTGGGTGATTTGTTTGCGCAGCTCGGTGATTCGCGTGGCTCGCGCGCCCCAGGCCCCCAGCAGCGGCGAGAGGACGAGATGATCCGCCGCGAAGAGAGCGACGGCGGCGATCGCCCCGATGATCAATAGGTGCTGTCGGTCTTTAATTTGCACGGCCGCCTCCTTCGCCCCACTGGAAGTTAAAGGTAAATTGCAGGGCTGGCTGCTGCCCGCGCATCGGGCCCAGGTTTACGTCATGCACATTCGGGAGGGAGCGCAGCCGCTCGAGCGTCTTGAGGAGGGCCTGGCTGTTCCGGGCGATGCCCGTGCACGTGATGGCATTCAGGTCGCGAATCTCAACCGTCTTTGCCGTGACGCTGCCGTCCTCGGGGAATCTCTCGGTCAGACCTTTGAGGATGGTGAGCCCACGGACCGTGTTGTCCTCCCAGGGGCGATACTGCCTGATGTTCTGTTGGAGGCCCTCCAACTGTTTTACGGTCGGCTGCAGTTTTGCCCACTGGGACTGATAATGCCAGAGCAGGCACTGCTGGACGAAGAAGGCGCCCCCGGCCAACGCCGCCACTGCCGCGGCGATCGAAATTGCCGTGCGGAGCCTGCCCGAGGAGTAGCGGGCGGCCGCTTGCTGCCAGGGCGAAACCTCGGGCAGCAGGAACTCGAAGACCGTTTTGCGCCCTGCCAATCGCCCCGCCGCGAGGCTGAACGCCGGCGAGACAGTAACATCAGGCGGGAGCTGGGCTCCAAACTCCTCGGCGGCGTACTTGGTTACCGCCTCGACCTTCAGGCCCGTCGCATCCAGCTTTAACTCCATTTCGTCCGCCAACTGGTGAGCGAGGTCCCGCGGGCCGAAGATGCGGATACATTTCACGGAATCCCGCAGTTCAGTCGGCAGTTGACCCAGGGTGATGCGGGCTTCCCGTGACACCAGGTCCGCCTGCAGCGTCCGCTTACCGCCTTCCGATTCCAGGGCGCCTTCCAGCGCTCGCAGGGCGGCTACTCCGCCGCCGGCCGTGACTTGCAGCCCGATGTGGGTCTCGCCGATGGCCAGCGCCATCACGCCCTTGGCGGACTCGGCCCCCGACGGCTGCAGGGCGGCAATGCCCAGCGAGAAGCTCACGGGCTTGAGCTTGGCTGCGCGCAAGGCGCGGGCCAGCAGCGACAGATGGTTCTTCGGGATGCCGACCAGGGTGGCGTGGTGCTTGCCGGCGGCGCCCTGAGGACGGGAGGTGACGACGTGCAACGTCTGCACGTCGCAAGGGAAGCTCCGTTCCGCCTCAATCTGTAGAAAGCTCGCTACATCAGCGTCGGGCAACTCCGGCACCTCGATCTGGGAGGTCATCGCCCACTTCAGAGGCAGACCCACAATGCACTGACGCTCGCGCACAGCAACCGCGTCCAGGTGGTTCCGAATCTCACGCCCGACCAGCTCGGGATCATTGGTCAGGGGATCAAGCGCCAGCGAGACGGAAAACGACTGCTCAAGGTGCAGAGCGCCGTCGGTGCGCCGCAAGACGAGGCCGTCCAGGCGGCTGCCGTCCAGGCACAGGCCCAGGAGGGACGAAACCCGCTTTCGCGGCAGGCGGACAGAATTGGGCAATTTGATCATGAAGCTTTCTTCGCTAACAAGGCGGTCTGGCGCTCCTCTTTGCCTAGAGCCCACCCGAGGTTCGTGAGGTCCTGCCGATACAGAATCCTGGGCGTGCCGCTGCTGGTATCGAAGATGAACTTCACCCGCCGATACCCGCGGCCATAAGGCCCAACGGCGGCAATGTCCGCCGTGTATTGGTAACTGCAGGTGGTGATGATATCCCATTTCTCCAGGTCGGTAAGATCGGCCTGATAACTCTGGCCCAAGGCGTCCTTCACCCAGGCTATGGACGTCAGGTTATTCGGGTTGGATTGGCGATAGCTGACCAGTTGCTGCGCGGCGGCCGTGTCGCCTTGCAGGAGGCAGGTCAGCACGGTGGCGCTGGCCGTGTTCACGTTCACCCGCCCGATGATGTAGGTGCCGTTCGTTGTAGTGAGGTTGGTGGCGACGAGAGCGAACTCAGTCATCGTCATTTGGCTCTTATCGTAGAACTGCAAAGGGCTGGCGAAGCTGACTTGTGCCGTGCCGCCGCCACTGCCGCCACCGCCGCTGCCGCCTGACGAAGCTCCGCCGCTGCTGCCCGTCGCCCCCCCGCGGTTGCTGGCGCCCGTCCCTCCGCGAGCCGCAGTGGCGGATGCACCTCCGCTTGTCAGGCCGAGGTTATTCATGATCGCCTGGGCGCGCGCTGTATCGAGGTTGGTCAGCAGCATCTGAGCCTGCGCGCTGGTCAGTGCGCTGATATTGACCTTGGCCGACCCGTCGCTATTCGTGTTGGGTTCCCGGCTATAAACAGTAACGTATTCCAGGACACCAGGGTCCAGCATCCCGTTCTGGTTCGCGTCATTCTCATTCGGATCGAGGATTCCGTTGCGATTCGCGTCCTCGCCTATAAGCATGTCCATGTCCGCGCCGTACAGGAGCCGCAATTCGTCCACCGTCTCAAAGGGTTCGCCCTTGCATTGGTAAGGAGGCTGTTGCATGGCGTAATAGGTCACGGTGGGGCCGGTGGCATTCGTGTTCACCCAGTCGAGGATTGCCTGGGTCAGGTCCAAGGTCATCCCCGGCAGCCAAATGAGGGCGTTGCTGGCGGCGAGCGGCTGCGTGGCCGCCAGGTTCAAGTTGAGCTTGGAGGCTTCATCCACCAGCCCGAAGCAAATATGGCCCGGCCCCACGGGTGCGTTGGTGTCGCGTCCGATCAACCAGAAACGGGCGTCGCCGACCGGCACCGCCCGGCACTGGTTGTCGCTGAGAGTCAGGAATAGGCCGTTCGAGCCGTTGGCGGCATTCGTGGCCAGCAGGTAATTGACATAGCGCGCCGCGCCGTCTATGGCCTGCTCCGCCGCCATTGCCGAGACCCGGTTGTCCGAGGCGCGCAGTTCGAACGTCATGGAATTCGCAAAATACAGAGCGAGGCTGACCAGCCCAAACGCGATCCACAGCACGATGACCAGCACCGAACCCCGCCGGGCACGCTCATATTTGGCAGAGGTTCTCACATCACTGGACCGTCAGGTTAGTGCTCGTCTGTGTAACGAGTGGGACGATGGCCTCGAGGGGCTGCTGGTTGCCCGCTCCTGGCGGGCCGGCGAGCTGAATGCGGATGCGCACGGCGAGGGGCAGGTTGGTATAGCCGGCGCTGGTATCCCACATGGGCTGCCATTGCGTGCCGTCGTAGCAATCGAACTGCAGCGACTGCACGCCCCTCATGAGCGACTGGATCTCTGGCGTCTGGGTCGTCGTCGCAAGGATGTTGTGGTCCACGCAACGCACCAGGTCCATCCCCGCCTGGTTCCGGTCGGTGGGCGCCTTCAACTCGTAAAAGACCTCCTGGAGGTCACCCCCGGGCGTGCGATCGCTCAAGGCGCCTGTGGAAGTAAAGAAATCAAGCCCCGCGTTGCCGGCCTCGCCACTCAGGCCCATCGTCGCGCCCATGGCCTGCGCCCCGCACTTGAAGTCGCCCGCCATCGAACCGCCGGGGCCGACTGTCCCCCTCAAATCCCGCTCCATGATATCCAGGGCGCGGGTCACCGGCAGCGCCGAGTCCACGGCATCCGAGGTCTTGTCGCGCAGGCGCACCGCCGTGGCGAAGACGCCGTTAATGGCCACGAGCACAATCGCGCAGATCGCCACGGCCAGCAGCATTTCGATTAGCGTAAACCCCCTACGGCCTGACAGCCTTCGCCGTGAGGCATATCCGCTCTCCGATCTCGCGACCTCCGCGCGAGGCGTCGTATTCATCCGGGCGTTCATGGATGCTGCGAATTATCCACCAGCGTGCTCATGCGCACGGAATACTCCCGGCTCTGCGCCGTAAAGGAGACCTGCACCGAAAGCTGGAGCATAGCGTTTTGGCTGGGGTCCTGCGTCCAGGGATCGGTGTGGGTCGTCCAGCGGAATTGCCTCGGCCCCTCGATGGCCGTGCCACTCTGGTCCGACTGGCTCCAATTGGTCATCACGACCGACTCGTTGAGCACCCGCTCCGCCACGCGGGCAGCCTCCCCTTTGCGCACCGCCACCGTGCCGGCCAGGCTGGCGATATGCATCCCCTCAATGGCTGCAGGGATGACAATCGCCATGAACAACAGCGCCGCCAGCACTTCAGCGAGGGTGAAGCCGGCAACCCCACTGCAGGGTAGGGACGCCTCGCCGAGGCGTCCGCGGCCGCCACAGCCTGGACAACTCGGCGAGGGGTCCCTGCCAGTGTTAATCACTCGGGCTATGGACGGCCCGACGTTACCTCGCGCCGGAGCCTGAGCCAGACCGGCGTGCGTGAAGAAGGGGAGCGCACGCGCCCCCGCGTGCGGTTTTCCGCGCCCTCGCGGAAAACAGCATGGGCTCGCGCGCCGACCGGCGAGGGCGCCGGCCGGGACACGCGAGGGCGCGTGTGCTCCCCGAAACGAGCTGCGTCGTTCCGCCCTAGTTTTCGGAGTTGCGAATCTCATAGCTCGCCGAATCGCTGGACAGCACCAGCCAAAGGGACCCGCCGTCGCTGCTAATCAGCCGGAGCCGCTGCGGGCTGCTTTCGGCCACCGATCCGTCCGGCAGAAAGCGGATGGTTGGGAGGTTGGGATGGACCAGCTTGACAGAGGGCGTGCTGGCGGTGGTGGTCTGCGGGTTGCGGTTGACCGTGGCTGCGGGTGCCGCCGCCGTCCGGTTGATCACGGCAATCTGCAACCCGCTGTCGAGCGTGAAGTCCACGGCTTTGGGGTCGCTGTTGTCGTAGCTGGGCTCCGCCTCGAGACCGAACGCCCCTTGCTCGGCATCCACCCACAAATCCATCGGCATGCCCTCCGCCACCGCCCGGCTCTGACCGTTCCGGGTCAACGCCAGCAGCCGGCGCGCTTCCGAGTCCAGCGTGCGCCCGTGGAAGAACCGGGAAAGCCGTGGGGCGGTCAGCGAGATCACAATAGTCAGAAGGGCCATGACCAGGATCAGCTCAATCAGGGTGAAGCCGCGCCGGGCCTGCTTTGCGAACCGCGCTCTGCTTCCACCTGAATGGCTGCCGGCTAGATTCATTCACCGCCTGATGGTCCAATTACCGAGCACCGTGTTTTCGCCCGGCGGGCCCAGCGAGCTGATATCGTAGGAGCTCGGGTTGTGGCGGCCTGGGCACTCGTAGATGTAATCATTACCCCAAGGGTCCTTGGGCACGCTGTCGGACGAGAGATACGGCCCATGCCAGTTGGGCACATCGCGGGGCTGCTGGATCAAATCCACAAGCCCGCTTTTGCCTCGCGGATAGCTGCCGTTATCCACCTCGTAGGCATCCAAGGCCGTCTTGAACGCGGCGATCTGCGTCTGGACCGCGGCGATTTGCGCTTGCTTGGTTCGGTTGGTGAATCGGGGCAGCACGATGGCCGCCAGAATGCCCAGGATGACCAGCACCAGGAGCAGTTCCACCAGCGTGAAGCCGCGCTGGCGTCGAGCGCTGTCGTGAGGTCGTGTCGTTTGTCTAGTTCTCATATCTGCAGGATGGGTTACTTGATATAGTCTTGGAGTGTGAAGATCGGGAGCACCATGCTGATGAAGATCGTCCCGATGAAGGCGGCAATGAAGAACAGCATCATGGGCTCCATCAAGGCAACGGCTGTCTTCAGTTCCCGGTCGAGATCGCTCTCGGTGACGTTGGCGATCCGGACCAATTCCTGATCCAGGCGCCCGCTCTCTTCGGCCACCGAAATCATCTCCACCACTGAGCCGGGGAATAACCCCCGCGTCTCGGCCAGGCTCACCCCGAGCTGACCGCCCTGTTGCACCCGCTCGATGGATTGCGACACAGCGTCCACCAGGATCTGGTTGCCGATGGACTTGCGCGCCACGCTCAGGCCCTGCACGAGCGGCACGCCCGCCCCCAGCAGGGTGCCCAGCATCCGGCAGAACCGCGCCATCGCGAACTCCGCGACCAGCGGCCCCAGCACCGGCGCCCGCAGGACCAGCCCCTCCCAGGTGCGCCGCCCTTTTTCAGAAGTGAACCACGTTCGGAGCAGAAAGCCGGCTATCACCAGCCCTACCAGCACAAACAGCCCATAGCCGCGCACGACGTTGCTCACCCCGATGACGATCTGCGTCGCCAAAGGCAGCGTGGCCCCGAAGCCCTTGAAGATGCCCTGGAACCGCGGGATGAAGAACGTCAGCAGGAAGATCAACACACCGATGGCCAGCACGAAGAGGATGCAGGGATAAAGCATGGCCGACATCACCTTCGAGCGGAGTTCCTTCTCCCGTGCCTGGAAGTCCGCGATCTGGGCCAGCACCAGGTCCAGGAACCCGCCCGTCTCGCCCGCCTGCACCATCGCCGTATAGACCCGCGGGAACGTCTCGGGCGACTTGCCCATCGCGTCCGCCAGGGACATGCCGTCCACCACAAAGTCGTGGATCTCCTTCCACTTCGCCCCTGCCGCAGGCGAGGAGGATTCCTTGTGCAGGATCACCAGCGCCCGGCTCAGCGGCACGCCCGCGGCCAGCAGGCTCGAGAGCAGCCGGGTGAAGTTCTCCAGCTCTCGGGCCGACACCTTGGCCGACCGCTGGCGGAAGGAAAAAGAGGTCAGCGCAGCGGGCAGCGCGAAGCCGGCGGCGGCGCCGGCGGCGGCCTTCTCCGCCAGGCTGACCGGCCGCAGGCCGAGCCCCGCCATTTGCGCAAAAGCCTCCTGCCGCCCCGCCGCTTCCAGTTGCCCTTCGGCTATGGCGCCGTTCGCCTGCAGTCCTTTGTATTGAAAGACCGGCATGGGAGTTAAGGCCGAGTTGGTAGGGACGCCTCGCCGAGGCGTCCGTCTTTCTGCGGCAGCGGACGCCTCGGCGAGGCGGCCCTACCAGCGTGAGATATTCGGGCCAAGCGCATGTGCACGGGCCGCCTCTTACCTTCGCACGGGTGCCGCGGCGGCTGGCGCCGGTTCCAGTTTAGGTGCCTCCTCCGGGCTGTGGCTCTTAACTGTGCGCGTAACCTCCTTGGCGGTCGTCACACTTAATACTTCTTCGACCGTAGTGATGCCCATGCGTACGAGACGCCAGCCGTCGTCGGCCAGCGTCTTCATACCGCCTCGCATGGCCGCATCCCGGATCAGGTCGCTCGAAGCGTTCTTGAGAATCAACTGCCGAATCTCGTTGTCCGAATTCATCCACTCGAAGATGGCGTGCCGGCCGTAGAAGCCTGTCTGGCGGCACTCGCGGCAGCCCACGGACCGGTAAATAGTGGTCTCGGCGGGAATCCCGACCTGCACCTTGAAGGCCTGCGCCGCAGGCGAGTGGTCTTCCTGTTTGCACTGGTTGCAGAGCACCCGCACCAGGCGCTGGGCCAGCACGGCCTCGAGCGAGGAAGCCACCAGGTACGGCTCCACACCCATATCCACCAACCGCGTCAACGCTCCCGGCGCGTCATTGGTGTGCAGGGTCGAGAACACCAGGTGCCCCGTCAGCGACGCCTGCACCGCAATCTGCGCCGTCTCCTGATCCCGGATTTCCCCAATCAGAATCACATCCGGGTCATGGCGCAGGATCGAGCGCAGCCCCCGCGCAAACGTCAGACCCGCTTTCTCCGACACCTGGATCTGGTTGACACCCAGGAGTTGGTATTCCACGGGGTCCTCGATAGTGATGATCTTGCGATCCGAGTCGTTGATCTCATTCAGCGCGGTATAGAGCGTGGAGGTCTTGCCGCTGCCGGTCGGGCCGGTGACCAGGATGATGCCATGCGGCAATTGCAGCACATGCCGGAAGCTTTCCAGCTCCCGGGTGTCCATCCCCAGCTCGCCCATGCCGCGCAGCGTCGAGTTCTGCCGCAGCAAGCGCAGCACCAGTGCCTCGCCGTGTAGCATCGGGATGACCGACACGCGGATATCCACCTCCGCGTCGTCTATCCGTATCTTAATGCGCCCGTCCTGCGGCAGCCGCTTCTCGGCGATGTTGAGGTGGCTCAGGATTTTGACGCGCGACACGATGGCCGGCTGAAAGCGCTTAATCTGCGCCGGCACCGGCACGTCTTGCAGCACGCCGTCTATGCGGTAGCGGATGCGGAACTCCGCCTCGAACGGCTCGAGGTGGATGTCCGAGGCGCGCAGCTCGATGGCGTCCCGCAGCACCTGGTTGACGAACCGGATGATCGAGGCGTCTTCCGCCGCGCTGTCCAGGTCGGTGTCCTCCTCGCGCAGATCATCCACCACCGTGAACGATGCATCCTCCCCGAGTGTCCCGAGCGTGTCGGCGCCCACGCCCAGCCGCTTCTTCATCTCGCGCTGCAAGGCTTCGCTCGCGGCCAGCACCGGCTTGAGGTTCAAGCCGGTCATGGTCTTGAGCGCATCCAGTCCCTGCGTGGCAAACAGCCGGCTGGTAGCCACCTCCACGCTGCCGTTGACCCGCCGCAGCGGCAGCAGCTCCTCCTTCAGCAGAACCCGGGCGGGAAAGAGCGACAGCAGCTCACGATCCGGCTGGATGTCCTCCAGTGTCGTGTAGCCCAGATCATACTCCTGCGCCAGCCACCGCAGGACGTCCGCCTCGGTGGCGACGGACTTCTGCTGCCCGGACTGGTATTGCCGGAGCAAGATGCCGGCATCCGCCGCTGACAGTTGCTTGGCCGCTACCATCTTGTCCACCAGCGGTTTCAACTTGGACTCCGGGGTGATGATCTCGCTCATATACCAATCAAACGACGAAGACCGGGCACTTGTGCGCGGGGCAACGGGGGTCCGCCTTACAGCAAGCCGTCCGAAATGGCTACGGCCTCCTGCCGGACGGTGAGCACCTTGCGCAGGTCATCCTGCGCCTTTTCCAGTTCCGCCTGCTTTGCCTTGCGGGCTTCCTGGTATTTGGCAATGGCGGCCTTCATTTCAGAATTGGACGCCTTGCTGTCTATCGCCTTCTGCAGCGACTCCATTTCCGGGCTGGGCGTGCCGCCAAAAGGCCCGCCGCGCGGGCGGCCGCTGTCACCCTGGCCGCCGCCCCGGTTGCGTCCGAAAATAGCCCGCATACTGGGCATCGTTTGCCGCCGTAGATCGAAGACCTTCTGGATCATGGGCTGGATCGCCTTCCACTCCTGGTCATCCGTGATTTCCAGGTCTTCCTTGAGATTGTCCATAAGGCGCTGCTGGAACGCGGCAGGGTCACCGTAGCCCCGGTTGGGGCGGCCTTGTCCGTTGTTATTATTCTGGGCCAGCAGGCTGCCGGTTCCCAGGCTCAGGGCGGCGGCGCAGACCGTCACCATCAATCGGTTCATTCTCATGTTACTTGATCTTGCTGTGTTCGGTGTTTATAGTTGTGCCAACGCACGGGCATACAACAAGAGCGCCCGGTGCAGGACGGCCTCACGGTATGCAGGCTATATGCCAAGGCAAAAACGCCAGGAAATCGAATAATGGGTCTGCGCACTGCGCAGGAACTGCTCGGGCGGCGGGGTACCACTGCGCAGCTTTTGCGCAGGCTCAAGTGCAACGAACGGAGCGCGCCCGTCCTCGAGCGCAACAACTTCCAGTGCCGGCAACGCGCCCGGCTGCTCCGGCTTTGCTGCGCCCGAGGACGGACACGCTCCAGCGCACCCCCATAGGAATCTACGGTCAGGTTTATATTTACACCCGCAACGGCTCTGCTACTCTCCTTCCAAGTTTCGGCGGCTGTAAGGGTATGTCGGGGTCATGCATTGATTGTCGCAAATTATGAATAGTGCCCACCTGCATCCTCCCTCAGGACGTGGCTCACGGCGTCATCTCTCGCAGCGTGACGCGTTCACCCTCATCGAACTACTGGTTGTCAT
>DATKNZ010000367.1:0-4441 GCA_035541055.1 Candidatus Acidiferrum sp. | reverse complement strand
CTTGCGAGTTGGCGTTGTTCGAGGCGAAGAACGCCTGGTCGAACAGGTCGGGGGAGTTGGTATTGCCGCTGAGCAGGTAGAGCTGGAGGTCGGTGGGCGAGTCGTTGTAGCAGACACCGCCGAGGATGTTCGCCCCAACGTCCACGCCGAGGCCGGTCAGGTCGTTGGGCACTTGCGTGCCCGCGTTATAGAGCTGCGCCACGGTGCCTGCCCAGGACGTCCGGTCGAAGGCGATCTGGCGCAAGTTGTAATTATGGCCGCCCTTGACCCAGAAGGTGTCGCCGGCGCCGAAGGCGATGCCCAGGCTGCAGAAGCCTGCGGGCACGTTCGAGACCGTGATCAGGTTGGGTGTGAAGCTGACGCCGTCGGAAGTGGTGAATAGCACCGCATTCGTGCCGGCGTAGGAGCCGATCAGGATTTCTGTGTTCACCCCTGCTCCCCGCACGGCCATCGTGTCACCCCAGCGGTCGCCGGAGCCGTTGCCCGGGTCTCCGCCGGCGCCGCCACCGTAGGCGTAGTTCAGCCCGGCGGAGGTGCTCACCGAAGACCAACTGACGATGGAGTAGGGGTAGAAGATGCCGCCCACAGTGCCGCCCAGGTTGCCGCCATAGACTATGCCGTCATCGGCTACGCCAATCTGGTCCAGGGTCCAGCCGCTGTAGCCCACGGTCGGAAGGCCGGCCGTGTTCAACTGGAATTGGTCGCTGCCGTTGGTCGCGCTCAGGACGTAGATGTTGAATTGGTCGGCAACCAGGACCGAGGCGGTGTTGGTGTCGTAGGCCAGCCCGCGCGTGATGTATGATGAGGTATCCAGGTAGGGGCGGGAGCCGGCGGCCAGCGCCCAAAGCTGAGTGACGACCGTGCTGGTGGCCGGGACAAGGAGCGTCAGCACCGCGGGCGGAGTGCTGGTTTGCGCCCCCGCGACGTTGTGGACCACGACGTCGTAGCTGCCGGCTTTGCTCAGGGGCGGATAGGCCAGGGTGAGCGTGCGTGCGGTGGCGCCGGAGAGGTTCGTGCCGTTGAAGCGCCACTGGTAGTAGAGCGGGAGGGAGCCAGAGGCCGTCACGGTAAACACGACTGCGGGGTTGTTGGTGTAGGTGGTCTGGCTCGCGGGCGGGATAGTGATCGTCGGCCCCGTGGTAGCCGGCACGCCGTACGTCAGCGCGACAATGCCGTTGTTGACATCGAGGCCGTAGGCGCGCGGGTACTTCATCGCGATGGCGGCATTGTCGTTGCCGTTCGCGTTGTAGGAAGGGAAGAAGGACTGCTCGAAGAGCACCGGCGGGTCGGTAGTGCCCGAGAGCTGGTATAGCTCGAGATCGTTGTTCTGCGGTGCGAGGTTCACTCCGGCCAGGATGCTGTTGATCGGGTCCACTCCAAGGCCGGTCAGCAGGGAGGGAACCTGGCCCGTGGCCGTGCTGAAATCTAGGACGGCGCCGCCTACCAGGGCAACCGGATCGTAGGCCACTTCGTAGAGGTCGCCGCCGGCCTTCTTAGCCCAGAAGGTATTGCCCGCGCCGAAAGCCACGCCGTTGCCGGCAAATTGGGAGGGAACGTTGGTAATAGCAATGAGCACCGGTGAGAAGCTGATGCCATCGGGCGTGGTGAAAAGCACCACGTTGGTGCCTTTGGAACCGAGCAGGATCTGGGTGCTCGCGCCCGAACCGCGCACGGCCATGGTGTCGCCCCAGCGATCACCGGAGCCGCTGCCAGGATCGCCTGTAAAGATGGGAGTGCCGGTTGCGGAATTGGTTGCCGCAGGGAATTGCGTGAGGGCGAAGGTCTGCCCGGCTTGAGCCAGGTTGCCCACGTATACCAAGCCGTCGTCGGCAATGCCGACCTGGTCCACTGTGAACGTGCCGCCCCCAGGCAGGCCCGCAGTGCTCAGCGAGCCCAGCAGCGCCCCGGTGTTGCCGTCCAGGATATAGAGGCCTGCGCCGCCATTATGGGTAGCGACCACCACCCGGTTCCGGTTCGGGTCGTAGGCAATTCCGCGCGTGGCGTCGTCGTTCACCAGCCACGGGAAGGCGCCATTGGCAACGGTCCAAAGCTGGCTGACGACGGAGTTGGTGACGGGCGACAGAAGTGACAGGCCCACCACCGCGCTCGTGTCGGAGCTGACCGAGTTGGTGGCGATCACGAAGTAGAGGTTCGTGCCGGGCAAGGTGGCAGTGTAGAAGTTAGTGTTTATGCCGACGGGATTGGTCGTGCCGCCGGAGATCATGTACCACTGATAGTAAATGGGCGGGGAGCCGTTTGCGGTAACGGTCAGGGTTTGCGGGGGATAGGCGTTGGTGACGCCGCCCGTGGGGCCGGTGAGGGTGACGGGCACCGGCGCAGCGGTGTAGTTGATCGTGTAAGCATACAGGCCGTTGTTGGATTCCAGCACATAGAGGTAATTGGTCTTGCCCTGGCCGCCGAGGGCGGCTCCGCCGGTAGCGTTGCCGTTAACATTAGGGGTTGCCGCATTAGTGGTGGCGAGCTGAGCGACGCTGCCGGGGAAATTCGTCAGGCTGTAAATGGCGGCGGCGTTCTGTGTGCTGGCGCCGGCCTGGGCGGCTGCCAGCATCTTGCCCGCAGGTGAGTAATCCAGCCACTCCTGCGGATTGCCTGACAGCGCGGCAACGTTGCCGAGCAGCGTGCCGCTCACGGCAGTCTGGCTGGCGAAGTTGGCAGGGTAGGACACCAGGAAGACATTGCGGCTCGAGGCGCCGCTGCCGGGCTGGACCAGGAAGGTGTTGTTCGTATAGAAGCAAATTCCGCAGAAGTTGCCGCCGGGAGAGGTGGTTCCTGTGTATGGCAGGCCAGACACGTTGGTGATCGCGGTCGCGGTGAAGGTGATCCCGTCGGCTGTGTGCAGCAGCACGAAATTGGTGCAGTAGCCGGCCACTGCGGCAAGGATGAGCGTGTTGGCGCCCGATCCGCTCACCGTCATCGTGTCGCCGATGCGCTTGCCCGCGAAGTTGGACCCTACCGGATCAGTGCCCGAGGATTGATAGGCCACATAGGGGGTGCTGTTCCAGTTCGTCCAGCAGTACACGGTCAATAGGCTGCTGCCGCTGACGCCGGTATTCAGCGGCATGCCGTAGAGGTTTGTCCCGTCGTCCGAAATGCCGATCTGGTCAACGCCGAGGTTGGCGCCCGTAATGCCGTTAGCGCCGCTGAGAAGCGTGCCTGTTGTGCCGTCAAACACATCGATGAAGCCGGTCGTCGCGCCTGATCTCGTGGCGACGAAGACCTGGTTGGAAGCGGTGCTGTAGGCCAGGCCACGGTTGTTTCCGTTATTGGCTATGTGCGCCACATTATTCGTCACGAACCACGCGCTGCCCAGCGTCCACGTGTCGGCAGTCGCCTGGCCGGCGAGCCCAACCAGGAGCAGGGCGGAAAGTGTCCATTTCAGAGGCAGGGGAGCCGGGCGGTCCGGCCCGAAGCCGCCGCGGCGCAGACCGGTGCGATATGTTTGCTTATTGTTCATACATGCAGGTGATGTTTAGTTGTGCGTTGAGTTGCAGCCGGAGACGGGCCTCCAGCCGAGATCAGTGCATGACCGGGACGGTTTCCTTCAGGCGCATCACGTCTGGGTCCGCCGGGTCGCTCGCGGCGTTATAGCCCGGGCCGATGTTGCCGCTGTTCGTATCAGGGATGGCGTTGTCGTCAACGATCCAATGTCCGTGCCACTTCCAGTGCTCGTCATGGCCGTCGGCAAAAGTGAGGATGCACCCGTTGTCGTGCCGGCTGGCAGGCAGGTTCCAGTAGCCTACAGTGCCGCCGTGCGGATCGGTGTCGGTGCCCGAGTAGATGCCGAGGGCGTTGTTGTCAATGCTGTTGCCTGCTTCATCGAGGAACACCGAGGCTCGGTCGGGACCGGGCTTCACGATGTCCGTCATCTTGTAGAAGCTCCCATTCGAGGGCGGCGCCTCGCTGGAGTCCTCCCAGTTCATGCCGACACTCATCGAGACGCTGCGCCAGCGCAGAATTGCCGAATTGCCGTTGACCGTGGATTTGTCCGCCGGGCAGTGGTAAATCTTGTAGCTCGTGTTGTAGGGATAGAGGATGCCGTAAACGAGGGCGAAGTTGGTGGCGTCCACGCGCGCGTTGCCGGTCCAGGTGCCCACGCCCAGCTTGGAGCCACTGGTGATCCAGGCATTCGGCCCGCAGTCAGCATTTCCCTGGGTGTGGTTGTTCACGAGGTAGTCATTATTGTCGCCCGAATACATGTGCCAGCAGAGCTGGAGCTGCTTGTAATTGCTCAGGCAGGTGGTGGTCTGCGCTTTGGACTTCGCCCGCGCCAGGGCCGGCAGCAGCAGGGCCGCCAGAATGGCGATAATGGCAATGACGACCAGCAGCTCGATGAGGGTGAAAGCTCGTGCAGCAAGACGTTGAGAATTCTGTGACATCCAATCCAATTCCGGCAGTGTTAGCCCTACTTGGCGATGCGGGT
>DATKNZ010000366.1:0-10417 GCA_035541055.1 Candidatus Acidiferrum sp. | reverse complement strand
GGGGTGAAGGGCGGCCCGGCTGGCACATCGAATGTTCGGCGATGAGCATGAAAATCCTCGGGCCGAGTTTTGATTTGCATTTGGGCGGCGAGGATTTGATCTTTCCGCATCACGAGGATGAAATCGCGCAGAGCGAAGGCGCGGGGCTTCAGCAGGCGGGGCAGCCCTTCGTCAAGTACTGGCTGCACGGCGCGCACCTGCTGGTCGAAGGCAGGAAGATGAGCAAGTCGCTGGGGAACTTCTTCACCCTGCGCGACCTGCTGGCCAAAGGATACACCGGGCGCGAAATCCGCTATCTGCTGCTGACGGCCCACTACCGCGAGACGTTTAACTTCACGCTGGAAGGCTTGCAGGCGGCGCGGGCCTCGCTGGCGAGAATTGACGACTGCCTGCGAAAGCTGCGCGAGCTGGCCCGCCCGGCACCCCTTGCCGAGGACCCGCCGCTGGTCGAGCAGTTCACCGCCGCGCTGGACGACGACCTGAACGTCTCGGCAGCCTGGGCCGCGATCTTCGATGCCGCCCGCGAGACCAACCGCAAGCTGGCGGAAGGAGCCATGGACGCAGCCGCGGCGGCGACCGCCCTGGCCACCTGGGACCGGCTGGACGCGGTGCTCGGCGTGGGGGCGCCGTCCGACGTCGAGGTGCCGCCGGAAATTGCCGCCCTGCTCGAGGCTCGCCAGGCGGCCAGGAAAGCGAAGGACTTCAAGCGCGCGGATGCCGTCCGCGAAGAGCTTAAGGCCAAAGGCTGGGTGATCGAAGACACGCCCAAGGGCGCCCGGGTCAAGCGGCTCTGACATGAAGGGCCTGTTCATCACCTTCGAGGGCACGGAAGGCAGCGGGAAGTCCACGCAAGTCGCGCTGCTGGCTCAGGCCGTGAGCGCGCGGGGTCGCAAAGTGCTGATCTTGCGGGAGCCGGGGGGCACGCCCATCGGCGAGGAAATCCGCCACACGCTCAAGCACAGTGAGGCGAACCACGACATGAAGCCGGAGACGGAGTTGCTGCTGATGAACGCCAGCCGCGCCCAGCTCGTGCGGCAAACGATTCGTCCGGCCCTGGCGGCGGGGAAAGTCATCCTGTGCGACCGGTTCTACGACTCGACTACAGCCTACCAGGGCTATGGCCGGATGCTGGACCTGAAGATGGTGGAGAGCATCATCGGCGTGGCCGTGGGGGACACGCGGCCAGATCTGACGTTGCTGTTCCTGTTGCCGCACGAGGTGAGCGAGGCGCGGCGCCTTGCCCGTCAGCCCAGCCTGCCGCTGTCCCTCAAGCGCGACAGGTTCGAGGAAGCCGACCGCAGCTTCTTTGAGCGTGTCGAGAAGGGCTACCGCGCGATCGCCGCCCGGGAACCGCGGCGCGTCAGGTCCATTGCCGCGGGCGGCAAGCCGGAACAGGTGGCCGCTGAAGTGTGGCGAGCCGTTGAGCCGTTGCTGCAACCTGCCCGGCAGCCTTGATACGGGAGACTTCGGCACAGGACTTTAGACCCAAGACTTTAGACCCAAGACTCTGCTTGCTCGCCCAGCCGCCCTGCATATCTTGAGAGGGCAGTGGACACCGAACCCATGATCGAGGACACCATAGGCGAGATTGAGGCCAGGATTCAGGGTGCCGACACCATCAAGGAGGACCGCCGGCAGGAGTTGCTCCGCCTGCTGGGAACCTTGAAGGCCGAGGTAGCCAGGCTTTCGCAGACGCACAGCGAGCAGGCCCAGAGCATTGCCGGCTTCACGCAGGTCTCCGCGCACGAGGCCACGCGCGCCGAGCAGAACCCGGAACTGCTGAAGCTCTCCCTGGACGGCCTGGGCTCCTCCGTGCGCGGCTTCGAGCAGTCGCACCCCCAACTCGTCCGGATCGTCAACGCCATCAGCAGCACCCTGTCCAATCTGGGGATATAGCCGGCGGGCAAACCAGCCCGCCCGAATACTCCAGAGTGGTGGGGACGCCTCGCTGAGGCGTACGTATTCTGTCACCCGCGGTCGCCTCGGCGATGCGTCCCTACCCCGCGCAGCCTGTTCACTGGAGTTTCCTTGCCTGCCCGGCGGCGAACCTGTTCCATTCCCTCATGAACGCTCCGCTCCGCCGCCGAGATTTTCTGCAGCAAACCTCCGTGCTGACCGCTGGCCTGGCCATGCTGAGCCGGGCGCCGGCTGTGGGACTGGCCGCCAGCCCGAACGAGAAGGTCCGGGTAGGCATTATCGGCTGCAATGGGCGCGGCATGGCTCACATTGCGGGCTACCTGGCGCTGCCCAATGCGGAAATCGCCTACGTGTGCGACGTAGACAGCCGCGCGCTCGACAAGGGCATCGCGGAGGTGAGCAAGAAGCAGGACCGGAAACCGAAAGGCGTCACTGACCTCCGCCGGCTGCTCGAAGACCCGGAGGTGGATGCCGTTTCGATTGCTACGCCTGACCATTGGCACACGCCGGCGGCCATCCTGGCCTGTGCCGCCGGCAAGCACGTGTATGTCGAAAAGCCCGGCAGCCACGACCTGCATGAGAGCGAGCTGATCGTGGCCGCCGCCCGCAAGCACAAGCGCGTGGTGCAGATGGGCAACCAGCGGCGGAGCTGGCCTTGGGTGATCGAGGCGATCCAGGCGTTGCACGACGGCGAAATCGGGCAGGTGTCCTTTGCACGGGGCTGGTACACCAATCATCGCCCCTCGATCGGGCACGGCAAGGAAGTGCCGGTTCCGGCCTGGCTGGATTACTCTCTCTGGCAGGGCCCGGCGCCCGAAAGGCCGTACAAAGACAACATTCTGCACTACAACTGGCACTGGTTCTGGAACTGGGGCACGGGCGAACTCGGCAACAACGGCGTGCACGCGCTCGACCTCGCGCGCTGGGGCCTGCAGGTTGAACTCCCGACCCGTGTGACTTGCGGCGGCAACCGCTACTTCTTCAAGGACGACTGGGAGACGCCCGACACGATGATCGCCACCTTCGACTTCGGCGACAAGGGCGTGGCATGGGAAGGTCAGAGCTGCGCGCCGCGGGGCTTCGAGGGCGCCAGCTTCGGCGTCAACTTCTACGGAGCAAAGGGCTGCCTGGCCATCGCCGGCAACAACTGCACCCTTTACGACCTGAGCAACAAGGTCGTGCGCGAGATCAAGAGCAAGCGCGAGGGGCTATTTGACTTCGACTCCGTCCACTTCGCCAACTTCCTGGATGGCATTCGGGAAGGCAAGGCGCTGCGCGCCGAAATCGAGGAAGGCCAGAAGAGCACGGTGCTCTGTCACCTGGGCAACATTGCCTGGCGCACGGGGCACACGGTGAACTTCGACCCGAAGGCACGCAAGCTCGTGGGTGATGAAGCCGCCGAGGCCCTCTGCCGGCGAGAATACAGGGCCGGTTGGGAGCCGAAGGTGTGAGCCGTCTCGAGTCTTGAGTCTGAAGTCTTGAGTCGTCGTGCCCAGGCTCTGGAGCCAGGACTCAAGACTTTAGACGCAAGACTCAAGACTTTCTTACGGGAAGTGCGCCTTGTCCTCGTACGGTTCCAGCTTCGCGATGGCGGCCATGATCTCCTCGGCTACCTGCTGATAGATTTCCTTCAGGCGCGCCTTTGAACAGGTCCTGGCTTCGGCTCGCAATTCGGTGAATGGCATCGGCCTGCCGTACTTCACGGCCACCCGGCGCGGGCGGGGAAGGCGCATGTGCCGGCCATAGGCTTCGTAGGTGCCGAAGACGCGCACCGGCACCACGGGCGCCACTGACTTGATCACCGTGAGGCCAATGCCGGAACGCACCGGCTGCAACTTGCCGTCGTGGGTGCGCGTCCCTTCCGGGAACAGGATAATGGCCCCTCCGGCCAGCAGGCGATCCAGGATAGCGCGCAGCCCCGCGGCCCCGCCGCCATCACGGTCAACGGGCACGACCTGCCACTGGCGTAACACCCACCCCATCACGGGAAAGCGGAACAGGTTCTCGCGCGCCAGGTAGTTGATGCTGCGCCTCACTCCGGACCCAACCAGCGGCGGGTCAATGTAGCTGGCGTGGTTCGAGGCCAGGATCACGCCGCCTTCCAGCGGCACGCGCTCCGGGTTATAGACGCGCCAGCCAAAATAGAACTTGAACGCCGCCCGGTAGGCGCACCAGCCAATGAAGTAAGGGACGTTCACAGCCGTCGAGAGTCTAACGTCTCGAGACTAAAGTCTTGAGTCATCGTGCCTCGGCAGCCTTGGGCCTTAAGCCTCGAACGCAGGACTCTAGACTCAAGACGCAAGACTCAGCGCCTTGGACTCAAGGCTTCCTTTCCCGTTCCGCCAGCCGCTTTCTGATATCCGCGAGAATCATCCCGCTGGTCTGCTCCGCTGTCATCTGCGAGTTATTGATCACCTTGGCGCCCAGCGCGATCATGAGCGGCGCCGTGGCGCGCTGGCTGTCCCGCTGGTCGCGCGCGGCGAGATTCTCGTGGATGCCATCGGCCGCCCTCCGTCGCGAGCGTTCCTCCAGCTTGGCATCGAGGTAATACTTGAAATCGGTCTCGGGGAACACATTCGTGCCGATGTCCCGCCCCTCCATGACGAGGTTGCCAAACTTGATGCACTCGCGCTGCGTCTTCTTCATCCACACGCGCACCTTGGGCAGCGCGGCTACGTGGGGCACGGCGGCGCTCACCTCCGATGTCCGGATCTCCTTGGCCGGATAATAGCCGTCCACGACCAGATAGGCCTGGTTGTCCGTGCATTTCAGCGTGGCCTTCCAGCGGCGGCAGGCGGCGGGGACCGCCCGAGTGTCCTGCACGTCCACGTTGTGCCGCAAGCAATACCAGGCCAGCGTGCGATACATGGCGCCCGTATCCACGTGCACAAAACCCAGGGCCCTGGCCACGAGCTTCGAGTTGGTGCTCTTGCCGCTGGCGCTCGTGCCGTCAATGGCGATGACGATCGGCGCCTTGCTCCGGCTCGGTCTTGATGGGTTCGCTGGGTTCATTCTGCAAATAGCTCGGCCTGGTTCAACGCGCGCCCGGTCCGCCCGTCCAGGACCACCGTTCCCAGGCCGCCCGGCGGTTGCGCCGCCAGCTTTTGGAAGAAGCTCGGGAACGTCTTCTTCACGCAGGAGGGATTCTTGACCTTTATGCCCGGCACTTTCAATCCCAGAATGGCAAAGCACATGGCCATGCGGTGGTCGTTGTAGGTCTCGACGTCCGCGCCGTGCAGGTTGGAAGGGTAAACTGTCAGCGTATCGCCCTCCTCAACCACCTTCGCGCCGCACCGGGTCAACTCGGTGCGCAGGGCCTCGACGCGCTCGCACTCTTGCAGGCGCAGGCGCCCCAGGTCCGTAAAGCGCACGGGCGCCGCCGAAAACGGAGCAAGCACGATAGCCGTCATAATGCTGTCCCCGAGGTCGTGGGCGCGGGAGATCACCTCATCCCCAATCGCGCTTGTCATGCTCGGCTGCGAGGCGTCTTGAATTCCAAAATGCAAGGTCGGCCAGATCCTGCAAGCAAGCACCTCCCTGAACCGCTCGTCCACCTGCCAGCCGGACCTTGGCCAGTGTGCGACTCTCACGCAATCCAACCGCACCGTCGGGACATTTATCCCAAACTTGTCCGACCATTCGACGGACTCCACGCCCGGCACTAGCTCGCCGGCCGCGAGGAAATAGCTCCCGCTGGAGGCGTCGGGCTCGATTACGAAACCGCCTCCGCGCTTCGGGAACACCTTAATAAGTTCCGCGGTCATCCGCACGTATGGCGACTCCTCGGCGTTCTCGCCCAACACCTCAACGCGCCAATTGCCCGCCTCCGCACAGAGCAGGAGCGCAGACGCAAACTGGGAGCTTTGCTCGATGCTAACCGAACAACTCCTCGGGAACCGGGCTGGCTGCCCACTCGCCCCCGTGACGCGCGGCTGCACGCCGCTGGACGGCTCGGCGCTGGACATCCTCGCCGGGAGCTTCTCATTGCCTGCCTCCGATTCCACGTCATACCCGAGTTCGCGCAGGGCGGCGAACAGCGCGGCCTGGGGACGCTCGTGCATTCGGGGAGTGCCGTGGAGGCGATAAACGCCCTGGCCCAGGCAGACCAACGCAGCGAGGAAGCGCGCCGCCGTACCCGCATTGCCGACAAACAGTTCCAACGGCTGCCCCGCCGTGCCGCCGCGGGGCACCAAGCCGCCCTTGCCATAAACCGTGATGGTGCGGTTGCACACCTCGCCTGGGTCCGGCGTGATATTGATCATGAACCCGAGTTCCTGCAGGCACTCCACCATCACCTGCGTGTCCTCGCTCCAAAGCGCGCCTCGGAGCACGGTTTCGCCGTCGGCCAACGCCGCCAGCACCAGCGCGCGGTTGGTGATGCTCTTGGAGCCCGGCACCGTGATCTCCGCCCGCACGGCCTTCTGCAAGGGCACGATCTCTATTAATCCCGGCAGCGGCACGGCAGTCCCGTCATTCAGGCGACGGCGATCCCGCGCCGGCCGCCCATGCGTCCCGTCGCTGCCGCGCCTGTTCAAAGAGCCTGGAAATGGCACGGTCGTTCCCGCTTCGGAGGGCGCGTTTGAATTCCCCCAGCCCCTCCTCGAAGGAGGTCAGTGCACTCAGCAGGTTCTCGCGGTTGGCCATGGCAATGTCCCGCCACATCTCGGGCGAACCGGACGCGATGCGCGTCGTGTCGCGGAAGCCGTTCGCGCAAAGCGCCGCCTGCGCCTTCGCATTGCCCGTTCGCAGGACCAGGTTCACGAGCTGCGTCGCCAGCACGTGCGGCAAATGGCTCGAACGGCTGACCAACGCATCGTGCGCCGCCGGCGAAAGTCGCAGCACGCGTGCGCCCACCGACTTCCACAGCCGCTCTACTCGCCCCACCGCTGCTCCCCTGGAATGGCGCGTTGGGGTCACCACGCACACCGCCCCCTCGAATAGACTCTCCTGGGCCGCCGCCACCCCCGTTCTCTCCGAGCCTGCCATCGGGTGGCTGCCCACGAACCAAACTCCCGCCCCGGCCAGCAAAGGTTCCAGGTCCCGCACCAGGCTTCCCTTCACGCTGCCCACGTCGGTGACGATGGCGCCCCGCTCAAGCCAGGGAAGCATCCCCTCGCAAAGCCCGCGCATCTGCGAAATCGGCGTGCACAACACAATCAATTCCGCCCCGCTCACGGCCTCCCGCAAATCCAAAGTCGCATGGCTCACCGCGTCTGCCCGCCTGCACTCGGTCACGCTCGCCTTGCGCCGCACGAATCCCATCACGCTCTCCGCCAGCCGCCGGCGCCGCAACGCCAGCCCCAGAGACCCCCCAAGCAGGCCGACGCCGACCAACGTGACTTTCTTCCATCGCACCGCGCGAGTCTCAGGTCTGGATGCCGGCGTTTCAAGTTGCAAGTTGCCCCGCGCCCCAGCCCGCTGTTGATTCGGAGGCGGCTTCCGCTACAGTGGGCCTAATGTTGCTGCCTGCAGATTACACACCGGAGTTCGGGTCTCTCAGAGACAGCCTCCTGGAAGTGGCGCAAATCCGGCAGGTCGAAGAGCTGCTCAAGCGCGTGGTGCATCTGCTCGCGGAGCGTCCGCACATCGCGCTCGCTCGCATCTGGCTGGCCGACCAGGGCGACCTCTGCAAGTCCTGCCACCTGCTGCCGAAGTGCCCGGACCACAAGTCGTGCCTTCACCTCGTGGCCAGTGCCGGGCGGCGCACTCTGGACGGCAGCCCGGATTGGTCCCGCACCGACGGCGACTACCAGCGCATTCCCCTGGGCGTCGGCAAGATCGGCCGTGTCGGAGCGACCGGCCAGCCTGTTGTGGTGAAGGACTTCGCCGGCGACCCCGCCTTCCTGGCGCGTTACGAATGGGCCGCGCGAGCCGGCATCCGCGGCCTCAACGCGCAGCCCATTCAGTTCAAAGGCGCCCTGCTCGGCGTCCTGGCCGTTTTCACGCGCACTCCCACCCCCGCGGAAGGGCCCGCGTGGCTCCGCATCTTCGCCGACGAAATCGCCGGCGCCATCGTGAACGCGCGCGCCTTCGAGGAAATCGAACGCCTGCGCACCCACCTGGAGCTGGAGAATACTTATCTCCAGGAGGAAGTGCGCGAAGCACGCAGCATCGGCGAGCTGATCGGCCGCACCTCGGGCATGGATCACCTGCTGCGCCAAATCGAAATGGTTGCTCCCACCGACGCGACCGTCCTGATCCTGGGTGAATCCGGCACCGGCAAAGAGCTGGTCGCGCGCGAAGTGCATCGCCGCAGCCGCCGCAGCGGCCGTCCCTTGATTCGCGTGAACTGCGCCTCCGTTCCGCGTGAGCTCTACGAGAGCGAATTCTTTGGCCACGTAAAGGGAGCCTTCACCGGCGCCATCAAAGATCGCGCGGGCCGGTTCGAGGCTGCCGATACCGGCACCCTGTTTCTGGATGAGGTCGCCGAGATTCCGTTCCCCTTGCAGAGCAAGTTCCTGCGCGTCCTGCAGGAAAAGCAGTACGAGCGCGTGGGGGAGGAACGCACGCGCACGGTGGACGTCCGCATCATCGCCGCAAGCAATCGCAACCTCAAAAAGGAGGTGGACCAAGGCCGCTTCCGGCAGGACCTCTACTATCGCCTGAACGTTTTCCCCATTGAAGTCCCGCCCCTGCGCGAGCGGAAGCAGGACATCGCCCTGCTCACGCGCCATTTCGTCGAACAGGCCTCCCGCCGTCTGCACCTGCCGGTGCCCAAAGTCACCGACGCCCACATCCGCCTCCTCCAAAGCTATGACTGGCCGGGCAACGTGCGCGAATTGCAAAACGCCGCCGAGCGGGCGCTCATCCTGACCCAGGGCGGCGCCCTGCGCTTCGACGTGCCGGTGACTGACTTTCCCCCCGCGCCGCCCACGCCGGGGCCTGAAAAGGACAAGGCGCTCATCCTTACCGAGGCCGAGCTGCGCCATCGTGAGCAGCATAACATGCTCGCCGCTCTCACCCGGTCCGGCTGGAAGATCCACGGCCAGGGAGGGGCCGCCGAGTTACTGGGCCTCAAGCCCACTACGCTCGTCTCCCGGATCAAGAAGCTCGGCCTGAAAAAGCCGGTCTGAGCCGGGGCCACGGCGGTTGGCCTTGCGAATTCGCGCTGGCATCGGAAGTGCCGATGCATTAGAATCCGCTTATGGAATCCGACCGCTGCTCCCAATTGCAATTCCTCTCTTAAGCTATGCAAATCACCAAGCAACTCGCGATCTTCCTGGATAACCGGCCCGGCACTCTGGCGCGACTGGCGGACGCCCTCGCCGAAGCCGGCATTAACATTTACGCCATCAGCACGAGCGACACGGTGGACCACACCGTCATTCGCCTGGTCCTGAGCGATTACCGCAAGGCTCTGCACCTCTTTGAGGAACACGGCACGCTGGTGATCGAGGATGACGTGCTCATGATCGAGGGCAGCAACAAGCCGGGTGAACTGGCGCGCCTCGCCCACCGTTTGGCAACGGCCAAGATCAACATCGAGTATTGCTACAGTGCCACGCCAGGCGATGTGAAGAAGGGATTGATGATCCTGCGGGTCTCTAACCCGAGCAAGGCCATGAAGGTATTGAATACCTGAGGGACGCGCGTTGCGTGGAGCGTGGTGCGTCGAGGGTAAAGGGCGTCGCCACGCCGCTTGCTCTGTGTCCACGCCGCACGAGCCGCAGCTCACATAGGGCAATGCCGCAGCAGCTCCATTGACTCCGACCGGCATGCTTACGCTGCCCTGCCCACTGCTCTACGAAATCAACACGCGCGCCTGGTTGCGGGCGCTCGCGGAGCAAACGGGCAAAGCCCTCACGCTGGCCAATGTGCCCGAGGCCGAGTTTGCCGCCTGGCGCGACCTCGGCTTCACGCATATCTGGCTGATGGGCGTGTGGACCACGGGACCGTTGGCCCGGGCCGAAGCCCTCAAGCATAGCGACCTGCGCCAGGCCTATGACCGGGTGTTGCCGGGTTGGACCGAGGCAGACGTTGCGGGCTCACCGTATGCGATTGGCGACTACCGTGTGCCTCGGGCGCTAGGCGGCGATACGGGCCTGGAGAGGTTTCGCTACAACCTCCAGCGGTTCGGGCTGAAGCTGGTCCTGGACTTCGTGCCCAACCACCTGGGCGTTGATCATCCCTGGGTGAAGGACCGGCCCCGCCTGTTCGTGCACAGCCCGACGGAACTGCCAGGCACGTTCATGCAGCTTACCGCCGCAGGGCCCCTCTGGCTGGCCCACGGCAAAGACCCCTACTTCCCCGCCTGGTCGGATGTCGCGCAGGTGGACTACCGCCGCGCGGATGCGAGAGAGGCCATGAGGCAGTTGCTTCAATCCGTCGCCAACCGCTGCGACGGAGTCCGCTGCGACATGGCCATGCTGCTGCTCAATGACGTATTCGCCAAGACCTGGGAGCGCTTCCCGGCCACGGCTCCGCCCCCGCTGGAGGAGTTCTGGCCGGGGGCCATAAATGCGGTCAAGCACGCCCACCCCGGCTTCCTGTTCCTGGCCGA
>DATKNZ010000365.1:0-4318 GCA_035541055.1 Candidatus Acidiferrum sp. | reverse complement strand
GAGCTGCACAATGCGCTGGGCACGAGCACCGACGTCTTTTCGGGTCCCGAGGGGCTTGTGCGGCTGGCCACACTGCCCGGCGCGGACGTGGTGCTGATCGCCATTGTGGGCACGGGAGGGCTCGCACCGGCGCTTGCGGCCATCCGGGCCGGCAAAGACATCGCCGTGGCCTCCAAGGAGATACTCGTCATGGCCGGCGAAATCGTAATGCGCGAGGCCCGGAAGAACGACGTCAATGTGCTGGCGGTGGACAGCGAGCACTCGGCCATTTTCCAATGCCTCGATGGCAAGCCCTCCACATCCGTCCGCCGCCTGTGGCTGACAGCCTCCGGCGGCCCGTTCCGCACCACGCCCAAGGAGGAATTCGCCGCCATCACCGTCGAACGCGCCCTCAAACACCCGTCCTGGGTCATGGGCCGCAAGATCACCATTGATTCCGCCACGCTCTTCAATAAAGGGCTCGAAATGATCGAAGCCCGCTGGCTGTTCGACATCGAGATGGCCCGCGTCTCGGTGGTGGTGCATCCGCAAAGTGTCGTGCACTCGATGGTCGAGTTCGTGGACGGCTCCATGCTGGCCCAGCTCTCGACGCCCGACATGTGCCTTCCCATCCAATACGCGCTCACTTACCCCGACCGCCTCCCCAGCGACCGCGTGCAAACCAGCCTCACCCGGCTCGGCAGCCTCACCTTCGAGGAGCCGGACCTGGAGCGCTTCCCCGCCCTGCAACTGGCGCGCAAGGCGGGGGAAGTGGGTGGCACCCTGCCCGCCGTGCTCAACGCCGCCAATGAGGTCGCGGTTGAGGCCTTTGTGAACAAGCGCATCCGCTTCCCTCAAATCTCCGAGATCGTGCAACGCACGCTGGCCCGGCACGAGGTGGTCTCCAAGCCTACGCTCGAGCAAATCTTCGCTGCCGATGCCTGGGCGCGGAGAGCGGCGGCGCTTTAGGCAAAGCCTGGTGGACAGGCTCAGGTTGCCACTCTGGGCCGGCGAGCCCCTTCAGCCGGGTCCCTCCGGCCCCGACGGGTTCCGCTCAAGCGCTCGCAAGAACTGCCCGACGATCGCCTTCCACTTCTCGCGATAGCGGGCCACGGCAGCCGCATGGCCCAGAGCCGGAAACTCCACGAAGGACTTCGGGCCCGGCACGGCAGCAAACACATGACGTCCTTCCTCGACATGCGCTCGGTTATCGGCAGCCCCGTGCAGAAAGAGAATAGGACAAGTTACACTCGCGGCGTAATCTACCGGGTTGTGCCTGAAGCCGTTAAAGCCAAACTGGCGCCCGCCCCAGAAGACCAGCAACTCCGCGCCCGGAAAGGATGGAACCCCCAACAACTGAAACCGGTGCTCAACGGTGGTGAGCATCCGGTCGAACACCGCTTCGGCAATGATCCCGTCTGCCCGCACGTCGCAACAGTGGACGGCTCGCAACACCGCCGCCGCACCCATGGATTCCCCATAGAGGATCAGCTTGGAATGGGGCAGGTGCTCCCGGGCATACCGCACGGCGGCTGCGACGTCTTCAGCCTCGGCATATCCCACCGTTGTGTAGGAGGCCGACGAATCCCCGGACCCGCGGAAATCAACCAGCAGCACCGAACATCCCAGCTCGAGCAGTGCTTTCGCCTGCTTGGACGTGCCGCTCTTCTCGCCGATGTACCCGTGGAACAAAATCACCAGAGTCTCGTTGGTCTGGCCGGGACAATACCATGCGCCCAATCTGATCCCGTTGGTTCCCGGCAGACTGAGGCTCCGGCATTGAGGGCCGACGCAGGCAGGCAGGAGCCTCGTCCGAGGCCGAGGAATCGTGGGTCCGCTGAACAACACTCTCAGCTTCTGGCCGGCCGTCAGGCGTTCCGGGTCGTCCGTCCGCGTCGTTCCGCTGGTAAAATGCGTCATGGCGTAGGCATGCCGATACGCCAGGACGTTTATACTCACGACTCCAGCCAGGAGAAGCCCCGCGGCGGCATACAAATAGCGCCTGAGTTTGCTCCGGCTGCGAGCTGGAGTCGTTGCGGTGGCCGGGGGCGGTTCTGGGTCCTGGGCAAAGGAGTTCACTCAATCCGGCAGCTAACCAAGCCGGCCGACCACTGCGTGCGGCGCCCCCGTGTCGCGCGCATGCTTCGAACTTTCAATCATGGCTGCATGGTGGCGTCTGCAGTCTCCTGAGGCAACCAAGAGCAGGGCAGGCGTCTCGGCTGCCCCGGCGGGACAAACCACACGAAAGGGGCAGGCGAGACGGCTGCCCTACTCTCGGCAGGCTCTAAATCCCTCACTTCACATTGCCCTTGGCCCCGATCCTGCTATATTCCGTCGGGCCCCGGTTTGGGGCTCCTTTGTTTAGAGTATGGCCATTTTGAAACCTGTTCTTGTCGCGCTGGAAGTGCTTGCGCTCTTCAACCTGCTCATTTTCGTGCACGAGTTGGGCCACTTCCTGGCGGCACGGTGGCGCGGGCTGAAGATTGACCGGTTCGCCATCTGGTTCGGCAAGCCGATCTGGAAGACCAAAGTCAATGGCGTCGAATACGCCCTGGGAACCATCCCCGCCGGGGGCTACGTGTCCCTGCCGCAAATGGCGACCATGGAAACCATCGAAGGCAAAGGCGAAAGCTCCGGCCAGCCCCTACCGCCGATATCCGCCCTGGACAAGATCATCGTCGCCTTCGCCGGCCCCCTGTTCAGCTTCCTGCTGGCGCTGGCCTTCGCCTATGTGGTCATGATCGTCGGCCGCCCGGTCACGGAAGCCGAGACCACGACCACCATCGGCTACGTCGAGAAGGATGGCCCGGCGGACAAGGTCGGCCTCAAGCCCGGCGACAAGATCCTCGAAGTGGACGGCAAGCCAGTGAGCAAATTCGGCGGCATGGGCGACAGCGTGACCTGGCGCGTCGTGCGCAGCGAGGGTCCGACCGTGCCCGTGAAGGTCGAGCGTGACGGCAAAGTGCTGGTCTTCAACCCCGCGCCGGTCAAGGACGAGACCAAATTCTGGCAGCGCAAGAGCCTGCGCCAGATCAAGATCGGCCCCGCCGAAGCCGCCATCATCGCTGAAGTGTCGCCAAATAGCCCCGCCGCCAGAGCCGGCCTGCATCCCGGCGACCGCATTCTCGACGTGAACGGCACCCCCCTCTACCACTTTGCGACGCTAACCGACGATATCGAAGAGCATACCAACGCGACCTTCGCGCTGACTGTCTCGCGCGCCGGGAAGTGCTTCACCGCCGACGTGACCCCTGAGACACCCGTCAGCCCGCCTGGCGAGAAGCCGCGCATCGGCATCACCTGGGATGGCAACGGCATCACGACGATTGTGCATCCCGGCGCCATCGAACAGGTCCGGGCCAGTGTCAGCGCCATGGTGGACACCTTTGGCGCGCTCTTCGCCCGGCATTCGGATATCAAGCCCCAGCACCTGGGCGGTGCCGTAAAGATCATGGACGTCTATGCCCGCCTGTTCAGCAGCGAGCATGGCTGGCGCCTCGCCCTTTGGTTCAGCGTCCTCATGAACGTGAACCTCGCCGTGCTCAACCTGCTGCCGATCCCCGTCCTGGACGGCGGCCACATCCTGCTGGCGATCATCGAGGCCATCCGGCGCAAGCCCGTCAGCGCTCGCATCCTCAACGTCGTCCAGACCTCCTGCGCCGTCGTGATCATCACCTTCATGGTTTACATTGCCTTCTACGATGTCCAGGACCTGCCTTGGAAGCACGCCAAGGACAAGCCCACCGACGTCAAGTTCGCGCCCAAGGGCCCGATCCGGAACTGAGATGGGCTGCTCCGCAATCAGCAATATACAATTCACAATCTTCAATCTGCGATTCCCCCAATGCCGACGAGGCTGGAACCGACGCGGAATTGCAGATCGCAGATTGCAAATTGAAGATTTCCAATTAGGCCATCCGCCTCTATGAGAACCTACTGCGAGTCGGCCTTCTCGTATCGCCGCCGCAAATCGCGGGAGGTAGTTGTAGGCGACCCTGCCCGCGGCGGAGTCATCATCGGCGGCGACCATCCCGTCGTCGTCCAGTCCATGCTGACCTGCGACACCATGGACACTGCCGAATGCGTGAAGCAGACGCTGGACCTCGTGGCCGTCGGCTGCCAGATCGTGCGCATCACCGCGCCGACGGTTAAAGACGCCGCGAACCTGCAACACATCGTTGCCGAGTTGCGCGCTCGCGGCTGCCTGGTGCCCATCGTTGCGGACATCCACTTCAAGCCCGAGGCCGCCCTCGAAGCCGCCAAATGGGTCGAAATGGTGCGCGTCAACCCCGGCAATTACGCCGACTCGAAGAAGTTCGCGATCAAGGAATACACCGAC
>DATKNZ010000364.1:0-5753 GCA_035541055.1 Candidatus Acidiferrum sp. | reverse complement strand
TGCTGGAGCAGCAGCACCAAATCGCGGAGGCCGTCGCACACGCCCGGCGGGCGCTCGATTTGGCTCCGGGCAACGATCGCGCCTATGAGGAGTTGGCTTCGCTACTGGGGACCGAGGGTCGTGCTGGCGAGGCGGTTGAGGTCGCCCGCGATGGACTGGCCATCTCGCCGCTCAGCCCCGATTTGCGCTACGCCCTCGCCGCTGCCCTTCTGACGCAGGGGGAGGCCGCCGAAAGCGCGACCCAGTTGCAACTGGCCTGCGCCATTAAGCCGGAGTGGGCGCAGCCTCGGGTCCTGCTCGGGGCGGCCCTCACCAGCCAAGGCAAGCTCTCAGAGGCGACTGAGGAGCTGCGCGAAGCCATCCGCCTGGCGCCCGCCAATGCGGACGCGCATTCGCAATTGGCGGCTGTCCTGGCTGCGCAGGGCCGCACCGCTGAAGCCGTCTCAGAGTATAGCGAGGCTTTGCGCCTGCAACCCGGCCTGGCCTCGGCCCTGAACAACCTGGCTTGGATACGCGCCGCCAGCGCCCAAAGCGAGTTCCGGAACGGCCCCGAAGCCGTGCGCCTGGCCGAGCGTGCCTGCCAACTCACCGGCTCCCGGGAAGCGATGATGGTGGGGACTCTCGGCGCCGCCTATGCCGAGGCGGGGCGGTTCGACGAAGCCCTCGCCAGCGCCGGCAAGGCCCGGGACCTGGCCCTGGCTGCTGGACAACAGCAACTGGCTGACAAGAACCAGAAGTTGCTGGAACTCTTCAAGGCCCGCCGGCCATACCGCGAGCCGGAGCAGCCGGCCCAGTAATAGGCTTCCGCGGCAGGATAGGGACGCTTCGGCGAGGCGTCCGCCGCCGCCACAAGAAGGACGCCTCGGCGAGGCGTCCCTACCGGGATCGAAAGTCCGGGTTAGAGGCTTTTCATCGCCGCATCCATGGCCGCGAAGAGCTGGCCCATCGTGGCTTCCGTCTCATCGCCCATGTTCGAGATGCGGAAGGTGGTGCCCTTGATCTTGCCGTAGCCGCCGTCAATCAGGAAGCCCTGGTCCTTGACCAGCTTCTGCAGCTTGGGGACGTCCACCGTGCGCCCACCGGGCCGGGCGCCGTTGCTGACGCAGGTCAGCGTGAGCGACGCGAAGCCCTTCTCAGGAAACAGGTTGAATCCGTGTTTGGCTGCCCAGTCTCGCGTCATCTGGTTCGTGCGGCGGTGCCGCGCGTAGCGAGCCTCCAGGCCTTCGGCGAAAAACTCCTGTAGCTTGGATTCCAGCGCAAAAACGTGCCCGATGCTGGGCGTGCTGGGCGTCATGTTCTGCTCGGCATTCTTCTGGAACTCCACCAGGTCGAAGTAGTAGCCGCGGTCCTTCATCGTGGCGGCCTTGGCGAGCGCGGCGGGCGAGCAGACGAAGATGGCAGTGCCGGGCGGCAGCGCGAAAGCCTTCTGCGTGCCCGCCAGCAGCACGTCTATGCCCAGCTCGTCGAACTTCAGGGGCACGGCCGACATCGAACTGACCGAGTCCACGATGAACATCACGTCCGGGTATTTGCGTTTGAGCGCGGCAATCTCCGCGATGGGGCTCATCACGCCGGTCGAAGTCTCGTTGTGAATCACCGTGAGCGCATCGAACTCCCCGCTCGCCAGCTTCTTGTCCACGTCCGCCGCGCGAATAGGCGAGCCCCAGGGCACCTGCAGGGCCTCGGCTTGCTTGCCGCAGCGCTTCGAGACATCGAACCACTTGTCCGAGAAGGCCCCGCACATGCAGTTGAGCACTTTGCGGGACACCAGGTTGCGCACCGCCCCTTCCATCACGCCCCAGGCCGAGGACGTGCTGATATAGACCAGTTGCTTAGTGTAAAGCAGTTGCTGGAGCTGCGGCTGAATACGCGCGTAGAGGTCTTTGAACCCCTGCCCGCGATGACCGATCATCGGCGTGCAGAAGGCGCGGAAGGTCTTCTCGCTGACCTCGACGGGTCCTGGAATATGCAATTTAGTATGTCCCATAGATGCGGGATTCTTCCACGGAGAGCAGCCCGATGGCAACGGAATTCCGGGTTGACCGAGAGTAGCGAGCATGTGCTGCGTGTTGCGTGTTGCGTGGTGCGTGCTCTGTGCTCGACACGCAACACGTATCACGCAACACGCGACACGCAGCACGGTTCGCGTGAGCGCCGCCCGGCTTCAGCTTAGTCCTTGGCGCTGCGCGGGCGGGCGGGCTTCAGCCATACCAGCGCGAAGAGCAGCGTAGCCAGCAGGACAAGCTCGGGCAGGATGGCCCAGGCATGATGCCGCAGATTGGGCAGCCGGTTGAGCGCCGTGAAGGGCGGAAAGGCGTCCAGGATGCGGCCCAGCAGCCGGTGCAGGTGCGGTTGGCGGTAGAAGGCGAGCTGGAAATGGAAGATTTGCTGCCCATGGATGAAGACCCAGTCCACGTCCGGCAGGCAGCCGAAGATGATTCCCCATTTGTAGGGCTTCCACCATAGGTAGAGGAACACGATGGTGAGCATGAGCAGGCAGGCGTGGTAGGCAATCCAGACCGGGCTTTGGAAATCCGGGTCGGGGAGGTGGTAAGTCAGATTAGCGAGCCTGTCCAGGAGGCCGTGGGAGAGCAAGGCGCAGACGGCGGTCAGCGCCAGCCCCAGCGCCCGGGGACGCACCGGCTCGAAGCCCCTTTGGATGAGCGCGCCGGTCAGGATATGTGTTGGAGCCTGCATAAGGCGATTAACCCTAACAAGCTGGCGGACCTCAGGCTAGTCTTGAGTCGCTCCCCGCTCGTGTTGCGTGTTGCCTGGGCACGCAACACGCCACACGCAACAGGCCGTACTGAGCTGGTGAAGACCTTAGACCTTAGACCTTAGACTCTTTTTCCGTTGCGCACCGGCCCCTCCCTTCGGACGATGGGTGCCTGCTTTGAGAACGTTGCACGCATATTTGCTGCGCCAGGTGCTGGCCTCGCTGCTGCTGACCGTTCTGGTCTTCACGTTCGTCCTGCTGACGGCCAACATTCTCAAGGACATCATACCCTTCCTGGTCAACGGGCAGCTCTCGTTCGGCTCGGTTGCCCAGGCAATCGGGCTGCTGATCCCGTTTGTCTGGGTGTTCGCGCTGCCGATGGCCATGTTGACGGCCACGCTGCTGATCTTCGGGCGATTCAGCGCTGACCATGAGCTCACGGCCATGCGCGCCAGTGGCATCAGCCTCGTTTCGGCGGTGAGCCCGGTCTTGCTGCTGGGGGTGGCGCTCTGCGGGCTGAGCGCCATCGTCAATATGGATATCGGGCCCCGGTGCCGGGCGCTGTGCACGGACATGCTGTTCAAATTCAAGGTTGAGATTGCCAGCGCTCAGTTGCCCGAGGGCCGCTTCATCAAGGATATCCCGGGCTACATCTTTTATTGCGGCGAGAACCGCAATGGTGAACTGCGCAACGTGATGGTTTTCAAGCTGAAGGACGAGACCAACGTCGTTATGACCGTCCGGGCGCCCCGGGGCAAACTAGCCGTGGACATGCCGAATCGCGTCGCCAACCTTTCCCTCTACGACGCCAAGACCCTGACCTTCAACGAAGGCAAGCCCAACCCCGGCGCCCAGTCCGAGCTCAGCGTGCAGGTGGACCTCAAGCCGGAGTCCAGCACGCATTCGACCTCGGTCAGCGACATGACCTTCGCCCAGCTTTGGGATGAGTTGCATGAGATGGAGCAGCGGCTCGGGACGCCTCAGCCGATTGGCAATCTGACCAAGGAGCAACTGCACTACCGGAAGGTCCAGTTGCAATTTCACCTGGACGAGTTGACCGAACCGCTGCGTTTCCAGATGCACCGGCAGGTGGCGTTCTCGTTTGCGTGCCTGGGGTTCACGCTGGTGGGCATCCCGCTGGGCGTGCGCATGCACCGACGCGAGACGAACATCGGCATTGCCGTGGCCCTCGGCCTGGTGGCGGTCTATTACAGCTTCATCCTTTTCGGGCAGTCGATGGACACCCGGCCTGAGCTTGCGCCGCATTTGTTGGTCTGGCTGCCGAACTTCATCTTCCAGGCGATTGGGGCCGTGCTGCTTTGGCGCGTGAATCGGGGACTCTGAGCGGCGATGGAGAGCTGAAGCGTTGAAGCGCTGAAGCGTCAGGCGCGCGCATGTTGCGTGTTCCGTGCCCACGCAACACCCAACACGCAATACGCAACACGGGCTGGGTTCGAGGCTTCAACGCTTCAACGCTTCAACGCCCCGCTCCCGCTCTGCGATACACCTTGTGCATCGCCGCCTGGTCCACCGGCTTGATGAGCATTTCGTCAATGTTGACGTGCGCCGGCCGGCTGGCCACCCAGACCAGGATCTCCGCGATGTCCTCGGCCGTTAGGGGATGTGTCCCTTCGTAGGTCTTGCGCGCGCGGGCGGCATCTCCCTTAAAGCGCACGAGGGAGAACTCGGTTTCGGCCAGCCCGGGGTCTATCGAACTCACCCGGATGCCGGTGCCGTTCAGTTCGAGGCGCAAGGTGCGGGTGATTTGCAATTCGCCGGCCTTGGCCGCGCAGTAGGCCGCGCCGCCCTCGTAAACCGAGCGCGCGGCATAAGAGCCGATGTTGATGATCGTGCCGCCCTCGTGACCGAGCATCAGCGGCAAGGCCGCGCGCGTCGTTCGCAGAACGCCCAGAACGTTCGTCTGCAACATCGTTTCCCAATCCTCATCCTTTCCCTGAGCCACCGGGTCGAGGCCGTGTGCGCCGCCGGCGTTGTTAATCAGCACGGAGAGATACGAGTCTGCGGCGTTGCCCTGCCGGACATGCTGCCCGGCCCAGGCCATGAAGGCCTCGACGCTGGGGGTCCGGCTGACGTCCAGAGCGTGCAACAGGGCCTCCGCCGCACCTGCCTTGCGGGCCTCCGCTGCCACCTGTTGAAGCCGCTCGAGGCGACGGGCGCCCAGCAGCAGGCGCGCACCTTCCGCGCCGAACCCCCGGGCCGCCGCCGCCCCGAACCCACTCGAAGCACCGGTAATCAGCACCCAACTGCCTGCCAGCCTGGTTTTGCTCATATCGGATAAGTTCTTGATATCGTGGCGGTTTAGGGCTTGACCCAACTGCGCGGTCTTCCTGGGTTAAACCGTCCTCCGCCCCTTGGCTGTTAATGTGTTCCCATGTACCAGCCCCACAACGCGATAAGCAGCACCGGGACCAGTCCTCCCACCACCCCGCCGGCAATTTCGGCGCTTTGGGTATTGAACCGCTCGCCCAGCCTCGGTCCAATCTGTCCTCCCAACAACCAGCCTATCGGCCCCCCGACGAACATGCAGAATGCTCCAATGATGGGGAACCGGAACAACAACGCGATGTTCCTGGCCATGATGGCCGGCGCGATTCCTACGGCGAACAGCCCCCCGGTGGCGCCCACGACCGCGCCAACCAGAGCGCCTAGATTCGACTCCCCCAAACCAGGTTTCATCTGATGCCTGCGAGTCTTCCATAGCCCTGCGGTAATTGCAACGGCTCCGTTGGGACGCAGGCTACCCGCTCCTTCCCGGGCGTAATCGGCTTTTGGCTAGCCCGGAAATCCGGCGATTGCCCGGTGTGTCTCCCATGTGGGTCGACCCACATGGGAGATACACCGGGCAATCACCGGGGTCTCCGGCCACCTACCGGCGTATCGAACCAGGCTGCAAATTGCGATTGTAGCCCTGGGACGCTTGGTCTTTAATGGCCTAACCATGCGCTACGCTCGCGTAAGACCCTCCTTCATCAGCTTCCTCGCCCTGATTTCTGTCCTGATTCTGGACACTTTCGGA
>DATKNZ010000363.1:0-10098 GCA_035541055.1 Candidatus Acidiferrum sp. | reverse complement strand
AAGCGACGGCAACGGTCGTGCCCGCGAGCCTTGCGCCAGCCAGTGAGCAGTTGGCCACGATTGCGCAAGAACACCTACCGCAACGGACTTGTCCAATACGCCGTTGGCCAAATCTATGCCTGAATTCCTATGAGGCATTGGGCCTAGGCGGCCCATGTCTGGAGAAGGCGCCCAATAACTGCGAGTCCACCCTCTTATCTAATTAACTCGCACTGAGCGAGTTACGCCTTGTCCAGGCAGCATTCCCACCTGACCCCTTTCTTCCGCATTCCGCCCTCGCACGGCGCCTTAAACCGTCCGGCGCCGCCCCAAGATTAGTGAAATCAGGAACAGCACCAGGAAGACCGCAAATAGGATCTTCGCAATGCCTACGGCCGTGCCGGCTATCCCGGTGAAGCCGAGAATACCCGCAATCAGCGCAACGATCAGAAATGTAACAGCCCATCCTAGCATAATTGTAACCTTTCTCTCGCTCGTTCCTAGCAGGGAATGTGCCGGGCATTGCCGTGCTGTGCGTTGGGTGTTGCGTGGGCTCGGAACACGCAGCACGCAACACGCTTCACGGAAATCGGACGCTCTGCAGGCTAAATCCTGCGGTCCTATGGCGCACTGCGTTTTGCAAGACAGCGTTGCAAACTGCCGGGCGGCGGCATGGAGCTTGCTTGATCAGACGCGTGGGTTCTATAAGCGCAAATCGTAGGCGCAACGGCCTCGCGTCGCTTGGGCGTGCCTCAAATGAGGACACTCCCGGGCCGGCAGGAAGTGCGGACTGCGGAATGCGGGGTGCGGAATGCGCAGGGCCTGGTCGAGTACGAGGGCGGGAAGGAGAACGAGGACCAGCCCATCCGTCCAGGGCGTGTTGCGTGGTCCGTTTTGCGTGGACCAGGAACTCGCACCGAACGGAACACGCAACACGCCACACGCAGCGCAGGTGGCGCAGGCCTTTTTGCTTGCTGTGTCTGGCTCTGCTGAGCGTAGGTTTGAGTCCGCCGGCGGCTGTCGGCCAGCTTGCGAGCTTCGGCGAGCTTCACGGCTTGCCCCGCACGCAGGCCCTGGAAGGCCGCTCCTTCCACGTTACGGGCATCGTGCTCTGCTATGATGCCGACTGGAACCAGCTCTATGTCCAGAGCGGCGGGTCCGAGGAATATCTAAACCCTGCCGGCATTCACGCTGCACTGACCCCCGGGCGCAGGGTCGAGATCACGGGCACCACGGCCTGGGCGGGCGACCATCCGGCCCTGACAAACATCGTGTTGAAGCAACTCGATGCCTCGCCGCTCCCTGAGCCGCGCCGGGTCGAGCTTGCGCGGCTGGCCCAGTCCACGGATGTGTGGATTCAGACCGATGGCGAGGTCCGCGTGGCGGAAACGAGCAAGGGGCGGCTTGGGCTGTTATTGCGTTCGGGGGAGGCCGCTTGCATCGCCTACGTCATGGGCCCGCCAGGGACGAACGACTGGTCGAGCCTGGTCGGCAGCACGGTGGCTGTGACCGGCATCGTGACCCGGCCCACGGCGGATAGGATCATTCTCATCGTGCCGAGCCGGGACCAACTGGCCTTGAGTCTTGGGTCTAACGTCTCGCGTCAGCAGGAGACGACTCAAGACTTGAGACCCGAGACCCAAAACTCGTCGCTGGCGAAGGTCCCCGTCAACTCCGTGGAGGCGCTGCTTGGCCGTAGCCTGGGGGTGTGGACCAACAACCGGGTGCGCGTCCAAGGTTCAGTCGTCGTCGCCAGGCCGGAGGATTACCTGGTGGTGAAAGACCCGACGGGGAGCATTCGCGCGCGCATCATGCAGGCCATCGTGCCGCCTGCCGGCACACGGGTTAACGTGTGGGGGTTCCTGCGCGAGTTGCCCGAGGAACCTATTCTTGACGACGCCTATTTCGAGGAAGTCCGCTCCGTGTCGTCCTCGTCCTCCCTCCTGTCCTCGTCAATCGAAAGCCAGGCACGAGAACGAGGGGGAGGACGAGAGCTGACACGCGTGAAGGAAGTGACCAGCCTCTCGGTTGCAGAGGCGGCGCTGCGCCCTTGGGTGCGTCTCCAAGGCGCGGTCACCTATGCCGATGCTTCGTGGAGCACCGCGTTCGTTCAGGACCATGCCTACGCCGTGTACTTCGAACTGCGTCAGGCTGACGTTCACCCAGGCGACTGGGTGGAGATCAGGGGCCGGGCCTGCCCGGGCCAATTCGCGCCCGTGGTCTCCAATGCCACCGTCCGTGTGCTCGGGCATACGAACCTGCCGGCTCCCGTGATCGCCGAGTTTCAGGACCTGGCCGACGGACACCTGGACGCGCGGCGGATTGAACTGGAGGGGCTGGTTCAGCGCCTGGCGGTCGAGCAGGGACACTTGCGCCTGGGCCTGGTAAGTCGCCAGGGCCGTTTCAACGCCGTAATCCCCGGCTTCGAGCAGGACCCGCCGCCGATCCAGTTGCTCGATGCCCGGGTGCGAATGCGCGGGGTATACGGCGCTGAAATGAACCTGCGCCACCAGCTCAGCGGCGTGCTGCTCCACGTGCCCAGCCTGGATGAGGTGGCCGTCCTTGAGCCGGCTCCGGTCAATCCCTTCGCTCTGGCGGTGACGCCGATCGGCTCGGTGGTAACCTTCGATCCCAGCCGGCAGACCGGCCATCGCCTTAAGCTGCGGGGGGTGGTGACCATGAATCTGCCCGGCCAGGGGCTGTACCTGCAAGACGAATCCGGAGGCATTCACGTCGAGACTATGGAAGCCGAGCCCGTAGCGGCGGGAGACTTGGTCGAAGTTCTGGGGTTCCCGGCGCTGGGCGAGTTCTCGCCCCGCCTGGAGCAGGGGCTGGTCCGCAAGCTGGGGCGGGGAACATGGCCGGCGGCGGTCCGGACCAGCGCCGAGCGCATTTTGATGAGCGGCACGAATGACGCCGCCCTTATCCAGCTCGAGGCCACTCTGTTGCAGGAAGTGCCTGACTCGGCCCGGCCCCAGTTGTTCCTGCGCGATGGGGCGGTGGTCTTTACGGCCCAAGTGGCCAGCCGCGCGCAAGCCCACCAGGCCGCCGGCTTCCGCCCGGGCAGCCTCCTGCGCCTGACGGGCATTTGCTCGATTCAGGGCACGGATCGCCACGAGCCTCAGGGCTTGCGGCTGCTCCTGGCCGGACCGGGTTCGCTCAAAGTGCTGCGCGTGCCGCCGGCGTGGACGGGACGGCACACGGCGGCAGTGGCGGGCGGGGCATTGCTGGTGGCGATGCTCGTCCTGGGCTGGGTGATGGTGCTGCGGCGCCAGGTCCGCTCCCGAACCCGGGCCCTGGCCTACGAGCGCGACCTGCTCTCTGTCCTCCTGGAGAACCTGCCCGACGCTGTCTATTTCAAGGACCGCGAGTCCCGCTTCCTCCGCTTCAGCAAGTTCTTCAACCGCCTCTTCAACGTAGCCGACCCGGCCGAGGTCCAGGGAAGGACGGATTTCGACTTCTTCACCGAGGAGCATGCCCGCCCGGCCTTCGAGGACGAGCAACAAATCATGCGCACAGGGGTTCCCATCATCGGCAAGGTGGAGAAGGAGACGCACAAGGATGGCCGGGTGAGCTGGTGCCTGACGTCCAAAATCCCGTGGCGGGACAATCAGGGGCAGGTTATCGGAACCTTTGGGGTCTCCAAGGACATCACGGCGCTCAAGGAGGCTGAGTTGGAAGTCGAGCGCATTCATAAGCAGCTTCTGGAGGCGTCCCGTCGCGCCGGCATGGCGGACGTGGCCACGAGCGTGCTGCATAACGTCGGCAATGTGCTCAACAGCATCAACGTCTCCACCTCCTTGCTGGTCCAGCACACACGCCAGAGCAAAGCCGCCGAACTCTCCCGTGTGGTTGACCTCCTCGCGCGTCATTCCGCCGACCTGGGCGAATTCCTGACCTCGGACCCCAAGGGCCGCCAGGTGCCGCGTTACCTCGAAGAATTGGCGGCCCACCTGGTCGGCGAGAAGGGCCGCCTGATGGAGGAACTGCTTTCGCTGACCAAGCACGTCGAGCACGTCAATACGATCATCGCCATGCAGCAAAGCTACGCCGGAGTCGCTGGCGTGCTGGAAACGGTGCCGGCGGCGGAGTTGGTTGAGGACGCCTTGCGGTTCAACGGCGAGGCCCTGGCGCGGCACGGCGTGGGGATCGTGCGCCAATATGGCCCCCGCGTGCCCCCGGTGACGGTGGACAAGCACAAGGTCCTGCAGATCCTCGTCAACCTGGTCAGCAATGCGAAGTATGCCTGCGATGAATTCGGCTCCCTGGACCGGCGCCTGACTGTGTCTGTCTATAGCGGCCAGGGCAAGGTTAAGATCGCCGTTGAGGACAACGGCGTCGGCATCGCGCCGGAGAACCTGACGCGCATCTTCAATCACGGTTTTACCACGCGCAAGAACGGGCATGGCTTCGGCCTGCATAGTGCCGCCCTGGCCGCCGACGAACTAGGCGGCAGCCTGACCGCCTTCAGTCCCGGCCCCGGCAAGGGCGCCACGTTCACGCTGGAGCTGCCGATCAGTCTTGAGTCTAAAGTCTTGAGTCGTCCTCGTGCTCGATGTCCCGATCAGTACGAGGACGAGCGAGCATGACTCAAGACTTGAGACTTCAGACTCAAGACTGATTCGGCCTTACCTCCCCTTCGGCCTGATGGACTCCAGGTCCGGGAATGGTTCGCCTTCCTTCCAGCCGTGGAGCACTTGCTGGACGAGCAGCTTCTTCACCGCCGTCCAGTACTCCCATTCGGCGTCCCAGCGATACAGGGCGTTCTGCAGGCGGAACGGGGTGGCCTCGTCGAGCCAGGCCTGGCGGTATTGCTCGCGCAGTTCGCTGATCATCTCGCGCAGGTCCGTCAGCATCCCGTAGGTCGTGGAGTTCATCTGGATGCCGATGTAGAGGGTCACCAGCTCCTTCTTTGGGTTCTCCTTCAATTGGCGAAAATAGCCGGCCCACTCGACAGCGTACAGGCTCTTCATGCCCAGGTAATCGAAGAGGCGCGCCGACAGCAGCAGGCTTTCGAGCGTCCGGTCAGGCGATACCCGCAAAGCTCGCTGCAATCGCTCTTGCGCGCTCTCGGCCAGCAGGCGCGCCCGGCGAATCTCCTGCACGCCGGCTTGCAGCTTCTTCAGGTGCCCCGGCGCGAGCGGGTCGGCCCAAAAGGACGATTGCGTGTCCTCTTGCAGCACGCGCTCGAAGATCTCCTCGACCACGGACAGTTCTTCCAGGGCGGAGGCCGCGTCCGCCGCCGCTGCCGCCGGAAAAACCACGGCGCAGTAGTCGTGGAAGAACGTGTTGGTATTCACGGGTTCGGGCTGCCAAGCCGCCGCGGCGCCGAAGGCAATGCCCGGATAGGTCAGCCGGTAAATCGTCTGCTGGCTGTCGCACCAGGTCGTGTTGATCATCCCCAGCGTGTGGTACGCCCGGCCCGTAGCGGTCAGGCCGTTGATGTTGAAGAACGAGCGATGATAGTCGGGGAATAGCTCATTCCAGCCCCACACCCCCGGGGCGACGAGAGTAGGAATGTCGCGCGCGGCCAGCGGTTCAATGAACGTCGCGTAGTTAGTCCGGACCTCGTAAATCCACGGGCAGGCAATGGTGCCGGGAGGCACGTCCTTGAGCAACTCCGGGTGGTTGGAAAGCGTGCTGGCGCCCTGGTCTATGTCTGCCCAGAAGCAGGTGCGCTTGCCGTGGCTCTTCGCCTGCTCGGATACATGGCGCAGCACTTCCATGAAGGTCTTGAAGGGGTCCTTGCCCGGGACCACGCCGATCTTACCCAGCGACCACGGTTCATCAAAACCGACGTGGTAAAAGGGGCTGGGAAAGAGCCTGGTGGTCTGCGCGATCCAGTCGTCCAGCACCTCGTAAATGCGCGGGTTACGGGGGTCGTATTCAGCGCCGTAACGGGGGAGGGCGAGGTCGGCGAATTTCTCGTACCGGAACAGGTTGTGCATGTGGCCGTAAAGCTCCATGCAGGGCACGACATCAATGTGGCGCTGGCGGGCATATTCGATCACGTGCCGCACATCCTCGCGCGAATAGCGGCCATTGGGATTGGCCACGCCGTAGCCTTCCAGCTCAATGCTGGCCTCGGAGTAGAAATAGAGCTGGTTGGCCTTGAAGCGGGCCATGAGGTCCAGTTGCCGCTCGACCTCGGACACGCGGAGGAGTTCGCCTTCGCTGAAGTCTATCATTACCCCGCGATAGGCCAGCGCGGGCCAATCCTGCACCTCCGCCTCGGGCAATGCCGCTTCTGGTCCCGAGCCCTCGACCATTTGCAGCAGGGTCTGCACTCCGTAGAAAAGGCCGGCTGAACTGCGGGCCTGGATTTCGGCCCCCTTTGAGGTGACCCGGAGCGTATAGGATTCACGCGAGTCCGGCCCGGCGGTCTCGTTGTTGGCCGGCAGGGCTCCAGCCTCTCCTGTGCGGTTCAAAGCAATGGCCCTGCCCGTGGCCTTCGTTTGCTTGATCTCCGGTGTAGCCGTCAGAATAGTCCCAAGCCCGGACGCCAATTGCCCGGCGGCGAACATATCTTCGGCGCTCGGCCGAGAGGAAAACCGGATAGGCACTCCGCGCAATGGCATGGCGCCGCCACCGTACCGAACTTGCTGCGGCTGCGGCAGTAAAGCGGGATGTGCCGCCAAAGCCATGGGAGCCGTGAGGAGGATCAGGCAAAGGACGAGGCGATTCATGAAGGAAGTCTAAGGTTCTGAACCTTGGGGCTAAAGTCTAAATCCACGGTGCGGACGGCAGCATGCCAGGTGCGCAATTCAGCAGCTCCGGGCCACCCGCCCAGGCGCCAGCGGGTCCCTCCTTAGTCCCACCGGATACTCCCCGGATACACACAAGGGATAACAAATATTATCCCTTGTGTGTATCCGGGGAGTATCCGGTGAGATTCCGGTGGGACTCAGGACGCGGAAACGTGTCAGGATGCCGTGCGGACTGCCGTGGAGATGGGTAAGCAGCGTAAAGAGAGCCCCTTACAGCGATGGAACCTGTCACAGCCGCGGTCGTCCGCACGGGCGGAGAGCGCGCAGGGGATTGATAACTCGGGAACGCCTTAAGCGGCTGTCGGCGATGCCTTTGTGCTGGATTTAAGCGTCGTGCCACTCCGAATCGAGTTTCGTATTGGCCGCGAGGCCCCTAGTATCGCCGCGGATGTCGCAAATGCTGAAGTCCTCGGGCGCCATGGCCGGCGCCACGCTGACCAGCCGCGTGCTGGGCATGGTCCGCGAGATAGTCTATGCCGCCTTCATGGGCAACGGGCCCGTCGCAAGCGCCTTCTTTGCCGCCTTCCAGGTGCCGAACCTGTTCCGCCGCCTGTTGGGTGAGGGCGCGCTGACGGCGGCCTTCATTCCCATGTTCAAGCACAAGGAAGTCACGCACGGGGAAGCCGAGATGTGGCGCTCGGCCAACGCCGTGATCTCGGGGCTGGTCGTCGCGGCAGCGGCGGTGACGGTGCTGGCGATGGCGGGCATATCGTTGGCGCTGGTGATCGGCAAGGCGCGGTTTGGGAGCGAGACAATCCTAACGCTGCGGCTCCTGCGGCTGATGTTCCCCTATATGCTCCTGGTTTGCGTGGCGGCGGTATTCATCGGGATGGCCAATGCGCGGGGCCACTTCTTTGTGCCGGCCATGGGCTCGGTGCTCCTCAACATCATTATGATCGCCAGCGTGCTGCTGCTGGCGCCGCATATGGGGGCGAGGCTCGATCAACAGATATTCGGCGTGGCCATCGGGGTGCTCGTCGCGGGGCTGGCGCAGGCCTTCTTCCAATGGCCCACGCTCCGCCGCGAGGGCTACCGTTACCGGTGGGTGTCGCCCTGGCGTGACCCGACCGTGCGCGAGGTCGTGCAGAAGATGCTGCCCGGCTCGATCGGGGTGGCCGCTTTTCAAATCAACGTGCTGGTTACGCAATACCTGTCGTTCTGGTTCGGCGCGACCATCGTGGCCACGTTCAACTACTCGGTGCGGCTCATGGAGCTGCCGCAGGGAATGTTCGGCATTTCGCTGGCGACCTACATGTTGCCGACACTGGCCGGCCTGGCGGCGGAGAAGAAGTTTCCCGAGTTCCGTCAAACGCTCAGCCAGGGCCTGAGCTACCTCGCGTTCGCGAACCTGATTGCCGCGGCGATCGCCTTTACGCTGGCGGTGCCGATCGTCCGGCTGATCTTTGAGCACGGCAAGTTCGGGCCGGAGGCTACGCAGCGCACGGCCCTGGCGCTGGCCTGCCTCGCTCCCGGCCTGCTGATGTTCTCAATGAACAACATCCTGGGGCGGGCCTTCTACGCCTTGAATGACATTAAGACGCCCATGAGGATCAGCCTCGTGTGCCTGACGCTGAACCTGGTGTTCGCCTTCTGGCTGGTGCAGCCGTACCGCGAGGCTGGGCTGGGCGTCGCCAACACGTTAAGCGCCACGCTGAACCTCGCCTTGCTGGTCTATGCGCTACGCCGCAAGCTGACGCGGCTGGGCATGACCCAGGTGGTTCACACGCTGCTGGTGCTGGTGCCGCTGGCGATCGGAGCCGGGGTCCTTGCTGCGGCTCTGTATTGGGCCTGGGAGCGCCGGCTCGGCCACCGCACGCTGCCGGTGAAGCTGGGCGCGGTCTTTGTGCCCGGGGGAATCGCCGGAGTTGCCTACTGGCTGTCCGCGCTCTGGGCAAAGGTGCCCGCCGCGCGCGATACGACCGAGCTGATCTTCCAGCGCTTTCGCCGGCGATAAGCCTTGAGTCCCGGGTCTAAAGTCTTGAGTCGGCGTGGCGCTCGGCGCGTGTGGCTGGATGCGTGATGAGCTCGCACCAAACGCAACCCGCCACGCGCAGCACGGAAAACGCAACACCCCGCCAGCCCACCCGCGCCCGCTACTGGGTCATCGTCTTCGCGGTCACACTGGCCATTATCCAGTATGTAGACAAAGTCTGCCTGTCGCAGGCCGCGCCCTTTGTGCAGCGGGACCTTGGGCTCAACAAGGAGCAAATGGGCTGGGTGTTCGGCGCGTTCACGCTGGCTTACGCGCTGTTCGAGATTCCCGCGGGTTATCTCGGCGACCGCTTCGGGCCACGGAAGGTGCTGCTGCGGATTGTGATCTGGTGGTCCTTCTTCACAGCGGCCCTGGGAAGGATGTGGAGCTGGGGATCACTCATCGTGGTGCAATTCCTGTTCGGCGCGGGCGAGGCCGGAGCCTTCCCGAACCTCACGAAAGCCTTCAACCGCTGGCTGCCGCCGGCGGAGCGGAGCCGGGCGCAGGGCATCATGTGGATGAGCGCGCGGCTGGGCGGGGCGTTCACGCCCCTGCTGGTCTATGTCTGCCTGGAGCACGTGACCTGGCGCACGGCCTTCCTGCTGTTCGGGTTGCCAGGGGTTGCCTGGGCCGTGCTGTTTTACGCATGGTATCGGGATGACCCGCGCACGCATCCACAGGTCAATGCGGCCGAAGCCGCCCTGCTGCCGGTCGAGGCGGAGGCGGCAGAGCATTTCAGGGCGCCCTGGAAGGCGTTGTTCACGTCGCGCACGGTGTGGTGCCTCTGCGGGCAGTACTTCGCGTGCAGCTACTCGTTCTGGTTCTTCATTACCTGGTTCCCAACCTACCTGCTGAAGGCGCGGGGGTTTGACCTCAAGCAAAGCGCGCTGCTGGCCGGCACGCCGCTCTTCGTGGGCGCCTTCGGCTCGGTGCTGGCGGGTTGGCTTTCCCCGGTGCTCGGCCGCCGGGTGGGTAGCATCGCCAATGTCCGGCGCGGCGTGGGAGCGGTTGGGGCGCTGGGCGGGGCGGCCCTGCTGGTCGTGGCGACCTGTGTGACGCAGCCTTACCTGGCCGTGGCGGCCATTGCGCTGGTGGCCTTTTGCAACGACATCCAAATGCCGGGAGCGTGGACGGCCTGCATGGATGTCGGCGGCAAATACGTCGCTACGCTCTCGGGCACCATGAACATGATGGGCAACGTGGGCGGGTTCGTCTCCCCGATCGTCTGCGGCTACATCGTCGAGCATACGGGGAAATGGCACCTAGCGTTCTACGTAACGGCGGCGGCTTACCTGCTCGGGGCCGTGTGCTGGCTGTGCATGGACCCAGTGACGCCGCTGGAGGCCCAGACCGGGCGCCGGCCAACCCGGACCTGAGGTG
>DATKNZ010000362.1:0-6189 GCA_035541055.1 Candidatus Acidiferrum sp. | reverse complement strand
TTCAGGCCCTGCGCCTGCAGAATCTTCTTCAGCGAAGGGCTGGCCTCATCCAGCAATCCCAGCAGCAGGTGCTCGGTGCTGATGTATTCGTCCTTGAGCTTGCCGGCCTCGGACTGCGCCGCGTCCAGCGCCTTCTTCAGGCTTTGGCTGAGAAACACATCGCTCGAGCTGATGCCCTCGACCTTGTGCCGGCGGCCGAGCTCGCGCTCGAGGTCGGGTTTGAGTTTGGCGCCCGACACGCCGACCTTCTCCAGCAGGTCGGGAATGAGGCTGTCGGCCTGTCCGATCATGGCCAGCAGCAGGTGCTCCCCGTCCACCTCCTGATGCGAGTGCTCCCTGGCGATGCGCTGGGCGTCCTGTAACGCTTCCTGTGACTTAATGGTAAACCGGTCCAACTGCATACCCATACGGATATAAGAAAACGGCCCAAGTCTCAAGTGCCCTGTAGTGGGGAGAGGGGCTACCGGCGCATCTGAACGCTGGTAGGGACGCCTCGCCGAGGCGTCCGGGTGCGCCCGGGACGGACGCCTCGGCGAGGCGTCCCTACCTTAGCGGGGACGGTCGCAGGATGCCTCCAGAGGCTGGCGGAGCGGGCCCGGCCCCGGGCGCAGCAGCCTCCAATAGTGGCAGCGCGCCTGAGTTCTTTGGTGTTGCTGTGCCCAACGGCGGCCGGAGTTGACAGTAACACTGTTATATGTTACGGTAGCTCGTGATGCACGAATTCACATTGGAAGAGCTGGCCGGAGCCGTGCGAGGCTGGTGCGATACGCACGGGGTCTTCCCCGCCAATGGGCAGGCGGCGGAGGAGGTTTCCGAGCGCACCATCCGTTATTACCGCACGCTGGGCCTGCTCGATCCGCCGGTCGGCAGCTACGTCAAGAGCTTCACCGACAAGCACCGCTTGCAGCTTATCGCTATCCGCGTTTACCAGGCCCAGGGCATCCCCCTGCGGAAGATTCGGGAGGAACTCTACGGCAAGAGCCTGGATGATTTGGCGGCCTTCGAGAAGACGGCCGCGCGGAAGGGCCGCAAGGCCATCGCCCAGAACATCCCGCTGGCGCCGCTCACGGAGGTCGAGACCTGGTCCGTCGTGCCGCTCGCGCAGGGATTCCTCCTGGTGAGCCGCCAGGGCCGGCACGTCCCGCAAGCCGTCATCAAGCGGATCAATCAGCTCCTTTCATCGCCTAGCGCCACCACCGGCAACATGTCCACCGTCCAACAGAACTAAGCCTATGCAAACATCACGCATTTCCCCGTCCGTCTCGGCGCGGTTTGGCCTCGCAGGGGTCAGCGCCTCCACCCGGGTCATTCTCCCGCTCAAGGGAGTGGAATGCGCCTTCTCGGTCAGCGCCGGGCTGGTCGAGGTGCAAATGACCCAGATTTTCCGGCAGGAGAACCCGCAGCCGCTGGACTGCGAATACCTGTTCCCGTTGCCAGCCGACGCCTCGGTGTTCAGTTGCGAGGCGGATATCAACGGCCGAATCATCAAGGCGCGCGTGCGCGAGCGCGCCGAGGCGGTGAAACTCGCCGCCGAGAAGAAGGAGGAAGGCCGCCGCGTGGCCCTCGTCGAGGCCGAGCGCGAGAACCTGTTTACGCTCACGCTCAACAATGTGCAGCCTGAGGATCTCGTCCTCATCACGCTGAAGTACGTCCAGCCTTTGCGCGCGCTGGCGGACATGCCGTCCATCGAGATTCCCTTCTGTCCGGGCATTCGCTACATCCCGGGCAAACCGCTCCTGCGGTCCAACCGCGGCAAAGGCGTCGTGGATGACACAAACGAGGTGCCGGACGCCTCGCGCATTTCGCCGGTGCGCATTGGCGCCGACCACCCGGATGCGGCGTTCGTGGAGATCCGCGGCACGCTGGATGCGCATTTCATTGATGCGGCGAGCCTCGTTTCACCCAGTCACCAGATCATCAGCAGCCGCGAAGGAAGCAACCTCGCCGTCAGGCTTTCCGAAAAGAGTGAGGTGCCGGACCGTGACTTCGTCCTGCGCTGGAAGGAGCTTCTGCCCCGGGAACTGGCAGCGCGCGCCTGGTTGTGCGAGCGGGACGCGCAGGCTTACGCCCTGCTGGAAATCCGCGCGCCCCAAGCCTCCGGCAAGCCGCAGCCGATGGACTTCTACTTCCTGGCGGATCGTTCCGGCAGCATGCAGGGAGTGAAATGGGAGAAAGCGGCGTTGGCGGTGCAGTCCTCGATCCAGAGCCTGGCCGACGGGGACCGCGCCATGCTGACCCTCTTCTCGGACCAGTTCAACGACTTTGCCGAGCGGCCCCTGCCGCCCGGGAAGCTCTTAACCGACCCCAACTTCCGCAACCTGGCCCAACTGCCGCCGGACGGCGGGACCCAACTCGGTCCGGCGCTGCGGCACGTGCTGGAGGTCGCAAACGCGCATTCGCGCGGGCAGGCCAGGAGCCTGATCCTGATTACCGACGCCCAGGTCGGAAACGAAGACGGCATTCTCAAGCTCATGCAGGGAGCGCCCGATTTCACAGTGCATTGCTTCGGCGTTGACGTGAACTTAAACGACGCGTTGCTCGTGGCGCTCGCCCGGCAGCAGCGCGGCACGTTCCACTCGCTCAACCCCGGCGACGACGTGGCCCGGGCGGTCACCGACCTCGCGCGGGCCGTGGGGCATCCGGTGCTGACCGATTTGCGGCTGCCGGACGCGTGGGAACCCTCCGAGGCGTTGCTGCCGCCGCTCTACTCGGGCCAGGTCTGCTACCTCAGCGCTCGCGCGAAGGCCCCGGCAGAGGCGCTCGGCCTCTCCGCCCGCCGCGGGAAAGCGGCGCCCGCGCCGATCACCGTCGCCACCCAGGCCAGTTCGAGCGACGCCCCGTACCTGCACTGGTGCAAGCACCGGATCGAGAGGCACATCAGGGAGGACCAGCCGAAGGAGGCCATCGCGCTTTCTGTGCAGAGCAACCTGGTGTGCACGTTGACGGCGTTCATCGCCTGGGATGAGGCAGAGAAGGTGCCTGTGGCGAGGCAGTCGCTGGCCCAGCCGGCTCTTGGGGAACTTAAGATTCTCAGTGTGGCCAGCCTCTGTGCATCACCCGGCATGGGTGGTATGGCAATGAAGTCTCCCGCGCCGCGATTCCTCTTCCGGGCGCGCGCGCCTAAGAGGGAGCTCTTTGCCGGCGGGAGCGGGGCCGGTGCAGCGTCAGGCTCGGCCCGGTTCGGGGCCAGCGGGGTCCAGTATCTCATTACGTCCTGCCACGATGCCCTGCCCGTGCGCGGCCTTGACGCCCTGCGTCGGCGTTGGGAGACCTTGCGGACCGCCGATCGCCGGTTGCTCGTGGAGCCGATCCTCGCGGCCATCGGCGACCTGCCTTCGCATCCGGAATGGAAGCCGCTCTGCAGCCGCATACTGGCCTGGGCTTCTGCCGACCCGACCGAACGCGAGCGCCAAGCCAATCAACTGCAGAGGCTCGTTTCCAAGCTGCTGAAACTGGTTGCCGTGTTGGACACGTTGCGCCAGCGGATGCGGGCTGTCGTCGGGGAGCTTCGGGCTTCGCCGGGAATGGCCGGGGCAGGCCTGGATGAGCTTGAACGGGCTCTGGACGAGGCGACGCTGGATGTGCGCAACCTGGCCGAGCGCTGGGCTCGGTTCCAGGCCCTGCCCAGCCTTTCACGCGAGAAGCGGATCGGGAAGGCGCTGGCCAAAGCGGCCCGGCTCGAAGCCGCCATGGGCCGGCGCCTGACCGCCTTTGCCGCTCGTGCGCCATCCCCAAGCGCAGCGGCTGCATAACCGGCGCGACGTGAACCGCCACGTGCCACGAGGGCATCTCGGCACAGCCACGATTCTGTAGTAGAGCGAGCCTCCGGCTTGCTCTAGTCCCGCCAACCTTCCAGGTTGGTGCCCCGCGGGCCTCCACGCGGCAAGCTGGAAGCTTGCCGGGATGGCCGCAATCCTGAGGCTTGCGCTACTGCTCGGTGCCGGTGATGAGGTACGCCCGGGTACGACTTGCAGGAGCGCGGCCAAGATGCGACAACATGGACGTGCGGAAAACCCCGTCCATGCTCGGGCTTGCTTTGGCTGCGATGCTCTTGCCGCCGGCCCTGTCGGCGGCGAGCTTCGTGGATTTGGACCCGCCCACCACGGTGTCAGGCTACCTCGCCAGCCTGCTCATCAACGAGGTGCCTTTTCCCGGCGAGAACGGCTACGTCAGCGAGCAGAACACGCAGGGCGCCATGCTCGCCATTCTTTGGGTGCTCAACGCCCGCATCGCCCATATCCCGCCCGGGTACCGGCAGGTCTGGGTCGCCGGCGTGCAGACCTCCAACGTCGTTGATGTGATCGTCGGCACGGGCGAGAAACGCCAGTGCGATGGCTTCTACCGCGACGCTTCCGGTCGCTTTGTCACGGACCCGCGCGTCGGCGAGCGCATTGCCTACCTGGTGAACATCGCCAATAGCGGTGGCAAGCCGGGCCGCTTTGCCAACCTGCTGAATTACGGCCAGGGCCTCGCCCGCGCTTACGTCAAAGGTGGCGTCGAGGGCGCCGACCGCTACGCCGGACTCCGCAAGGTCGGGCAGATCGAAGTCACTGGCCGCGCTTACTCCTGGATGACCGACAAGGATTACTTCCGGCCCGGCGGCAACTTCGTGAGCATTCCCGATAAAGACAGCGGCTCGCTGGGCGGCAACCGCTTCTTCACCTTAAAGAAGGCAGCACCATGAAGTTAACCTCCATCCTGTGCCTCGCCCCGGCCCTGGCTCTGCTCTCGGCGGGCTACAGTACTAGCCAGGCAGCCACCGCCGCCCCCCCGCCCCCGGAACTGCTCCAGGCTACCAACCTCAGCGAAGTCGTCCGGCACCTCTACCGCTGGTACCTGGATGAAGCCGACATCGAGCGGGTTGCCAACGACCCGGAGGTCATCTTCTGGGTGCGCCGCGTCCCGATGAAACTGGACCCCGGCGACCGGAGCATTTACGCCGAGATCGCTATGCCCGAGCTGGATCTGACGGTTGTGCTCAAGAAGGCGGATTACACTGTGGAGGAGACCAAGGTTGAGGTGAAAAGCCGGAGCTTCCGGATCAAAAACGTGGAGCATACGCCGCTCCCGCACCGGGCGCCCAAGGCCTTCCAGGTGGTGCGCCTGCCGATGAAAGAGATTAAGGACTACCTCTTCCGCACGCGCACCCAGCCCGACTACCCCGACGCCCAGTTGTTCGAGCGCATGCGGCAGGAGCTGCGCACGGAGCTGCTGCGGGAGCAGAAGCATTTCGGCCTGACCAACGCCCTGACGGGCGAACAGATCGTCCACCTGGCCCCGCTCTCACCCGTGGGCAACGACGCCTGGGTGTTCTGGGAGAACCAGAAACTGCTCGTGCGGTTCAGCTCGGACATTGACCTGTCCAACCCGGCCGTGTGGGAGCATGAAGAAATGCGCATCCAGGTCTATGACACGTTCCACCAGGCAGTCGTCTCGCTGGCCGAGGCGGATGGCAGCAACCGTTTCCTGACCCGTAACCAGATTGGCCGCGCCCTCTATAACTGCATCGTCCTGGGCCAGCGGGTCGAGGTCACGCCGCGACCGGCAAATTGAGGCTTGAAATCGCCTGCTTTCGGCGCAGTGTGTGAAACGGAACGAGCAATAAGGCGCAACCAATGAAGACTCCCGCCAGCACCACTGAGCCTACGCGCGAGGTGCCCATCAAGGACCTCCCGGCCTGCCGCTGCGGCAAACAGCAATCCGGCAACTGGCCTACGGAGGCCCAGAACCGCTGGCTTATGGTGAAGCCCGCCCAGGAGGAGGCCAAGGAAACGGCCCTGGTCGAATACGAATGCCTCTCTTGCCGGCGTCGCTACCGCCTGCGCGGCAAACACTTGCAGGAGGTGCTGCCCGACGGCTCCGAGCGGGCCTATATGCGCCAGGGCCAATACGGCCGCTGGCTCTCCTGCAGATAGTCCTCGCCTGCGCAGCGCCCCGGCTCGTCCCGCCAGCGGAGCAGCCCGCGCTGCCAGCCTGTCCCTGCAAGCTGGAGTCAACGTAACGCTCGGTTTGCGCCTGGGCCTTCTCTCCGTGGTCTCCCCGGCGATTGCCCGGTGTGTCTCCCATGTGGGTCGACCCCACGCGTGTCCGGTTATAAGTCGGGCAGCAGCAACTGTTTAGGGCCAAGCGCAGCTTCATCTTGGGGACCGAGAGCATGAAAGAGCTCTGCCACAGGGGTTTTCTCGAACA
>DATKNZ010000361.1:0-11309 GCA_035541055.1 Candidatus Acidiferrum sp. | reverse complement strand
TTCGCCGCCGAGTGGCCTCCCACGAAGCCAGTGCCGCCCCAATTATAGACGACGTTGTTAATGAATTGAACGGTCCCCTTGGCCTTGGGGTTGCGGCTCTGGTTGCTGATCCAAAGATTGCGGATGAAGGAAATCCGCTCGCCTTGGCAGAGGCACCCGAAGCGCTGCGGCGCGATGCCCGGGCCGATGATGGTGTCCTGGAAGGTGATGTTCTCGCACCCGTTCATATCCACGGTGTCCCAACGGCCCCATTGAACGGAAAGGTGGTCGAAGATCATGTCCTTTCCATTGGTGATGTTGATGGCGCTCTTCCTTTCCTGACGCGCCGCCAAGCCCTGGCGTATGCGCAAATGGCGGACGATGATGTTATGGGCGCCGGAGAACGATATCTCTGAGCCGCGCAGGCCGATACCCTCGCCCGGCGCGGTCTGGCCGGCGATGGTCAGGTCGCTGCCGACGCGCAGAATGCTCTCGAGCGCAATATAGCCGCCGAGGTCGAAGACAATCGTGCGCGGGCCATTAGGGTGCTCGACCCCCTCGCGCAATGAGCCGGGCCCGCGGTCTTCGAGGTTGGTGACATGATACACCGCCCCGCCCCGCCCCCCCGTGGCCCGGGCCCCGAAGCCCAGCGCGCCCGGGAAGGCCGGGAGGTTGGTCTGAGCGCGCGCTCGAGGGGGCACGAGGGCCAAGCTGAGGCACACCACACAGAGCGCGGTGAAGCCTGGTTTCGTCCGAGCGGTCACGGGCAATAGCGTAAGCTGGAATCGGAGTGTGGGGTGCTTTCACACCGGTGGCCGCCTCATGTTGGCTATCCAGCTTAGGGTGTGGTGTACTGCAGCGCGTAGAACTCCGGCGGGCCGTTCGTGTCAATCGCAGTTGTGAAAGCGAAACTGCCATCCGCCTGGAAGTTGCCCGTGCCCACATAGCCCCAGGAAGGCAAGGCAAGCGTCACATCGTAAGAGCTGTAAACGGTGTAGCCGAGATATGGGGGTCCGCCCGTGCCGCTGAGGGTGAGGTTTGAATCGGCGGCGGAGGCGGTCGTGATGTGTGGCTGGGTATAGGCGAAGTTCATGACCTTCAGCGTCCCGTTTACGCCCAGGCTGCTCAGGTCCCAGACCCAACCCGCTCCCGGCGACGCCGGCGTGATCATATCAAAGGCACCGCCGTAGGAGGCAGCGTTGAACAGCTTGAAGCTGGCGGTGAGGTCCACGGACATCAGGTTCAGGCTGAGCGTGCCGCCGTAGGTGATGCTGGCCAGGCCTTCAATCAGGTCGTTCGTGGCCGAGTTAAAGTCTGCGTCCATGGCCAACGTGGCGCCCGGCTGCAGAGCCAGTGAGTTGGTGATGGTCAGGATGCCAAAAGTGCCGCCCGAGGGTCCTGGCGAAAGGGTGGCGTTGCTACTGACGATGACGCTGCCCCGGACCGTGCCCTCGCCCAGGAGAGTCTGGCCCGAGTTAAGCGTGATGGCGCCATCCGTGTGAGCCGTCGTGTCGAGCACCGCGCCCGCGATTACCTCAATGGTCGGGCTGCGGCTGATCACGCCTGAGCCGCTGAGCGCCAGCACGCCGTTGCTCACCGTGGTCGCGCCATAATAACCGCACGCGCCGGCGAGGGCCAAAGTGCCCGTGCCGACCTTGACCAGGGCGATCGGCGCGCTGGAAACGCTATTGATGCTGCCCGCCATGGTGGAATCCACGTTCCTGCTGCCAATGATGTAAGTGGTCGTGCCGGTATTATCTGTTCCGTTAGTCAGAACCGTCCCGCTGCCACCGGCCAGGGCTCCCAGGTAAACGGGCTGCCCGCGGTCGCGATTGAGGAACACCGCCGTGCTCGTTCCCAGATCAAGGAAGAGATTGGTGTTGCCGGTGTTAAAGTTGCCGCCGCCGTCATTGAAGCGGAAGAAGCCGTTGTTGGTTCCAAGGTTAATGACGCCCGTGAAGTTGGCCATGGTCCCGCCGCCCGCCCCGTTGCCTCCCATCGTGAAGGTCCGGATCGTCGAGCTTTGCTGACTGATGAAATTGACGGTGCCGTCGCCCGACCAGGCGCCGTCAAGGGCTTGGTTGCCGCCGGTGTTGTTGAGGTCCACCGTGCAGATGCCGTGGAACTCAACCACGTTGCCGATGGTGCTGCTGGTGGCGATGCGGAGAGTCGAACTATAGTTAGTGATGCCGCCCGAGCCCGCGCCGTTCGCGGTGCTGAGCCGCAAGAGGCCGTTGCTGATCACCGTGCCGCCGGCATGGGTGTTATCCACCGATAGCGTCAATGCCCCCGGGCCGGCCTTGATGAGCGCCCCGGTGCCCGTAAAGGCTCCCCCCCACGTCAGGGTGGTGCCGCTGTTAGTCACCTCGATGGTGCCGCCGGTGCCGTTGAGCGTCGCGCCGCGGTCGGTGCTGGTCGAGGCACCGAGATACCGCAGGGTGCTACCGAAGAACTGCAGGTTGGTGGCATCAGACGGGGAGCTGCCGATGCTGGAGGCCAGGTTGCCATTCGCGAGCATGGCGGCCTCCAGCACGCCGCCCCCGATAATGGTCGGCCCCAAGTAGCCGTTGGTCGTAAGAACCGTGAGCGTGCCAAGGTTGGTTTTGGTCAATCCACCCGAGCCGTCAATGGAGCCCGCGCCGTTGAAGGCATAGTTCGAACTCGTGTCCACGACGAGCGCCGAAGGGCCCACACTGCCGACGACATTCGCCACGGGGTTGGCGGCGCCCGTGCCGTCAAACCTGACGTTGTCGCCGTTCACGAAGATATCGCGGGCGGAGGTGCCTGCGTTGAGCCAGTTGGATGTCGCCGCGGTGTCCCAGCTATTTCCCGAGAGGCCGCCCAGCCAGACCACGTTGGTCGGACCGCGCAGCGCGGATTGTACCACGAGCGAAATGGTCTTGGCTCCTTTGTCCAGGCTCAGACTTCCGGCAGCGCCAGTGACGATGAAGTTAGTGACATCGCCTGAGATGTTGCCGCCATACCGGATCAGCACGTAAGTGCTTGGGGTGGGGAGTGTGCCATTGAGCGGGTTGATTGAAACGGTGGCGATGCCGTTCAGGTTCAAATCCCCGAGAACATTGAGCAAGTCGTTCGTCTTGACCGTGCCGGTCGGGTCGTCGGAGAGATCGAAGCTGATGGTGCCGCCTCCGGCCGTGGCCAGGCCATTCGAGAAGGTTAGGGTGCCGGCGGTCGCCAGGCCGCCCGGCCGCAGTATGCTGCCCGAGAGTGCCATCAGGTTGCCGTTAACCGCCCCGCTGCCGCCCAAGGCCTGGCCGCTGGAAAGGTTGGTGGCCGTCCCCGCGGCGGAAACATCATACACCGCTCCGGCGGACACGTTAATCGTCGGGCTGCTGCTCACGCCGGCGGCGCCGATGGCCAGCGTGCCCTGGCTGATCGTGGTGACACCGCTGTAATTGTTCCCTGCGGAGTTGAGCGTCAAAGTGCCCCCGCCGGCCTTGGTCAGCGCGCCGCTCCCGGTCAGCGGCCCGGGGAGGGTGATATTGTGGGGCGTGCCGTCCAGATCGGCCGCGTTGAACGTGAACGTGCCGCCGCTGGTCAGCGTCATCTTGATCGGCGCGGAAGTCCAATCGGCCTTGGCGCAGAACCTGCCGCCATTGTTCAACCCCGTGTTCAAGGTATTGACGTTGTTCGTGGTGATGCCGCCGCTGCCAACGACCATAGTGGCGGCGTTGGTGAAGTTCACTGTAATGCCGGAAGAGGAATTTGAGCCGTCGCCGAGGACGTATTTCTCCGCAATGTTCGTGCCGCCGAGGATCGAGAACTGCGCTACTTGCGTGCTATTGCTCACGCCGATGCGGATGCCTTCGGCGATGCTGGAGACCACCGTGCCGCCGGTTTGCAGGAAACGGGCCGGGCGGCTGTTCGCGCCGCCGACCATGCCGACAATGAACGTGCCGGTGTTCGTGACGGCTCCGCCTCCGACGAAGGCGGTCAAAGTGGAATTGGCCGCTGAAGCTCCCACAGTCAAGCTGGTGAGGTTCACAATGCCGTTGCTGATGACCAAACCCTCGCTGCCCAGAGGCTGGAAGCTGGTGCTGCCCGAGCTGCTGCGCCAGATCGTCGTGGTGCCCAGACCATTCGAGCCGCCGTTGATGACCAACACGCAACTGGAACTGAGATTGTTGGGATTGATGCGGGTCGTCGCTGCGCTCAGAGTCCCGCCATTGTTCGTCATAAAGCCAGTGTTCCCGCTGCCGCTGGCGCCCAGGTTCAATTGGCTCGCGATCGCCAGGGAGCCACCGGCGGCCAGCGTGCCGCCCGCCGCGGCCGTAAAGGTGAGATTGCCAGTGGTCACCGCTGCCGCGCCGCCGCTGTTGACGTTGAACCGCGCGCTGCTGCCCGAAATGGTTCCCGAGGCCGCGGACACGAACCCGGTCGCGTTGATGTTCAGGACGCCGCTATCCGTCAGCGCCCCGAAGGCGGTTGCGGTCATCGGGAGGTTGTAATTAACCGTAGAGCCGGAGCCGATAACCGCGTTCGTCCCTTCGGCCGGCACCCCGATGTCCCAGTTGGTTGAATTGTTCCAATCGTTGTCCCCGGCGCCATTGTTCCAGTTGGCTGTTTGAGCGCGAGACGGCGCGCAGAGGGCCAGCAAGGCGATTGTGAGCAAGAGCGCGGCAGTGAATGGCGAGATTACCGGTAGATCGGCTTTCATAATGCGTTCAATTGGGTTTGAAGGTTCTTCCTAGCATATCCTGCCTTTTAAAGATTGGGCATCGCCAATTCTGGTGATACGGCCTGGCGCAGCGGGCAGTAGCGTAAGCCTCGGGCTTGCGTCGGTCCCGGCAACTCTCTGGGTTGCCTGCACACAGCAATCCAGAGGATTGTTGGGACTAGCGCAAGCCAGAGGCTTACGCTACTACCTGAAAGGCGCGGTTGGGTCCACTTCGAGGCGGAGGCAGTCGTACATCACGCCCTGGGACCAACTGTGAGCGTGGGAGAGGAGCTGGAGGACGTTAGTTCCGCGGTTGAGCAGCGCGGCATCGAAGGGGATATCCTTCTCCACCCAGTAAGCGCGAATGCCGTCGCGCTGCATGGCGCTGGTGGAGGGGAGCACGCCAGTCTCGCCCACAGAGCGGCCATTGACGATGGCCTCTACATTGCAGCCGGCATGGGTGCCGCAGAAGGCCAAGCGCAGCGTGGCTCTGCCTCGCGACGCCTCCGGCATCGGGAAGGTGACCGACCAGGTCGTGCTGCTCACCTCACTGCCGCCCGAACGCACTTCCTGCGAGAGCGCATCCTCGGCTTGCTCGTCGTCCTCGCCGATGGGACGCACCTTTGAACTGAGGAGGCGCGGAGGCTGGACGTAGTTCCAGTCGCGCCGCCAGTCGCTTTGGCCGATGACGAAGTTAACGTCCTTGGGGAAGTCTTTCGGATACTCGAAGTAAAGGCCCCACTGCCAGTAGTGGTCGCCGTGGCGGAATTCGCGCGCGGTGCGGTCCGGGACCCCGATTTGCCAGACGGTGCGGCCAAAGCGGGCGGGCGTCCACGTCAACTGGCCCAGGGCCTTCGTTTCGCCGGCCGACACGGTGAGGTTGGTGAGGGTGAATTCGCCCAGAACGCCGTCCGCGATTGCGTGCAGAGTGTAGGTTCCGGGGCGGATATGGGAGATGGTGAAGCGGCCCTGGGCGTCGGCGCGGGCCCAGAACTGGTAGAATTTGGCGTCCCGCTGCCAGTCCACATAGGGCGGCAGGCCAAACCGGCCGGGGCCGAAACCAGGTGCGCCCGGCGGGAAGTTAGTGGAGACGAAGCGCGCCCACCAGTTGTTCGGGCCGAACCGCCGTGGACCAAAACCCAGGCGAGGCGGAACGTAATCGGGCGCGGCGACGCCTACCCAGATGTTGCTGGCGGCGAGGCTGGGATCCAGCAGGTGGCGCAGGACGAGTTGGCCGCAGATACTTCCGCGCGAGGCGGCGGGCGGATAGTCCGGGTCGCGCACCCACTCGTAAGGCCAGCGCGCGGCCTCTTTGGCCGCCCGGGCCAGGGCGTCGTGCCAGAGGGCGAGCTGGGCGGCATCCCCGGCCTCTTGCGATGCATTGCAGTAAAGGAGAAACGGGCCGACCACCTTGGCCCAGGACTCGTTCGTGGCGACCGAGATAGTGGTCCCGCCATAATGACTGCCGACCCACATATTCAGCAGGGTGGGTAACCCGCCGGGGTTCACATCCAGGTGCCCGGTAAGCTCGGCCTTGGTGGGACCGCCGCCGAGGTACTCCAGGCTGGGGTTAATGAGCCACAAGCCGACGCGGTGTTTGGTGCTGGACCAGCCATAGGCGGGCGTCTCGGCCAGCACGGCGGCGTAGTCATACTTGTGCTCGACTTCGCCTTTATGCACGCCCGTGGTCATGCGGCGCGCCTCCTTCACATTGAGCGGCTCGCCCTTGTCCCAATCCTCGCCGCTCGGCATGAGGCGGCGGCGGTCGGCGTCCACGGTGAGGAAATCAACCACGTGCGGGTTGAGCTTGACGCAATAGCGCGCCTCGCCGACGCCAAACGCCGGGTAGCCGGACTTATGCTCCAGGACCGAATAGACATAGAGCCAACTCTCGCCCCGGCCCAGGGAGTAGCGGTAATCGGCATCCACCGGGGCGGTGGGGGAATTGGGGTCGTTATGGAGTTCGCAGGAAACCTCCGCGCGGGCGCCGCCGTTGGTGCCGGGGTTTATGCGGACCACGGCTGCGTGGCGTGATCCGGGCCGGCCGCGTCCGACCGCGGACCAGTAGCCGCCACCGGATCCGCGATGGCCTTGCGCCAGGAGTTCGAGGCCATGGTATTTGAGGGAGACGAGCACGCCCAGTTGCTTGTCCACCTGGGCGGTGAGGAGTCCATTGGCGAGCGTGAACGTTTCACCTTCCTCAGTGAGGGTGACGGCAGGCGAGGCGGCAGCGGCGGGCAGCGTGTCAGTTGAGGCGGCGTCGCCGGAAGGTGCTGCGCTCAGCAGGGCTGTGAGTGCCAAAGCCAGGGCTATTGCGTTGCGGGTTCGCACAAGAGCCAGGTAGTCATTGATCGCGTTGTGGTGCCGCAACAGCTTTCACGGTGATGGTGCCGGAGGTCAACCCAGGAGCGGAGGCGACTAATTTTAACCGGCCTGAAGGCCCGGTGGCCTTGAGGAGAGCGATACACCGCCCTTGGCAGGCGTGGCGCATGTCGGCCTGGAACGGCTCATGGCTGGAGTTGTCGCCGGAATCAACCGCAGGGATCCGGCCCGGACCCGAAAGTCTGAACGTGATGAGGTCGGTCGCATCCGGAACGAGCACGCCCTTCTTATCGGTTACGGTGGCAGTGACATAGACGACATCGTCCCAGTCTGAGTTGAGCCTGGCACGATCGGCCGCAAGCACGATCTTCACGGGTTTGCCGGCGGTGCGTAATTCGTGGCGGGCAACTACCCGGTGGCCGTTCCTGCCGAGAGCATTGATTGTTCCCGGCTCGAACTGGACCTTCCACACGCGCGGGGAGGCGTCCGGCGGCAGCGGCTGGGAGCCGAGCGATTTGCCGTTGAGCACCAGCTCGACCTGTTCGCAGTTGCTATAGACTTCGACCTCTTCCGGGTGCGGCGCGGTATCGCGCGGCGTCCAATCCGAGAACTCCTCCTGGCGCCGGGTGAGCGGATTGAACCCCGGATCGGACGGCGTGGCCTCCTCGGGAGCGATGCGCCGGACGATATGGACCATGGGCTGGTCGCTCCACCAGCTCTGCCGTTGGAAGGCGCGCGGGCGCGGCGCGCCGGTGCGGTCGAACAGCCCGGAACCGGCGCCGATCACGGGCCAGCGACGGGATTCGCCCAGATAATCAAAGCCGGTCCAGAGGAACTGCCCCGCGTAAGGCGGGTGGTCGCGCAAGGCGAGCCAGACCTTGCGGTCGTGGCCGTTCTCGGTGCCCAGAATCTTGCGTTCGGGCCGGGCCTCATGCGCGGCAAGCAGCTCCTCTTCGCGGTAGTTCTGGCCGATCACATCGAGCAAGTCGGCCAGGCCATTCGTGTAGTCATGGCTCGCGTTGGGGCGGAACAGCGCCTGGCTCACCGGCCGGCTCGGGTCGGACTGATGGAACTCCTCGACCAGCCCGCGCAGGATGCCTTTGGCCAGCTCCGCTTTAGGCGTATCATGAATCTCGTTGCCCGCGCTATAGACTACGATGCAAGGATGGTTGCGATCGCGGCAGACTGTGTCGTGGACATCCCTCTGCGACCATTCCTTGAAATAGAGATGATAGTCGTAGTGGTTCTTACCGACCGTCCAGCAGTCGAACATCTCGTCCATGACGAGAAACCCCATGCGGTCGCACAGGTCCAGGAACTCGGGCGCCACTGGGTTATGCGAAGTGCGAATGGCGTTGCAGCCGGCCTGCCGCAGGAGTTCGAGCCGCCGCTCCCAGGCGCCGAGCGGAACAGCCGCGCCCAGCCCACCGGCATCATGGTGCAGGCAGACGCCCTTGAGCTTCAGGTTCCTGCCGTTGAGCCAGAAGCCCGTCGCTGCTTCGAAGCGCGCCTCCCGGATGCCGAACGTGGTGACGGCATCATCGAGGCTGGCGCTGCCGGAGCGGACCCTGGTGGAGAGACGGTAGAGTGGTTGAGGGGGGAAGGTCGAGGGTTGAGAGTTGAGAGTTGAGGGTTCATGGGCTGGCGTGATGACGTTCCACAGTCGCGGATGGTCGAGGGTGAATTGCTGATGAAACACGGCGGACTGACCGCGGGCAATGGTTTGGGGCGGCGTGCCGTCCGTTCGCAAAAGCCGCCCATCGGGAGCGAGGATCGCCGATTCTATCGTCACCTCACGCGGCGTAGCGGACTGGTTGACCACAGTGGCCTGGACATGAATGACCGCCTGGCTGGAACTGACTTGCGGCGTGGTGACGAACGGCCCCCATTGATCCAGGTGGACCGGGTCGGTGGCCACAAGGCGGACGTGGCGGTAAATGCCCGCCCCTGCATACCAGCGCGAAGCCGGTTGCGCCGAGTTGTCCACCCGCACCGCCAAGAGGTTGGTCTTGCCCTCGCCGAACTGCAGGTGGCCGGTGAGTTCGTAGCGGAAGCTGACGTAGCCGTAAGGGCGGTGCCCGAGGTGCAAGCCGTTGACCCAGACGTCGCTGTTTGCCATGACGCCGTCGAAGTCAATGAAGACGCGTCGCTGAGCATAAGCCCCTGGCAGGGCGAACGGCTTGCGGTACCAGCCGATGCCCGCCGGGAGGAATCCGCCGGCGCCACCCGTGCGATTGGTATCGGCGAAAGGCCCTTCGATGCTCCAGTCATGCGGCACGCTCAACGGCCGCCAGCCCCCGTCGTCGAACGCAGGCTGTTCGGCTCCGGCTGGATCACCGAGGGTGAACCTCCAGCCTGCGTCCATGGAGACCTGGACGCGAGACGGCGGCGCAGCTTCAGAATGGGTGGCCCAGCCTGCGCCCCCGCCACAGAGCGTCAGCACAATCACGAAGGTAACTGGAAAGGCGCTTCGCCTGGTTGCGGGCGATAACGTTAATAGTGGCGATGCTGGCTGAGTTGGCCCTTCAATTCTGTAGCCTCGGCAACCTGGGCGTGCAGGCAACTCACAGCGGCACAACAGCTTACGCGAGCAAGGGCTAGTCATGAATCACGTTCAGCCGGGGCTCGACTCCCGCTCGCCACCCAGGTGAGCGTGCGGTGTATGCCCGGTGTGTCTCCCATGTGGCCCGGGCCACATGGGAGACACACCGGGCACACACCGCATACACCCCGGGAAAGCGAGGGGGCAGCCCGGCCGCATCCGGTAGCCCGGGCCTGGGGGCGGTTCGCGGATAGCCGAGAGTTGGCAGGCAGCGATTTGAGGCCGAATATACACTTCTGGTAGTGTTCGATTGAGCCGGACCGCCCTTCATCGGCCTTCCTCCGGCACCAGGTATCTCGACAGTGGGCACTCCTTGAGGGCCCGCAGGCCTTCGACGACACATCGCGCGTTGAGTTTGGCGCCCTCAGGGTTGGTGTGGGTATGCTCATCGGCGAAGAGCGCCTCGACCTTCTGAGGCCCCAGTTCCTCGTAATGAAGGGCGACAATGTCGTTGAGGTCCACGAACGCCACGCCTTCGGCTGCGGCAGCTTCGTGCGCCCATTCGGCATAGTCGCGGGTGGCGCGAGCGACCTTGCCGTCCTTCCAGATTTTCCGCGGCACCGGCGAGAGCACGATGGGGGTCGCGCCTTTCGCTTTGGCGTCTGAGATGTACCTGCGCAAGTACCAGCCATAGGTGTGGACCGTCTCGACTTTGCCAGACACCTTGTTCGTTAACACGCGGGACTCGTCGCCAGCGCCCTTGAGGGAAGCGCGGGCTTTGGCGTCGTCCAGCGGTCCGCCGTCATTGTGACCGAATTGCATCAGCACGAAGTCGCCCGGCTTCAGGTCGGCGAGCACTTTATCCCAGAGCCCCTCGTTCAGGAAACTGCGACTGCTGCGACCGCCCAGGGCGCGGTTGGTCAGGGCGATCTTCGAAAGATCCAACCACTCCGCGAGGCTGTCTCCCCAGCCCGACTGGCCGCGCGTGCGGTTGTGGACCGTGGAGTCGCCGATCAGAAAGAGGGTAGGCTTAGTGCCCAGCCCGGGCTCCAGCCTCGCGCCCGCCCGGATCGTGACCGGGACGGAGCTGGTTTGTGCCGCCTGGGCAGGAAGGGCGAGCGCGGCAAGCAAAAGCAGTTGCAGGTGCCCCGGCAGCCAAGAACGCAACCCTCGACTAACGGACGAGGCCGGCCTGCACAACGAGGGCTGCAAAAAAGCGCCCGGGAAAGGAATAGCGGAGTTCATGGTGTTGTCGGGTTACGGGCCGTCCGTACGGAACGGGGCGGCGGGCAGACCCTCGGCATTGTAGAGGTTGCAGCCTTCCGGGTTGTCGGCCCAGGCGTAACGCACGGCGGCAGGTTCCGGCACCTGCGGGCTGGAGACGACCACGTCCTTGCCCACAATCGCCGCATTGGCCCAAACGAACTTCTTGTCCGCACCCGCGATCGCGAACTGTTGCAATGGGCCGCCTCGGGCCATCAAGCCCCCGTCCACGTGCGTGAACCTCAGGCGGATGGCTCCGCCTTCGACCTGCATGGAGTCAAAAACCGGGCCGGAGTATTCGATGGGGCGGCCATAGGCCTGGGCCAGCGCGATCCGCAGTAAACGGCGACCGACATCCTGCTTGTTCCTAGGATGCACACTGCCGGCGTCGCCGATATCAATGGTGACCGCCATTCCCGTGTTGGGCAGGCGCAGCACGGTGGCCTGGGCCTCGCGCGTGGCGGGGAGGTTGCCGGGCGAGTTGGGATCGGTTGCGGGCGCCTTGTAGGCGGCGAGTTGGCAGAC
>DATKNZ010000360.1:0-3774 GCA_035541055.1 Candidatus Acidiferrum sp. | reverse complement strand
AAGGTCGCCGCCGGCTATGCCCGCAACTACCTGTTCCCGCAGGGCCTGGCCATCCCGCTGACCGGCGCCAACAAACGCCGCCTGGAGGCCTTGCGCCAGCGGCGGGCCGAACGCGAGGCCCATGAGTTGAACACCATGACCGACCTCGCCAAGAGCATGTCCAAGCTCATCTGCCTGCTCACGGTCAAGACGGGCGAGGACGGCAAGATGTTCGGCACGGTCACCTCCGGCATGATCGCCGACCAGCTCAAGACGCAGTTCGATATCACGCTCGACAAGAAGAAGATTCACCTCGAGCAGCCGATCCGCGCCCTGGGCGACCACGAAGTCGAGCTCCGGCTGCACGCCGACGTGACGAGCACGCTCAAAGTGCATGTCGAAAGCAGCACCCCGCTGCCGACGCCGCCCCCGGGCACTGAAGAGCCTAAGAAGGAAGAGCACCGGACCGAGAAGCGCGGCCGACGTCCCGAAGGCACCCCTGCCAAAGCCGAAGGGGCCGAGAAGCCGGGCCACCGCCCGCCTCGCCCCCGGCCGGACCGAGCGCACAAACCGGACAAAGCCGCCAAGCCCGAAAAGGCCCACGGCGCTGCTCCTGCAGACAAGCCTCAGAAACCCGCAAAAGCGGAGTAAGCGCCGCCCAATCTCGCGACGCGTCCTGGAATGCAGTAGTCCCCTGCCGCTTCCAGTTCCGCGCCCAAATCTGAGACACCACGACGGCGGAGACCCTGCGAAAGCCTCTCCCGTGGCCGCTGCCCGCCCCGGCCCGGGGTATCCCCTCCACTGGCCTGGCGCGTCCCCCGAGCCGGCTCCGAACGCTTTCTAGCCCCAGATTTCTGACAAACTCCCCAGCTTGAGGCAGCGATCTCCCCATCCTCCCGCTGGCCCCTCCATATCCCCTCCCTATCCTCACCGTTGAACCTCTGCAAACTTTGCAGAGGTTCAACGGTGAGGATAGGGAGGGGATATGGAGGGGCCAGCGGGAGGTCCGGGTGCGCACGGGGAGGGGATCTGTTTGATTGGCTGGATCGGCCTGATCGCCGTGCCGCGCAGGTGGGGGGAGATTGTCCCGAAACGAGGCAGGGCGGCTCGGGCGGCCGGTTGCCGCTTGTCATGACCCGGCGGGGGCGTATCCTCGAAATTGTGAAAGGCAAATGGAGCAGGTGGCTGCCTTACGTCTTTATGCTGGTGGCAGCCCTGTCGCGCTGGCCCGGGTTATTCCCGCCCAACTTCAGCGCGTTTTATGCGCTGGCGTTCTGTGCGGGGGCGTTCTTCCCCCGGAACATCAAGTGGTGGTTGCCGCTGGGCACGCTGGTGGCCTCTGACCTCGCCCTTAACCTTTATTACTACTTCGCGCTCGGCATCAATGCCTTCAAGGCTACCCAGTTGATCAACTACGCCTGTTTCGCCGGGCTGATCTGGTTCGGCACCCGGTTCAATCCGCGGACGTCGTTTGTGCGGCTGCTGGCGGGTGGCATTGTGGGCGCGATTCTCTTTTACCTGGTGACCAACACGGCCGCGTGGCTTTTCAACCCGTTCGGCAACCCTGAGTATACCAAGGACCTCGCGGGTTGGTTGATTGCCCTGACGAATGGGACACACGGCTACCCGCCCACCCTGGAGTTCTTTTGGCGCACGCTGCTGAGTGGGGGGCTATTCACCGGCCTTTTCGTCTTCGCGCAGAAGCTGAGCGAGGCTGCGGAATCGGCTAAAGAGAAGGAGCCTCAGGAGGAGCCCGCCGAGGCGCCGGAGGGAGAAGAGGTGCCGGGGGAGGGGAAAGCGTGAAGGCTGCCGAACCCGCCGGGTGGCAGCTTCTTCAACGCAGAGACGCAGAGAGCGCAGAGGTGCGCAGAGGAGAAGAGTTCTCTGCTTCCAGCTTTTCCGCGTGCCTCTGCGCTCTCCGCGTCTCCGCCCTTGAAGGCTCCTCGCTCCTGCGCCCAACGCCTTCGGATTTCGGGCTTCGGACTTCTTTCGGCCTTCGGCCTTCGGGCTTCGGATTTCACCCGACAACTCCTGGCCGCTGAGAAAGTCGTGGAGCCAGAACGCTCGACGTGATCCGTTCCCGCCTGCCAGCACGACCCACGGCCAGCGCGCGTGTCAGACTCGCTTTCGGAGCGCTGCTGATGCTGGCCCTGGCCGCAGTCCTTTCTTTAACCGCCTTCTACAAGGTTTGCACCGGGTTCCGGTTCTGGGACGACATGGGCTACGTCATGCTGACGCAGAAGACACTGGCGGCCGGGCACCCGCTCTACGACCAGACCTACACGCAATACGGGCCGGCCTATTACGCCTGGAAACAACTGCTCCACGCGGCGACGGGCCTGCGATTATCGCACGATAGCACGGCGCTGTTCACCACGGCAACCTTGATGGCCGCCGTGCTGCTCTGCGCAGGGTACGTGGCCCGTATGACCCGAAGCCTGCTGCTGACGGTGTTGGCCTGCTTCGGAGTGTTCTATCTCCTCCAGGTGTTGATGTATGAGCCGGGGCACCCACAGGAGTTCTGTGTGTTGCTGCTCGCGGCCATGCTGTTCGTCTCGACGTTTCTAGTGACCGGCCGCCACACAGGCGCGCTGCTGGGGCTGCTGGGATTCCTGGTCGGGCTGCTGGGCATGACCAAGCCGAACCTGGGGGTCTATGCCGCGGTTGCCGGCTGGGTGAGCGCCGGGAATCTTCTGGCGGACCGGCGGCTGCGGCTGATCGTGTTCGGGTCGGGCGCGCTGGCGGCAGCGGCGCTGCCCGTATGCCTGATGAGGCACAACCTGGAGTCCGCCGGGGATTACTGCCTGCTGACGTCCGGGGCGGCGCTGCTGTTGATTGGGCGGTTAGCCCTGTCGCGTCCCAAGCAAGGCCTGCCCTGGCGCGTGCTGGTAACGCCTGTAGCGGGTTGCCTGGCGGCGGTGCTGGCGTGCGCCGCGTACGCGCTGGCTAAGGGCACGTCGATGGCGGGCCTGATCCACGGCTTGGTGCTGCAGCATGTGGGGTACGACAAGGTTTACTTCCGCTGGCCGGAGTTCGGCACCGACGAAGTCGTGCTCTCATTGGGGGTGGGCCTCCTGCTATGGGCCGCGACAGGTCCGGCGCGGGCCTTCTGGCGGGATGCGCCGTGGGTTCCCACCGCAATTGGATTCAGTGTCGCGCCGGCGGTGCTCGCCATCGCCTTGCTCGCGGGCCCGTGGGAAGGACCCACGTTTGATTGGCTCAAGCCGGTGTTCACCTGGTGCGTGCCGCTGGTGGCCGCAGTCGGCATGATGTCCGTTCAGTCCCCTGCCACGGTGTGGGAAACGGCGCCCCGCCAAATCGTGCTGGCACTGGCGGTGATGAGCGCGCTTTGGGGCTACCCGGTTTGGGGCTCGCAGGCGCAGTTCTCGTTCTTTCTCTTTATCCCGGTAACGATCGTGGGGACGAGAGATGCGCTACGAGGCCCCGAGTGGGGGCTGAGCCTTGGGAACATCCAACATCCACCATCGAACATCCAACATCCAACAAGGCAAGCCGCCGCGCGGATTGGATGTTGGTTGTTGGATGTTGGATGTTGGATGTTCCCGATATCGGGTGCAGGGGCTCAGAGCGCGAGCCGGCCTGTGCGGAGCGGTGTTTCATGGATCGCGGTGTTGGGCATACTGTGTCTGAGCGTGGTGCAGGCCAACCGGGCATCGCGGGCCTACCATCGCCTCGCCCCTTCCGGGCTGCCCGGGAGCAGCCTGCTCCGGATGCCGCCGGAGCAAAGCGGCTTTTACCGGCAAGTGTTGGCCTCGGCGCGCGCGCATGGGCGGT
>DATKNZ010000359.1:0-8856 GCA_035541055.1 Candidatus Acidiferrum sp. | reverse complement strand
GAGGCCGTCCAATTCGTGCAGCAGCTTGCCTCGCCGCACTTCAAGCTCGTGCTCGACGTGAAGGCTATGTGCTCGGAGGCAAAGCCCATCCCGGCGATCATCCGCGACACCTGGCCGCACTTCGCCCATTTCCACGCCAATGACGCGAACCTGAAGGGGCCGGGATTCGGCGAGGTGGACTTCCGGCCCATTGCCGGCGCGCTCAAGCAGGTCGGCTATCGCGGCTATGTCTCGGTTGAGGTGTTCAAGTTTGAGGAAGGCGCTGAGGTGATTGCCCGCAAGAGCCTCGAGTACCTGCGGCAGGCGTTTGCCTAGCGCGCCGCCCGCCCCCGCCGTAATGGCCAATACGTTCTACGAACCCGGCGAGCAACGGGCGGCCAAGGTGGGCGAACTGTTCGCGCAGGTCGCCTCGCGCTACGACCTGATGAACGATTTGCAGAGCTTCGGCCTGCACCGGTATTGGAAGCAGCGGGTCGTGCGGCTGGCCCGGCCGCGGGCGGGCGAACGGGCGCTCGACCTGTGCTGCGGCACGGGCGACCTGGCGTTGTCCCTCGCCCGGTGTGGGGCCGCGGTCACCGGCCTGGATTTCAGCGGGCCGATGCTGCAGGTGGCGGAGCAGCGGGCCTCTCGCGCTTACCCTTCCAGGCTCGGCACCCCCTCGCGGCCCGCGCCCCAGTACATTCGCGCTGACGCTCAGCGCCTCCCCTTCGCCGACCATTCCTTCGACATTGTCACGGTGGGCTACGGGTTGCGCAACCTGGCGAATTGGGAAGCGGGATTGAACGAGATGCGGCGGGTTTCCAGGCCCGGCGGGCGCTTGCTGGTGCTCGACTTCGGCAAGCCAGATAACCCTCTGTGGCGCAGCCTGTATTTCGGATACCTGCGGCTCTTTGTGCCCTGCCTGGGACGTCTCGTCTGCGGCAACTCTGCCGCGTATGCCTACATCCTCGAGTCGCTTCAGCACTACCCGGCCCAGCACGGTGTCGCTGCCACCATGCACGACCTCGGCTTGGCTAACGTCCGCATCATCAGTCTTTTAGGCGGCGTCATGGCTATTAACTACGGGGAACGCGATTAGGCCCGCCGCTCCGGCCCCACTCCCGTACCGCCCCCTGCCTGCTCCCGCAGGACTCTCCGGCTATTTCCTTGTGATTGGCCGGTGTGTCTCCCATGGGGCCCGGGCCACATGGGAGATACACCGGGCAATCGGAAGGGAATCGCCGGGAAGACCAGCGCGAGGAGCGGCGCTGTGCCAAGCGGATGTCCACTTTTGAGACATTTGTGCCTGCTGACCCGCTCAGGAAATCGCTCGCCCAGCCTGTGGGCTCCGGTCACACTGCCGTTGGCCCGTGAAGGTATCGCTGTTCATACCTTGCTTCGTGGACCTGTTCTACCCACAGGTTGGCAAGGCTATCGTGCGCACACTGGAGGCGCTGGGGCAGCAAGTGGTTTGCCCCCCGGGGCCGGCCTGCTGCGGCCAGCCGGCCTTTAACACGGGTTACTGGGATGAAAGCCGGGCGGTCGCTGTCCGGATGCTCGAGGCGCTGAAGGACGCGGAGGTGGTGGTCATTGCGAGCGGTTCGTGCGGGGCGATGATGAAGGTATTCTACCCGGAGCTGTTTGCGGGCACGCCGTTCGAGCCGCTGGCGCGTGAGCTCGCTCCCAAGTGCTACGAGTTCTCCTCATTCCTGGTGAACAAGCTGGGCGTGACGGACCTCGGCGCCCGCTTCCCCCACCGCGTCACGTTCCACGACGGCTGCCATGGATTGCGCGAGCTGCACAACAAGCGCCCGCCGCGGGAGCTGCTGGCGCGCGTGCAGGGGCTCGAGCTGGTGGAAATGGGCGAGGCCGAAACCTGCTGCGGGTTCGGCGGCACCTTCTCGGCCAAGTTCCCGATGATTTCCACGGCGATGGGCGACGTCAAATGCGGCAGCGCGCTCGACACGGGCGCCGAGTACATCGTCTCCTGCGATTCGAGCTGCCTGATGCACCTGCAAGGGCTGATTGACCGGCAGCGCAAGCCCATCAAGACAATCCACCTGGCGGAAATCCTGTGCCCGCCATGAGCGCGCCCTCCCTCCAGTTCAAGGAAGACGCCCGGCGGCTCTCGGCCGACCTGCGCCACCGCCGCATCATCCAGACGGCGATGGGCAAATACGAGGTCGTGCGGGACCAGCGCCAGGCGGCGTTCCAGGACTGGCAGGCCGCGCGGCAGCTCGCGGCGGATACGAAATGGGAAGCCGTCAATCACCTGGACCGCTACCTGGAGGAGCTGGTGCGCAAGCTCGAAGCCCGCGGCACCCGGGTGCATTGGGCCAGCACGGGGCAGCAGGCGCGCGAGGCCGTGCTGGGCATCCTGCGCGACCGGCAGGCAAAGGTGGTCGTGAAATCCAAGGCCATGACGGCGGAGGAGATTCACCTGAACGAGGCCATGGAGCACGCCGGCTACGAGGTCGTGGAGTCGGACCTGGGCGAGTTCATCGTCCAGTTACGCGAGGAGCCGCCCTACCACATCGTTTTCCCCGCCATGCACCTCACGCGGGATGACATCAAGGAGGTGTTCCAGCGCAAGCTCAAGGACGCGCCGTCGAGCGACCCCGAAGAGCTGACCATGGTTGCCCGCCGCGTGCTGCGAGAGAAGTATCTGCAGGCGGACGTGGGCATCACGGGCGCCAACTTCGCCATCGCCGAAACGGGGATGATCTCGGTGACCGAGAACGAGGGCAATGCGCGGCTGACCGCCGCGTTGCCCCGCACTATGATCACCGTGGTGGGCATCGAGAAGGTGCTGCCGCGGATGGCGGACCTGGCGCTGTTCCTGCCGATGCTGGCGGGGATGGGCACCGGGCAAACCATCACCTGCTACAACACGCTCTACGGCGGCCCGCGCCAGCCGGGCGAGTCCGACGGCCCCGAGGAATACCACGTGGTGCTGCTCGATAACCAGCGCACGGCGTTGCTGGCCGACCCCGAGCAGCGGGACGCGCTGCGCTGTATCCGCTGCGGCGCCTGCCTCAACGTGTGCCCGATCTTCCGCAATGTCGGCGGCCACACCTACGGCACGACCTACTGCGGCCCCATCGGCGCGGTGATCACGCCGAACCTGCGCGGCGTGCAGGAGTGGAGCCATCTGTCCTACGCCTCATCGCTTTGCGGTGCCTGCACCGAGACCTGCCCGGTGAAGATTGACCTGCACCATCACCTGCTGCAGAACCGCCGCAACAGCACGCAATGCAAGCCGAGTTGGTGGCAGAAGCTCGCCTTCAAGGCGTTCGCGCCGGTGGCGAACAAGCCGGGCCTGTGGGCCATGGTCACGCGGCTCGGGCGTGTCGGGCAGGTATTTCATGGGCTGGTCAAAGGCACTCGCTTCGACCCGGCATACGCGTGGACCAAGACGCGCGACCTGCCGCCCATTGCGCGGCAGAGCTTCCGTGAATGGTGGAGGAACCGGGCGTGAGCGAGCGCGATAACATACTGGGGCGCGTGCGCGAGGCGCTACGAGTGCCCGTGCCCGCGGGGGCAACCGCTAAGCTGCCAGATGTCTCCGCCCATCGCCGCGTAATGCCGGCGGTCGGCCCCTCGGCAGAGGAGCAGTGGCGGCTGTTCGAGAAGAATGCGGCTGAGCTGCGCGCCGACTTCCGCGTGGTTGCGGATCAGGCGGCGTTCGGAGCTGAACTGAAGGCCCTTTGCGCCGCCGAACACTGGCAGCGCGTGGCGTCCCACAAGGGCGAGTTGACAGATCCGGCGTGCCGGGCGCTTGGACTGCCGGTGCTGTTCACCGATGCGCCCTTTGACAAGCGCGAGCTGGCAGGCTGCGATGCCGGCATCACGGAATGCGACGCGCTGGTGGCCCAGACGGGCACGGTGGTGGTCACGAGCCGCAGCACCGGGGGCCGGGCGCTATCCGTCCTGCCGCCGCATCACGTGGTGCTGGCGCGGCGGGCGCAGCTTGTCGCCGACCTCCCGGCCGCGTTCGAGGCGCTCAAGGCCCGTTACGGCGCAAACTACCCGAGCATGGTCTCGCTCATTACCGGCCCGAGCCGCACCGGGGACATCGAGCGCATCCTGGTGCTCGGCGCGCACGGGCCGAAGAAGCTCACGATCCTGTGCTGTCCCTGACCGCGTAGCCGGTCACGCACCACGCAGCACGCACCACGCTTCAGAGCCGCTTCTCATCAGCGTCAATGAAGTCCACGAAGCTCTGGACGTCATCGCGCTGCGGCATTCCTGCCTGCTCCTTGCGCATCTTCAGCCGCGCCTGCATCTCGGGGTCGTCCTTCCTGGGGTTGCTGAGCATGCGCTCGCGGTGCGCCGCCTTGACCGAGTCCGGCTTGCGCACGTTCAGCCGCACCCAATCGCAGACCTGCCCGTCGGTGATGCTGGTGCGCACGACTTCCATGAAGTCCTCGGCTTTCACGCCGGCGGTCTCCAGCCACAGGCCGTCGAAGCCCTTGCACAGGTTAGGCTGGTAATCGGGGTGGAGCTTGCCGGCGAAGTGCAGGCGGAGCTTGTCAATGAAACGCGGCAGGTGCATCCAGCCGCACATGGTCTCGCGCGGGCTGCGTGGATAGATGATCTCGCTCATGCGGGCATCATCCCCGCCGGCTGCCGGACTGTCAACCGGTCGTGGCGGTCGCTTCCTTGGGGCAGCGGCAACTAGTAGCGTAAGCCTCCGGCTTGCGTCCGTCTCGGCAACCCTCTGGGTTGCCGCACCCGCCGCGTCCTCCGAACAATCCAGAGGATCGTTAGGACGAGCGCAAGCCAGAGGCTTACGCTACTACCCTTTGGCCGTCGGCCGAGAGGCTGCAGGGTAGGGACGCCTCGCCGAGGCGTCCGCCACCGCCATAAGATGGACGCCTCGGCGAGGCGTCCCTACCGCTATGAAGTAATCGGGCTGGGGCCTGCGAGACCGCGCGCCCGGCGGCTATGGACCCAACCAAAGGAAAGACCGCTCCTCGCCGAGCAGTTCGTCTTTCTCCCAGAGGCTCACGCGCCAGGCGGCGACTGAGCCCAGGCGCTTGTATTCCGCGGGGCTGATGCGGATTTCGCTCCAGTGATAGAACCAGCCTCCGGGCTTCACCTCCTTATCCAGCACGAGCGATTCGGGCGTTGGACCGCGGACGGCGCCGAGCGCTTCCAGGCGCAGTTTCACCGGCCCGGTGGCCTTGCCTTTGGTCTTCCACTCGACATGGAACACCATGCCGGAGATTTCATTGGTGTGGGTGCGGAGGCGGAACTGGTAGGCGTCGCGTTCGTAGAGGCTGGGCGAGGTGGAGGCCCGCCCTTTGAGGTCGAGGAACTGCGGCAGCACCTTGATGACGCGGCCCGTCGCGGCCCGGCCTGACAGGGCGGCCAAAAGGCAACCTGCGAGGAGCAACCATGTGAATGACCGGCGCATGAGGCACAAATAGCTGTGCGGCGGCACCAACTCAAGCCTGATGCGGCGGCAAGCTCCCAGGTCCACGCCCGCAGGCATTGTGAACCAGAGGCAATGGCTCCTAGCCCCGGTGAGGCTTCGCCGTCCGGGCCTTTGGCGGCCGCCGTGGCAAGCGCCGTGCCCGCACCGGCTCTCTGGCCCGGGCTCGACTCGCCTGCCTGCGGCCGGGCATGAGCGCATCCATCTTCTGCACCTCGGCCTCGAGGCCCAGGCGCTGGAACAGGGTGCGAGCCTCGGCCCACATTTTCCGGCTGTCGTCGGCCCGACGCTGCTGCAGCTCATACTGAGCCCAGGCGCGCAGGGTCCGGGCCTGCTCGCCCTCGGCCTTCATCTGCCGGAATACGCTCAGGCTGCGCTGGAAGCAGGTGCGGGGCGTGGGCGCTCCTTTCTGCGCAGCCCGGGCGCGCCGGCCGCGAGGCAGCGCCGCGATCACCCGCCCAAGTGTGCGCCAGGCGCCGCCCTCGTCCAGGTTGCTGCCGGAGGCCTTGGCCAGCGCCAAAGCCTGTTGCGCGGCTGCCAGGGCATCGTCGGTCTGCTGCTGGCCCAGGCACGCCTCGGCCAGCAAGGAGTAGGTCTCCGACAGCCCGCACGAATTGGGCAGGCTGGTCAGCTCAATCACTTTGCGCAGACCCGCCTCGGCCTGGGCGAACTGCTCGAGCCCGACCAGCGCGCCGCCGAGGTTGGTCAGGTAGATCATCTCGCTTTCGCGATGCTCGATCTCGCGCGCCAGCGCCAGCGCTTCCCGGTAGAGCGGCGCCGCCGCCTGGCAGTCTCCGCGCAGGCGGGCGCTCTCGCCCAGGTTGCTTAACATCGCCGCCGCGTTGCGCCAGTCCCCCAGCTCCCGGCACAGCTTCAAGCCCTGAGCGAACGCGCGGTCGGCCTCCGCGTAGTGCCCGAGCTGGAGATGGCCTACGCCGTGCAGCTTCAGGCTCCGGGCCTGCCCCCGCCGATCCTCGAATCGAGTGCACAGCTCCAGCGTCTCATCCGCCAGCGCGAGCACCATCCGCGCATCCCCCAGGCGATAGAACGCCCAGCCCTTCAGGTGCAGCGCCCGGATGCGCTCCGTGCGCGCGGCGGCTTCCTCGCCCAGCCCCCGCGCGAGGGCTTCGGCGCGCTCCGCGGCGGCGAGCGAGGCGCGGTTGTCTCCGCTGCGTTCGTGCAGGAACGCCAGGCCGTTCCAGGCGCGGGCCTGGGCCAGCGCGTCGCGGGCCGCTTCGGCCTCGTCGCGCATCGCCCGGTAAGCGGCTTCGGCTTCGCCAAACCGCGCCTGGGCGCTCAGGGCCTCGCCAATCCCTTCCTGCCATTCCATGCGTTGGGCGGCCGCGGAGGCCGGCGCCGACGCCGCTGCCGCCAACAGCGCGAGGGCCTTTTGGAAGCTGTGGATGGCACTGGCCGGCGCATAGCCCACGTTGGCCTGCTGCCCGGCCTTGCCGTACCACTCCGCGGCATCCAGCGGCAGGTCGGCGTGCTCGAAATGGCCCGCCACCAGCCCGGCGAATTCGGTCACCCGCTCGCCGCTCTCCGCGATGAGCCACAAAGCCGTCTGGGCATGAAACACCCTCCGCTGCCGGCGCATGACGTTCCCGTAAACGACCTTGCGCATCAGCTCGTGCTTGAAGAAATACTCGGTGGCGCCCGAGAAGGCCGAGGTCTGCCGTGGGAAGATGATCTCCTTGCGCTGGAGCGCGTGCAGCGCCCGGTGAATCTGCTCGGCGCTGAGCCCGTCCTGCTTCGCTTCCGGCGCGCTCAAACGCTCCAGTGTCGTGTCCCAGAAATTGCGTCCTATCACCGAAGCCCGCTGGAGCACCGCGCGCTCCGTCTCCGGCAAGCTGTCGGCGCGGGCCTGCAAGACCCCGGTCAGAGTGGGTGGGATCGCGGCGGCGGCCAGCCGGGCGGGCTCGATTCGCCACTCCTCTGCGCTGGGGATGATCACCTTCTGGTCCACCAGCATCTTCACCATCTCCTCGATGAAGTAGGGATTGCCCTCCGTCACGCCCACCAGGAGGTCGCGCAGCGGCTCGGGCACCTCCCGCGCCTTGTGCAGGATGCTCTCCACCAGCGTCAGCCTTTGACCAGGCGACAGGGCCTTCAGATCCATGCGCTCATGCTGCGGCAGGCCCTCGGCCCACCTCGGGCGCCGTTCAAAGAGCGTCGAGCGCGCCAGGCACAGCACGAGCAGCGGCACATCCGCGCAGGTGCGCATCAAGTGGGCGATGAAATCCAGCGACGCGTTGTCGGCCCAGTGAACGTCCTCCAGCACGACCAGCGCCGCCTGGGAAAGCGCGGCCTCGCCCGGAAGCCGCACCCCGCGGGCCACGGCCTGGAACAGGCCCGTCAGGTAAAAGAACGCCCGCTGCCGGATTTGCTCGGCGTCCTGCAGCACACCTTGCAGATAGGGGCTGGCCGAGAAATCCAGCCCCAGCATGTGGCCGATGAAATGAGCCTGCGCCGGCGCATCGGTGCCGCCCGCTCCGTCGCCCCCCAGGAACGACACCAGGCCGCGCTCGAGCTTCTCGCGCGCCACGGCGGGCGGGTCCGTCTCCTGAATCTCGAAGCGCACGGAGAGCAGGTCGCGCAGCAACGCAAACGGCACCTGCGTGCCTTCCTCCGTGGCTCGGCCGGCGAACAAGCGCACGGTCTCCGGGCGCAGCTCCGCCCATTGCTGGAACTCGTGCACCAGGCGCGATTTGCCGATGCCCGCCTCGCCCACCACGGTGAGAAAGCGCGCCTTGCCGTTGGCCAGCACCTCCTCGAAGGCCCTTTGCAGCCGCTGCAACTCTTCGGCGCGGCCCACCATCTGGGTCTCCACCCCTTCAACCCCGTGCAGCCGCAAGGCCAATGGCCGGGGCTTGGCCCGCAGCACCAGGTAGGCTTTGACACGTTCGGCCTTCCCTTTGACCGTGAACGCCGGCACGGCCTGGACGTCGAAGAAGCCGTACACCTGCCGGTAGGTATCATGCGAGATCAGAACGCCCCCAACGGGCGCCTCGCCTTCGAGGCGGCTGGCGAGGTTGACGGGGTCCCCGAGAGCGGTGAGCTGGCCGGTGGTCCCGACTGTGCCCAGCACGACCGGGCCGGTGTGAATGCCCGTGCGCATTTGGACCGGCAGGCCGCCGGGCCGGAAATCCACCAGCGCGGCCTGCATGGCGAGGGCCGCCCGCACCGCCTGGCGCGGCGCGCTCTCGCGCGCTTGGCCGGCGCCGAACAGCGCCATCACGCCGTCTCCGCTGTGCTGGGTCACCAGCCCGCCGTGCTGCGCAACGATGGGGTCCAGGCGCGCCCAGAGCGCGTCCATCCGGTCGCGCACGTCCTCGGCATCCTGCTTATCGGACTGCATGGTGAAGTTCACCACGTCGGAGAAAAGCACGGTGACCTGCCGGCGCTCGGCCAGCGAGGTGGTCTCGGGGGTCCTGGCCGCC
>DATKNZ010000358.1:0-29293 GCA_035541055.1 Candidatus Acidiferrum sp. | reverse complement strand
GGTCTATATCGCCGCCGGCTGGGTGCTGACGGCTGCGCATGTGGGCGCAGGCGACTTCGCTTTGGACAACCTCACGCTGCCTTGGGACGGGATCTCCCACCGGCTCACCAATTCCGACGGAACCCTGACCGACATGATCGTATTCCATGTGAGCCAGACGGCGCCGCTGCCCAGCTTGCTGCTGGCCTCGAGCCCTCCCGCCGTCGGTTCGGTCGTGGACTTCATCGGCACGGGGTATATCGCGGGCTCGGGCCCCATGCCCATCGGGAACTACACCGGCTTCACCTGGCTCCTCACGGACGCGAAGAGCTGGGGCAATAACAAAGTCACCTCGATCAACCAGGTCATTAACGCCGGGCTGGGTGATGTCACCCTGTTCTCCACGACCTTCGACGCCTCGGGCCAGACCTCCGACGAATGCCAGGGAACCGGTGGCGACTCCGGCTCCGGTGTCTTTCAGAAGAGCAACGGCGTATGGGAATTGGTGGGAATGACGGACCTGGTTACGCGGTATTCAGATCAGGAGGCCAATACCTCCGTGTATGGAAACACCACTCTCGCGGCGCAGATCTCGACCTACCGCAGCCAAATCCTGGCCTGGCTGGCCAGCATACCGCCAACGCTGTCCGCGACCAAATCGGGCAACACTGTCATGGTCTGCTGGCCTGATCCGGGCCTGGCTTATACCCTGCAATCCACGCCCGCGCTCGCTCCCACCGCCTGGAGCACGGTCGCCCAGTCCCAGGTCGCGACCAATGGCATGATTTGCGTGACCGTGCCCGCCACGAACAGCGCGTCGTTCTTTCGGTTGCAAAGGTAAGGAAAGTTCAAGATGGGTCCTCAGAAGAGCAGTCAGAGCGTATTAGGAAAATGGTCGTTTGGGAGGGCGAGCGTCCCCGCGAGCCCCATCTGTTCTGCGCTGCGAGCGGCCACTGCAACGTCTATAGGGATATGATGAATAAGCAACGGAACAGCAGCCGGAATCCGATCCGCCTTCTGCTGCATATCCCCGTGCCGTGGGTTTTTGTCCTCACGTATGGGCTTGGAGCAGGTCTGGAATTTATGCTCCGTCCCTACCCCCGCACGGATCCACCTCGCGTCGTGGCTGCAGCCGGCGCCGTGCTGCTCGCCAGCGGGGCAGCCATTGCCGCCTGGAGCCTGCTGATCTTTCATAAGGCAGGCACTACCACCGTCCCCGGGAGGACATCTTCCAGCCTGATTACGCGGGGTCCCTATCGCTTCAGTCGAAACCCAATGTACGTGGGCCTGGTCCTGGCGTATCTGGGCGAGGCCGGGATTCTGAAGCAGGTCTGGCCGGTCGTCCTTCTGCCAATGATTGTGGTGTATCTTAGCCGGGTCGTGATTCCGGTTGAAGAGGCGCGCCTGACGGAGGTCTTCGGCGCGGAGTACGAGCATTACCGGGCGACGGTCCGTCGCTGGCTTTAAAGGCATGGACGCGCGTTCTGCCCCTGCTCCGCTCCAGGGCTTTACAATCGAAGCTGCGCCCGACGAGCTGAACGCCTCATTTTTCGCGGGCCGCGCCGCCGGCTTGCGCGTCGGCAGCGCGGGCCACATTCTGATGGGGCTCGGGTGAGTGCGGGAGTCAGAGCACTTTTTTTAACTGCCTCAGCGGTTTGATTTTAACGGAGGGAGCCACCAGAGGATACCCAACGGCAGAGTGCACACGCACGGTGAAAGATCTGGCTACCGGCCGTAGGGCCAACGCAGCACCTTCGTGTCCAAATGAACCCCACAGCTCGGACAGTAGACAATCCTCCGATAACGGATCTTCCTGGAATGCGGGCGGAAGAGACGCTGCAGGACGGTCTCGCCCTCGCAATCCGGACAGTAGCGATTATTCAAGGGCTTGCCGCAGGCCTGGCAGTAGTCGGCGAGGCAGAAACGTATGTTCTGTCTGCAGCGGGGACAGATGGGCGAAGCGGTTTGCCATGCCCGAAAGCAAGGCAGGGCCAGCGCCGCCAGCATCAGCAAGAGGGCACCGGGCGTCAGGAGATGAAGCTCAACCCGCAGGAAGACCAACGTGAGGAACATGACAAAGTAGCCCGCCACGTAAACCCAGAACGCAGGGCGATGGCGGTGCCTGAATTCCTCGGCACAGGAGACCTCGCGCAGGAGTTTCCTCGCCAGGCCGTCATCGTCGGCGCTCTCGCTGGCGCTGGAGCTTGTCTCCGAACCGGCGGGAGGCTGGGTGCCCTGGACCTGCGCGGCAGAGAACTTTTCGGCAAGATCGCGAGCCCATTGGCGCTCGTCGCCGCGGGCCTTGGCTTGCTCATCCGTCACGAGCAACTCGGTCGGCAGCAGCGCTCCGCATTGGCCGCACAGCTTCGGCCTGCGGCTGTAAATGAGCGCATGACAATTCGGGCACCTGAATTCCATGTTGGTGTCGCTGCTCGGCGGAAGCGGAATCGGGCACACGAAGTCAACCGCTCCGCCCCCGGGCAGGTTGGCGTCGGCGGATTGGTTTGTCCAGCAGGCCGCATCGTTTTCGGGCTGGAGGTGTGAGAATAGCCGATACCCGGTAACCAATGAGTGGCGCTTGGCGCGCACGGAGGACTTCCTCGATGCGGCGCACCCCCCTGTCGGAGGCTGCCATACGGGCCTTGTGGCGTGGTCGGATGCGCCTGAAAGGCGCAGAGAGTCCAGCCCAGGGCAAGGCCCAGGATCGATTACTCCTAGTCGGGCTCTTCCTCGACCTTGGGGAGTTTGCCGGCCTCGTAGCTGGCGAGGTTCTTTTGGAATTGCTCTTTGCGGTCGGCGCTCGCCAGGGCCACAGCCTTCTTTTGCAGCGCGATGGCTTCCGATTTCTTGCCTTCGCGGAACCTGGCGAAGGCCAGAGTGTCGAGAATGTATGCGTTGGTCCCTCCGGCCGCCGCACAGGCGCGCTCGGCAATTCGGGCGGCGGTTTCCAGCGCTTTGCCTTCGCATTTGGGATGGGAGAGCAAAGGCCAAACAGTGTTGTTTTGCTGCAGCGCCGCGTCTTGCAGCACTTTGTCGCAGATTCGCTCGGCAAGCGCGGCACCGGTGTCCAACTCGCCTTTGCCCACGCAGATTGCCAGGCGGAACGAATCGAGGTCTTCGCTGTCTTTGGTCGCTTTGATGAGCTCTTTCAAGGCGGCCTCAGCCTGGTCCCAGGATTTGGCCTTCATGGCCTGGCTGAGTTGGGTCCAGGCCTTTTCGGCGGCGGCCTCGTCAGCTTTGGCTTTGTCGAATTCGGCGGCGGCGCGTTTGACGTCGAACTGGCCTGCCAGCACTTGCTCGATCAGGGTGTTGTTGAGACCCGAAGGATGGCCGATCCAGGCAAGGTGGGCCGTCTTGTCCACAATGAAGGCGGTCGGAATGCCGTTCTGGCCTGCCGCGGCCATCCAGGTTTTGGCCATGGCGCCGTTGGTTTCGGACGTCTTGTCGTCCAAAGCGACGCGATAAGTCATCTTATCCCCCATGTCTTTAATGAAGGGAGCCACGCGGCTCTCGTCCCTCTCCCAGCAGTCCAGGCCAATGACGACCAGGCCCTTATCTTTGAACTTGTTATGGATTTCGTTGAGGTGCGGGATGGAAGCCCGGCAGGGGCCGCACCAGGTGGCCCAAAACTCGACGACGTATACCTTGTCTTTGTCGAAGGCCCGGACCGGGTCGCCGCGCACCCATTTGCCCGCCTGGAGTTTGGGCGCCGGATCGCCAATCTTGAGGGTGATTTTCCCCTCCTCTCCGGCGGCCAAGGCCCTCACCAACAAGCAGCCCATGAAGGCCGCGCCGACAACTAACTTCATATGTTTCATGCTCACACCTTTCGCTTTCCTAATTGGACAGGGGTGAGCGGGATCCCTCACCGAGGCGGCAACGGTTCCGGAGGAGCATTTCGGCGCTGGGCTAGCCTCAATCGTCCCTCCGGGACAGGGCGGCAGGAACGCTCCGGCTTCCGCTGCTACCTGGGCGCGGTGAGTTGCTTGAATTCGGGGTTGTTGCGCAGGGAGGCGAGGCTGGGGTCCTCGCGGGCCTGGGCCAGCAGGTCGGGCGATTTGGGGTCGGCGGCCCGGCGCTTGGCGCTCAGCTCGAACGCCCGGCGCAGCAGGGGAAGTGCCTCCTGTGACTTGCCCGTCGCGGCCTTTATGGAGGCGAGGTCATACCAGCCTTCGGGCAGGTCCGGGGCAAGCTGGGTCACTTTTTCGAGGGCGGCTTCGGTCCTGGGGAAGTCGCCCATGGCGCCGTATTGCTCGCCGGCCTGTATGGCCGCGGTGTAGGTCAGCCCGGGCTGCTTCATCATGGCGTCGAGCGTGCGCAGGGCGGCGTCGTTCTTGCGCTGGCCGCGATAGGCCTCGGCCAGCGCGATGGCGGAGGGGAAGTCGGCCGAGTCGGCCCGCAGGCGGGCCTCGAGTTTGGCGACGACCTTCTGCACGCCGACAGTGTCGCCGAAGCTCGAGTAGGCCTGGGCGAGACCGCGCAGGGCGGCGCCTTCGGCACGGGGATGGTTCAAGATGCCTTCGAGCACACCAAGCGCCTGGTTGGTTTGCCGTACTTGCAGGTAACCGGCGGCGAGGTTGAAGGCGGCCTGCAAATCATCCGGTTTGTCGTGCACGGCCTTCTCCAACTGGGCCAGCGTGATCTGCGCACGCTGTGGGCTGGCGCGGCGCTCGCAGATCGCCTTGAGGTCCTTCACGACCTGGCCCACCTGCAGGTTGAACGGGTCGAGCTTCTGGCAGGTCGAGGCCACCAGCAGTGCGTCGTCGTAGCGCTGCTCGTTGCAGAGCAGGTTCACGTAGTGGAACGCCGCCTCCGGGTTATATGGGCAGAAGGCGAAGGCCTGGCGGAAGGCGAACTCGGTCTCCCGCAGCAGGCGCTGGAACTGGGCATCGGACTTGGGGCGATACTCGGGCGGGCAGGCCGGGCTGAAGCGCCAGGCATACATGCCGGCGATGGCGCCGCGCAGCTTCGAGAACGATTTCTGGGCCTGGTCATCGCGCACGAAAGCGCGGTCGCCCGTGAAGCCGCTGAAGTCGCGGCGCAGGTACACCTTCTCCACGAAGGCGGCAATCTCCTTGAGGCTGGTGTCGTAGGTGATCCAGTTGCCGATGAGGCGCTCGGAGTATTTGGCCCAGAAGTGGTGGTCGCGGGCGAGGATGTCTTCGGTGAGTTGCGGCACCGGCTGGCGGTTGACCTTCATGATGATGCCGTAAGGCGTGAGGTGGGGATACATCCACTTTAGGGGATAGCTCTCCTCGACGTAGAACTCGTTGCCGGGGCAGTGGTCGAAGATCTGTTTCGCGACCAGGCCGTTGAGCGCCATGATGGAAGGCTGGCCGGCTATCTGCAGGTGGCCGTTGCTGGGGATGACTGCTTCGCCCGGGTCGAGCTGTTTGAGGGCTTCCCGGCGCTGGTAATCGTCGAGGTATTCCGAGTAGCAGCGGCTAAGGTCCAGGTTCGAGGGGATGAATATCTCGCGGTCGGGGTAAACGCCGCCGAGGCTGCGGGCAATCTCGTTCGGGTACGCGGCCTCGAGCAGCAAGCGGTCGAGGCGGACGCGGGTGTAGCTGCGGGGATTCTCCTGGATGAAGCCGGCCAGGTAGTCTGAAATCCGCACACCTTTGAAGCGCTCGGGCGAGTAGAGCGAGGGGAGGCCGGACAGACGGTCTATCTCCGCCGCCAACTGTGCCCGCTTCTGCCGGAGCGGGTCGGCAGGCGCGCCGTCGGCGATTTGCTGATCCAGGACGGCTTTCTGCCGCTTCTCAGCCGCGAGCTGCTGCTGGGTCTTCAGCTCCATTTGCATGATGTGGTTCAAGTCGAGCGCCAGCGAGTGGCGCAGCGCCTTCTCGCTGCCGTGGCCGTCCAGGAGTTGCTGGGTGGCGGGGCTGAGCCGTTCGTAGAGGTAGCGGGAGACGGGGTCCTGCCCGGAGCCGGGGCGCAGCCGGGCCGCAAAGGCGTTGAGGTCGGTGAAGTCCTGGTCCTTGAACCACGACGCGTAGGTGCGGCGGTGGCCTTCGATGCGGTCGCCCAGCGCGGCGAAAAAGCGGTCCAGGGGCGCCACGGCGCGCGCCAGCAGGTTGGTGTGAGTGTTCTGGTCGCGTTCGGCCTGCGAGCGGAGCAGGTCCTGGAAGAAGGGCGGGTCGTATTGCCGGCTGCGGTTGTATTCGGCGCGCAAGTAGCACAGGTAAGTGCCGTCGGCCAGGGCGTTCTGGGTGATGATATAGACGTCCCGGCGGTCGAAGCCCTGATCGGCAGCCGGTTGGCTGTGATGCGGGATGAAGCTGTCGCAGAAGATCATGTAGGTCGGGCAGAAGCGGCCCGGGTCGGTGCCGCCGAACAGCACGGCGTCTTTGGCCATCTGCGGGTAGAGCGGTTTGCCTTCAGCGCCCTTGAACGGCGGCGTGAACATGTCATGGCCGAACCAGTAGCCGAACCAGTGTCCGCGCTCCTCGTTATCGGACCAGTGCGTCATGATCGAGTGCAGGGGCATGAGGGCGAACAGGCCGAGGCAGATGGCCAGGGGTGCGCGGTCCCGGTAGCGCAGGAGGGCGGTGACGAAGGCCAGCGTCATCGCGATGAGGAGCAAGCCGGCGTACACCGGCAACCCGTATTGGTCTTTGTGCACCAGCGTGCGGCCGATGAACGAGAGGAGCGTCCCGCCGCTGATGTTCGAGCCCTCGCCGAAGAAGGTGTTCTCGGTTAGCTCGGTGAGCGAGCACACCGCCAGGGCGACGGCGACTCCGGCGCCGGCCAGCCCCCACCGGCGGAACTCCTGGTACTGCGTAGCCATGCAGGCGGCGATCAGCGCCAGGCCATAGCCGACCAGCAGGGCAATGAGGGTGTGCGAGGCAGTGAAGAATACGCGGTTCAACTCCTGCGCGGCGCGGTCCGCCGGCGGATTGAGCAGGATTAGGAGCAGCACGGCCAGGCACAGGTAAATGGCGGTGATGCCGATAATCCAGCACCGCTCACGGCGCCGCATGCGCCGGAAGAACAGGAACGGCACCAGCGCGAGGAATACATAGACCCAGTTGAACTCGTCCACGATGCCCTGGCCCATGTTGGCCAACTGCATCAGGAAATGGGCGGGATGGTGGAAGACGTCGCTGGGGTTGGTCTTGTCGTATTGGCCGCGCGAGAAGGCGTGGAGGAAGCCTTCGACGGTCCGGGGATAGCCCCACTGCATGGGCGGGTCGGTCATGCCCGCCAACGGCATATAGAAGTAGAACGCGGCCCCGAGCAGCCAGGCCACACCGCACAGGATGACCACCAGCCATTCCGAGCCCAGCTTGCGCGTGTTCCAGGCAAGCGCCACGAAGAGCGCCAGGGCGATCAACATGAGCGGCAGGTTCTGCGTGCTCCCCGTAAACGCCCGGACGGCGGCGATGCAGACCCCCGCCAGGAGCACGTCGCGGCAGGCCTCCATGACGTGGTCGCGAACGGTCCTGCCACTGCTCCGAGCCGTGAGCATCCAAAAGAGCAGGTAGGCGAGGATCGAGCAGATGCCGACCACGTGGAAGATGACCAGGATGGCGGGATTGTCCGCTAGGCCGGTCAGGACGCCATGCCAGGTCAGGATCAGCCCGCAGAGATAGACGATGCTGTTGCCCAGGAACAGGCTGCGGCCCATGCGGAAATCAACGACCGCGATAGCTACTTCGATGCCCATCGCGGCGACGATCAGCGTCTGGTGGTTCGTGAAGCAGAGGCCGTGGAAGAAGAGCGCGTAGTAGAGATAGCGCCGCTCCTGCGGGGCGTAGATCCAGCGCAGCAGGCAGACCAGGACGACCATGAGCGAAGCCACGCTCAGCGAATAGACCTCGACGATGACGGATTGGCTCCACATGAAACCGTTGTAGCCGATCAACAGGCCGGCCACGAAGCCGGACACGAGGCAAATCGCCTTCTCCCAGCCGCCCGTCATGGCCTTGAGGTCTTCAATGCTCTCCATGAGTAGGCTGCTGCCGCGCGAGACCAGCAGCCCGACCAGGCCCGCGGCCACGGCGCCGCTGGTGGCTTCACCGAGCGCCACGCGCCAGGCAACGTTCTTGAAGGGCACCAGCACCGTCCATAGCCAGGTGTAAATGGTCCAGAAGGGGTAGCCCGGCGGGTGAGGGATGCCCGCGTAATACGAGCCGGTGGCCAGTTCGCCGGAGTCCTCGAGCGTCACCTCCGGCGCAAGGGTCAGGTAGTAGCCGGCCCAGACGGCGGCAAAGGTGATCAGGAAGGTGAGCCAGTCAATCCGCCGGAACAGCGGGGGCGGAGCGGCGCGCTCGTTCGGGATGGGAGCCGCCACGGCTAGTGCAGGCGCTTGGGCAGCGCTAGGGATGCTCATGTAAGTCAATGCGCGTCGAGACCGGAGCGCGGAGTTCCCTGACCGCCTTTTCCCCTGCTTGACTCACGCGCAGACAGGAACGCCTGCGCGGCGGTCAGTCATCCCGCTTTCCGGCCGAGACTGCGGTCAGCCGGGCGGTGACGCCGCCGCCATTCCAGCGGAACGCGTCGGCTGGCAGGTTATTCTGCTCGCTTTGCCCGGTGCAGGTCAAGTAAGCGGCGGCGCTCTGGTTGCTCAGGATCATGGCGACCATAGGCCCGGCGGACGAGGAGCCGTTCAGGCCCGCGCCCACCCGCTGGTTGAGAAGCACGCAGAACAGCAGCGCCGCTACCGAGGCCGGTGCCAGCCAGCCCAGCCGGAAGGACGGCAGTTCTTGCGCGGGCGCGGCCTCCGCCGAGCCGAACAGGCGCCGTCCAAGCTCCTCAGAAGGGAGGCGCGGCGTCCATGAGCGCAATAGCTTCTCCAATTCTTTCATCTCGTTCATAAAGTGGTCCTTTCAAAAAGGCTCTTAGCTTCTGCAGCCCGTAGCGGTAGCGGCCGGCCGCCGTGTTCGGGGAGATGCCCAGCAGTTCGCCGATTTCCTCGAACGTGTGCTCGTGCCAGATCTTCAGCACAATGGCCTCGCGCTGGTCCTGGGGCAGCCGCGCCAGCGCGCGCATGGCCGCCCGTTCCGCCGGGTTCTCGCCGGGCGAGTGCTCGAACCAGCGTGCTGACTCGAGCTCGCGCGTCAGCCGGCGCCACAGGCTGCGCCGGTGGTTCAAGGCCCGGTTCCGGAAGCTCCGCACGCAGTAGTGTTCCGGGGTTTCCGGCGGCTCCGCGCGCGCCATCAGCGCCACGAAGGTTTCCTGCAACACGTCTTCCGCCTCGGCATGGCTGAGACCCAGGGCGCGTCCGTACAGGATAAGTTCGGACGCCTTCGCGCGATACAAGTCTTCGCACCAGCCGGTTGACTCAGTGACGTTCACTCGGTCACCCATATAGACACCGCTGCCCGCCAATCTGTATAAACCCTTTCACCGGCCTAAAATAACGCCGGAGGCCGCGGAAAGGAAGCCCCGATGCCGGCGCAGGCAGGGACGGCTGCCATCCCGGCCGTGATTGACATTTGGGCTGTCAGGCGGTACTGTCAGACGCTGTGAAGTCAATTGCGCTGCGCAGCCTGTTGCGCGGGCGCACCGATCACGCGTCACGTTTCACGAGCGCTGTCACGGCATCCTCCACCTGCCTAACGATCGCCGGCAGCGCGCCTTGCAATGCGGGCGTAAGCTGTGTCCCGAGCGTAAAAGGGTCTTCCACCTCAATGGCAAAGATCCTGACCTGCGACGGCATGGGCATCTCCAACTTCCGCCCCAGTGCCAGGGCTTCGCCCACGCCGAGAAAATGCGGCGTCCGCCCGGTTAACTGCTTCAGGGAGCGGGCATCCAATTCATGCACAAACCCCGGCGGGCACTTGCCAGTTTGGATGGAATCCACCAGCACCGCCGCTTCGTGGCCGGCCAGGTAATCGAGCAAGGCCAGCCCCATTTCGGTGGTTTCTTCGACCTGCACCGAAGTCAGCCCGGCAAGCCGGGACCGCAGTTCGCGCGCAACCTGCAACCCGACGGCATCATCGGTCAGAACGTCGTTGCCCAGCCCCAGCACCAACACCCGGGGTGCGGCGTTGCCACCGCCGAGTGAGCTGGCAGGTAGGTCTGTGGCGGCCATGTTGTGTGCTGTAGAGGATCATGGGGTGACGTCGGTTCGCGCAAGCCATCCTTGAGCCGACCTGAAGGCTGTATGCATGCAGAAGCCAACCGCGAATGGACGCGGATAGACGCGAATGACCTCGCTCGTGCGGTGTGTCTTTTCATTGGCGTCCATTCGCGTCCATTCGCGGTCCCAGTGAGTTGCTCCGGCCGGAATCCCGAACAGGATTGCCTCAAACTGTGCCATTTTGGCACAAGCCCGGGGCATAGGATAAATTGCCCCTTTTTGGCCTTCCGTGTCGTCGGTGGGTGCCCGGTGTGTCTCCCATGTGGTCCGGGCCCCATGGGAGACACACCGGGCACTCACCGGGAAAGCGCGTGCCGCTCACCAGGCAACCGCTCGGGGGGCCTACGGCGCGAATCCGATCACGCCGGAACAGAAGTCCAAATCAGGGCCAATTTATTAAGGGTTGTAGGGACGCTTTCCGCCGCGTCCGTGCTATCTCTGGACGACGGGGACGCGGTGGAACGCGTCCCGACCACCCTTCATGAATTGGCCGTGCGTCCCAATGCCTGACGAGGATTTCCTTGGACAAAGCGCCGACGCTCGGAGCATCTTCGGCGCAATAATTAGAACCCGATTCTCGGATAGAAAGCGACCTCTATGAAGTACGGCTTGAACATTCGCCCCAATGGGGCGCTGGATTTCCTTTCCCTGGGCGCACTTGTGCACCGGCTGGACCCGGGCGTCATCCCCTTCCGCAAGGCCACCGAATGCCAGATCCACGTCAGCGGCGGCGAGTTCAACGTGGCGGCCAACCTGGCCGACTGTTTCCGCCTGCAAACCGGCGTCGCCACGGCCATGGTGGACTACCCCATCGGTGACCTGATCGCGGAGCGGGTCCGCGCCATGGGCGTGAGGCCCTTCTACAAGCACTTCAAGCACGACGGCGTGCACGGCCCCAACATGGCCACTGTCTATAGCGACCGCGGCCAGGGCGTCCGCGCACCCGTGGTCTTCTACAACCGCTGCAACGAGGCCGGCGCGCTCCTCAAACCGGGGGACTTCGATTGGAAGAGCATCTTCGCCGGCGGCGTGCGTTGGTTCCATAGCGGCGGCATCTTCGCCGCGCTCTCGCCCACCACCGCCGAAGTCATCATCGAAGGAATGACCGCCGCCAAGGCCGCCGGCGCCATCGTCTCGTTCGACCTCAACTACCGTGCCAAGCTCTGGAACATCTCGGGCGGGCACGAGCGCGCCGTCGCGGTGCTGGACCGCATCGTCAAGAATGTGGACGTGCTCGTTGGGAACGAGGAAGACCTGCAGATGGGCCTGGGCATCCCTGGCCCGGAGGTCGCCGCAAAGTCGAAGCTCGACCCCAGCGCCTTCTTCGGAATGATCGGCAAGGTCACCGCCAAGCATCCCCAGATCAAGATTGTCGCCACGACTCTGCGGGAAGTGCACTCGACCAACCGCCACTCCTGGGGCGCTGTCGCCTGGATTGACGGCAAGACCTACACCTCGCCCACCTGCGAATTGGACGTGCTGGACCGCGTGGGTGGCGGAGATGGCTATGCCGCAGGGTTCTTCTACGGCCTGCTGACCGGCTGCGAGCCCGACGAAGCCGTCCGGCTCGGCTGGGCGCACGGCGCGTTGCTGACCACCTTCCCGGGGGACACCACCATGGCGACGCTCGAGCAGGTCAAGTCCCTGTCCAAGGGCGGGTCGGCGCGCATTCAGCGTTGAGTGAAGCTGTCTCGGACGCATCGGCAAGTGGCGGGTAGGGACGCCTCGCCGAGGCGTCCGCAGCAGACGGGGGCGTATAAAGCGCCTCAAGAGCCTGTGGCGGCGCATTGCGCCTATGAACCTGCGAGGGGAGAGGAACATCCAACATCCAACATCCAACATCCAACATCCGAGAAGGCAAGCCGACGCGGGCATTGGAGGTTGGATGTTGGATATTGGATATTGGATGTTCCCGAGGCTCATGCAAAGCGGGGATGCCTCGGCAAAGAGAGCTTCTCGCTTGGAATCTCTGCCCTCGCCCTTCTGCTCGCCGCGAGCTGCTTTGGGGCAGCGACTGATTCAGCCCCCGCTCCCGCCAGGGCCGCCGTATTCTACGATCACCTGCCCGGCCAGGACCAGGCCCTGGCCCGCGACATCGCCGCGCAGGTCGCTGCCGCCGGCTACTCGCCCGAGCTGGTCTACCTCCCGGTCCTTACCAACGGCACCTCCCTCACGGCACAGCGCTACGACCTGCTCGTCCTGCCCAACGCCCGCATGCTGCCGCTCGTCACCGCGCCGGTGATTGACAGTTATCTGCGCGAGGGCGGCAACTTGCTCGCGCTGGGACTTCCCGCCTGGGATGCGCCCGTGTTCCAGGCCGGCGGCAAGTGGCTCACGCGCCAGCAATACGACAACACCCTCGCCTCGCAGCATCCCACGCATGTTGTGCAGGATTTCGCGCAGGCCGACCTGGCCAAGTGGAGGCGCGCCAAGGGCGATGACACCGGCAAAGCACAATATGAACTGGCCGACACCGGCAGCGGCAAGGCCCTGCACGCCACCATTGCCCACCTCGCAGGCTGGGAGACGCTCACCTCGCCGGCGCTGCCTGCGCCGTTTGCCGCGAACAACACCCTGACCTGCTTCCGCGCGAAGGGAGGCCCTCACACTCGCCTGCTGGCAATCGAATGGCGCGAGGACGACGGCTCACGCTGGATCGGCACAGTCGAGCTGACGCCGCAGTGGACCAACTACGCCTTGCCGCCCGACCGCTTCAAAGCCTGGCCGCCCGAAGCGGTCGCCGAGCACCGCCGCTTCGACCCCACGAGGGCGGTCTCCTGCACTGTGGGCATCTCCCAGTCGCACACGGCGCCTGAGGGGGACCAGCATGAGTATTGGTTCGCTGATCTCGGAACGGCACCCAATCCCTTCGGGGCGGATTCGCCTCCCGAGGAGACGGATATTCCGGTGCTGGAGTCCATCTCGCCGACTTACCAGTGCTACCCGATCACGACGGAGGTTATGGTCAGGCCGGATCATTTAAAGTCTCCTCTGGAGTCCTGGGACACGCCCCCACCGGGAGCCGGCGAACGAGAGATGAAGGGTTGCCGGCGAGACGCGCTGGCTCAGGTCGGCCTCCAGCCACGAGCCCGAGGGGGTGGCTTTGAGCAGGGACGACCTTACCGGTGGGAGCCGCTGCTGGGAGCTTACGATGCGCACTCTGATGATTACCGCGGCGCCGTGGCGGCGCTCGTCGTCAATGTCGAGAAACCTTACTACGGCAGCGTGTGGGCGGCCTTCACTCCGGCCGACGCTGCTTTCTACCAGCAGCCGATCGTCACCAATGCTCTGCGCCAGGTCCTGGCGCGAATGAAACGAGGGCTGTTCCTCGCCGAAGGCGGCAGCGAGTTCTTCACGACCTTCCTCGGCCAGCCATTCACCGCCGGTGCCCGCGTGGTGAACTTCGGCAAGGCAGGACTAACTAACCTATCCCTCGAAGTAGCCGTTGATGAGCAGACAGGCAATCTCCCCAATGTCGTGCTCCGGACCAACTTAACCCTGCTGCCCGGCGAGACAGAAGTAGTGGCGAGCGACGATGTAATGCTGAACCTCAGAAGCACCCCAGTGCACACCTCGCTCACGCAAGGTCACGCTCTCCTCGATGTCCTCGAGAACCCGCTGGCGGTCTGGCAGCCCACGGCCACTCCCCACTTCATCACCGCCCGCGACGGCGCCTTCCGGCTGGATGGCAAGCCCTGGAAAGTCCACGGGGTGAACTACCTGCCCTCCAGCGGGATCGGTTTGGCCAATCACCAATATTTCGAGAATTGGCTCGGGCGCGGCGCTTACGATCCGGAGGTCATCCAGCGCGACCTGCTCCGCATCAAGGGCATGAACTTCAATGCCGTCAGCGTCTTTATTGACTACAGCTCGCTGGACGCCCAGCACTTGCTCGACTTCCTGCGCCGCTGCCGCAATCTGGACCTGCACGTCAACCTGTCCCTCCGCCCCGGCTCGCCGATGAACTTCCACTGGGACAAAATGAAGGCCATCATCGAGCATTACGGGCTGGCCGGGAACGACACGGTTTTCGCCTACGATCTAGCCTGGGAACCCAGCCACGGCGGCTACGCGGAGCAGCAGCGTGATTACGCCGGCCTCTGGCAACAGTGGATTATCCGGAAGTACGGGACGGTCGACGCGGCGACTAACGCCTGGGCCTTCCCCGCCCCGCGTCGCATTGCCACCCCCAAGACCACGCTCAGCCCGCTCTCACAGCGCTTCTCCGCCATATCCATTGATATCCCCACCGCGCAGCAACTCACCACGGACGGCCCCTGGCGCGTTATGGTTGCCGACTACCGCCTCTGCCTGGACGAAATCCTCAACAGCCGCTATTCGGCGGCCCGCGAGCTTATCCACTCCATTGATCCCAACCACGCGGTCAGCTTCCGCATGTCCTGCGCTGGGGACCCGCTCTATAATTGGGACGGCGCCCTGCCGTATGACTTCTACGGCCTGGCCGACGCGGTGGACATCTGGGAGCCCGAAGCCTATGGGCGCGTCGGGGATTGGCCCCGGGTCCGCGCGGGCGACTTCACGGCCGCCTACGCCCGCCTCTGCAACTCCAGCTTGCCGCTCGTCTGGGCCGAAATGGGCTACAGCGTTTGGGACATGAACCGCATGGCGCCCGACCCTCAGAAGCTCGCCTGGGAAGCAAGCTACTACGCCAACTTCTATCGCATGATGCGCGAATCGGGCGCTGACGGCGTGTTCTTCTGGTGGTATCCCGGCGGCTTCCGCCTCGGCGAGAACAGCGATTTTGGCGTCATCAACCCGGACGGCACCGACCGCCCCGTGACGAAGGTCATCCGCGCCGAAGGCCCGCGTTTCCTGGCGGCCCCCAAGCCACCGCCGCCCAGCGAGTGGATCCCGGTCAATCGGGACCACGACGCGCGCGGGTTGTATGGCATCTACCAGGCTGTGCAGGAGCGCTTCTGGAAGGCTATAGACGCCGGGCGCCGCCCGGGGCTGAGCTACGAGCGCGAATAAGGCGCGCCGCCGGGCGGGCGGGACGACGCTGCCGGCTCCGTTCAGCCTGGCCGGTTACAAAGTCACTAACCTTTTCTAATTGCTGCCACGCGGAGCTGCGGGTATGTATTTAGCCAGGCGGGAAAGCTGTATTGCGAAAGGCTCCGTTATGAACAAGACCGTGCGCTCGAACGTTCTCACGCATTGCGGGTTAGCTGCCCTTTGCCTCAGCCTGGCGCCGTTGCGCCCTGCCTTGGCGCAACCCTATTATCCCCGACCCGTCACGCCGATCTCGATCATCAGCCCGGCCAACCTCGCGGTCTTCTACACGCCGGTGGATATCCCGATCTTCGCCTACGCCCGCGACAGCCTCACACCGGGAGCGCCAGTGAGATTCTACGCCGGCACGAACTTCCTCGGCATCGGCCAAAAGCTGCACATAGACACGCCGTTGAAACCCTTGCCGGGCTACCTGTATGGCCGCGATCAGTTCACGCTGGTCTGGACCAACCCGCCAGCCGGCGACTACGCCCTGACCGCCGTGATGACCAACCTCTTGACCCTCCACGCCGTCACTTCCGCCCCGGTGTATATCAGCGTGCTCGCCTCCGTGCCGCCGGACACTAATGCCTCCGGCGTCGTGAGCATCGTGGCCAGCGATCCCCTGGCTATCGAAGGCACCAATTGCTGGCACTGGTTCGGCGTCACCAACATGCAACCGGCCTGGACGAACTGGCCGGCGCCTCATCCGGGGTTGCTCACGAATTGCGGGCCCAAGGACGCCCTGTTTGAGGTGCGCCGGTTCGGCGACTGCAGCCAGCCGCTGACGGTGACCTATTCAACCAGCGGCACGGCCACCAACGGCGTTCAATACGTGGCGCTGCCGGACTCGGTGACCATCCCCGCCGGACAAGCCTACACGCTGATCCCCCTGGTGCCCATTGATGATGGACGGCCGGACATTAACCGGACCGCCATCCTTACCCTGACCGCCTCCACAAATCAGCCGCCCGCCTACACGCTCGGCGTCCCTAAATCGGCCGCCGCGCTGATCCTTGACAGCAACGGGATACGGCCCTTCACCGCGATGCTCCCCGGCGGGGCCTTCCACTTCTACGCTGATGGCCCCGACGGCGCCTGGTTCCGGCTGGAGTATTCGACCGACCTCTTGGCCTGGACACCCCTGTGCACCAACCAGGTCTTCAACGGCGCGATTGATTTCGTTGACCCCGACGCCCCGGCCAATCCGCAGCGCTTCTACCGCGCGCTGCCGGAGGCCGATACGCCCGCGCGGTAAACCTGACCGTTTTCGGCCAATTCGACAAAATTCCGGAGCAGTTGCAGCCCGATCTTCTGGCTCTTCTCGGGGTGGAACTGCGTGGCAAAGACATTGTCCCGCCACACCGAGGAGGCAAAGGTCTCCCCATAGCTGGTGCGAGTGGCGATGATAGAGGCGTCCGCCGGCTTCGGAAAGAAGCTGTGCACGAAATAGACGTAGCTGCCGTCCGCGATGCCTTTGAATAGCGGGCACTCGGGCCGCACGAGTTCGAGCTGGTTCCAGCCGATCTGGGGCACCTTGAGCCCGTCCTTGCCGGCGAACCGGACGACGCTTCCGCCGAAGACGCCGAGACCCGCGGCGCAGGAATTGAACTCCTCGCTCCGATCGAACAGGGCTTGATACCCCACGCAGATTCCCAGGAATGGACGGCCAGATTCTATGAACTGGCGCGTGGCCCCCAGAAGTGCCTGCTTGTCGAGCGCGTGGATGCAATCGTCGAACGCGCCGACGCCCGGCAAAACAACAGCTTGGGCATCAGCCAGTTCTGGGGGGGTCCGGGTAATGCGCACTTCCGCGCCTGCCTGGAGCAGGGCCTTGTGCACGCTACGCAGGTTTCCCGAGCCATAGTCAATAAGAGCGATCACCAGGGTCTAGGGTAGTAGCGGCGGCCTCCCTCGGCAACCCTTCGCCGCAAAATGCAAGACCCGCCCGCCCGCCATTCCCGCAAAATGCAAGCCCAACCTCTCCCCTGACGGGCCGAACCCCGGCCAGTCGTGCCGGCAATGGCCGCGGCGCCCCGACTTTCGCACCCGGCAGGGCGTTGGCTTCGTTTAAGCTGCCAAGGAATCGAAGGAATGAGAAATGAAGTTATGAAGGCGTTGTCGAGGCTCATAATGATTGGAATCACGGGGAGTGCCCTAGTGGTGGAGACCGCCTTTGGCCAGTATGCGCAGCTAGATGTGAACGTCCCAGGAGGCATTACCGCCGTGGGACAGTTTTACGGGCCGCTATCCTCGTATGGCACCTGGATAACCCTGCCGGGGGTGGGCCGTTGCTGGCAGCCGCAGGGAGTGCCCCCAGGCTGGCGACCCTACACGGATGGCCAGTGGATCTGGACAGATGCCGGCTGGTACTGGCAAAGCGACAACCCCTGGGGATGGGCCTGTGACCATTACGGCAACTGGTACGATTATCCAAACAGGGGCTGGTGTTGGGTGCCAGGAACGGAGTGGGCGCCGGCCTGGGTGAACTGGCGGGAGGGCGACGGCTACATCGGATGGGCGCCGATGGCACCTCCAGGCCTGTCCGTATCCGCCGCAAATCCAGACTTCGCCTTCGTGCCGGTCAACCAATTCCAAGAGCCGATCCAGCACTCACGAGTCATCTTGCGCGATCGAGGACTATACGCGCGAACCCACGAGCTGAATAACGTCAGGCACGAGGAACGCGAGTTCGCCGGGCATCAGCGCCGCATCGCGGTGAACCAGGGCCCCGGGATGGCGATGGTTGAGAAAGCAACCGGACACAGAGTGAACGCCGTGCCCGTTCAGGAAGCCGCACGCCGGGCAACGGTGCCGGCGCGGCGCACTGCGGCGCCCGAACACCGTACTCCGGCCCACCAGAACAACCAGCATTTCAACCGCGCTCCGCAGGCCGCGCCGGCCGAGAGGTCGCAGCCGCAGCCATTCGCTCCGAATGAGAATCCGCAACGCTTCGAGGAGCCGAATCCGGCCGAGCCGCGCCACGAAACCCAGAACCCTCAGCAGCGCGGGGTCGCTCCGAACCTGGCCCCTGCATCGCGCAGCATGGAGCGGATGAGGCAACAAGAGGCCAAGCCGCCGGGACAGCCGAGCGAGGTGCCTGCATCGCAGCCCGGCTCCCATCAGGAGGTGCCGGCCAAACAGCCGCCCGCCGAAATGCGCGGCCTCCAGCATGAGGCGCCGCACAACGCGCCGGGTGGGGCGGCCACACCCGCCCCGAATGCAGCGCCACGGCAGCCGCAGGCCCAACCCGCGCCCCACCAGCGCGAGGACCGCCAACCGTGACCAATTTTCCCGCGGGACGGCTGCGGCTAAAGGAGGGCCGCCGGCCGCCTCGCACAACTGCAACAGGAGAGCAAAAATCATGGAAAGAGTGCATAGGACGGTGAAAGTGGGGCCAGGGAATCGGGTGGTAGTGCCCGTGACCTGGGAGGAGGGGATACCCTTCGCGCTGAAGCTGGAGGAGCGTTGGCACCCGGAAATGCCGGCGCATCCCGAAAGGGTGCGCTACCTCGAACTGGATCTGGGCATTCCCGACCCGCGCGACGCGCGCGAGGACGGCGGCCGCCCCGAGGGGGCCTGCCGCATTCGCTTCATGTATGACGACAGCGACGAGGAGGACTAGCTGGGAGCACAGGGACCTAAGAGGGGTGAGCAAGGCCGGCGGGGCACCAACCCCGCCGGCCATTCGCTTTCGCGGGCTTGATCATTTACCTTGGGGCGATGGTTGCACCCAGGAATATCGGCAAGCCAATGCGGTCCTTGATCATTGATGACGAGGAGAACATTCGCCGGACCACGGCCGTCGTCCTCGAGGCCATGGGCTACGAAACGGACGGCGCGGAGGACCGAGCGACCGCCCTGAAGCGGGTGGAAGCGGCCCACTTTGACCTGGCCTTCCTTGACCTGAAGCTCAATGGCGAGAGCGGCCTGGATTTGCTGCCCGAACTGCTGAAGTTGAACCCCCAACTGGAGGTGGTGGTTTTCACCGCCTATGCCTCGATCGAGACAGCGGTTGAGGCGATGCGCCGCGGGGCCGCCGACTACATTCCCAAGCCGTTCACACCCGAGCAAATCCGCCGTGTCCTGAACCGCGTGATCGAGGCTCACCGCCTTCGCGAGCGGGTTGCGGACCTCGAATCGCGGCTTTCCTCAGACACTCCCGGTACGGAGCTTACGTCCGTCGTGCCGGCCATGCAGAAGGTGTTCGACGTGGCTGCCAAGGTCGCTGCCACGCCCGCCACGATTCTGCTGATGGGGGAGAGTGGCACCGGCAAAACGGTCCTCGCCAGGGCCATCCATTCCCGGAGCAACCAGAAAGACAAAGCGTTTGTCACCGTCAATTGCCCCAGCCTCTCCCGCGAACTGCTGGAGAGCGAGCTTTTCGGCCACGTGAAGGGGGCCTTCACCGGGGCCGCCGCCGACACCATGGGCAAAGTGGCGCTGGCCGACGGCGGCACGCTGTTCCTGGACGAGATCGGCGAACTGCCGCCCGAAATTCAGCCCAAGCTCCTGCGCCTGCTCCAGGAAAAGGAATACGAGCGTGTCGGCGAGGCCAAGACGCGCCGGGCCGACGTGCGCGTGATCGCCGCCACCAATCGCAACCTGGATAAGGCGGTCAAGGAGGGCCGGTTCCGCGAGGACCTTTACTACCGCCTGAACGTGATCTCCGTGATCGTGCCGCCCTTGAGAGACCGTGTGGCCGACCTCCCGGCCATCGCCGGGAACTATCTCCAGTTCTTCGCCCGCCAGTGCGGCAAGCCCATTAAGGGTTTCTCGCCCGAGGCCGAGCAGGCCTTGCGCGGGTATTCCTGGCCAGGGAACCTGCGCGAATTGCGCAATGTGATTGAGCGGGCCGTCATCCTGGCCGGCACCCCCGAGATCGGCCTGCCCGACCTGCCCGAGCAACTCTCGCAGCCCGCGGGCCGAGCGGAGCCTGGCGGCCTTCAAATAGGCGCCCGGGTGTCGCTCGAAGCGCTCGAGAATGAGCACATCGCCCGCGTCAGCCAGCAAGCGGCCACTCTGGAAGAAGCCGCCCGCATCCTGGGGATTGACCCTGCCACCTTGTACCGCCGAAGAAAGAAGATGGCGCCGTAACTCCAGACCAAAAGCGCCGGGCATCCGGGTCCGGTGGCTGGACCCGAACCTCCGCTCTCCCGAACGGCCATGCTGCGACGACGCCTGCTGTTAAACCTGTTGCCCTTCGCCGCCATCCTCCTGGCCACGGGCACCTATGCCATAGTCCTGTTCTCGCGCCTCGCGCACACCTTCGACACCGTAGTCGCCGAGCAGTATCGCAGCCTGGTGGAAGTGCAGCAAATGAACCTGGCCCTGGCCGGCCTGGATCGGGAGGCCTGGGCCGCCGTGCGAACAGGGACCTCGCACACGCCCACGTCGGCCGAGTGCCGGAAGCGCTTTGAAGCCACCTTGTCGTTGCTGCTCACCAACGCGGCGTCGCCCCCCGAACGCGCGTTGAACCGGGCACTCGAGGCAAAATACGCCAGCTTCCGTAAGGAAGCCGATGAGCTGGCATCCATCCCCCAGCCCGAGCAGCGCCAACTGGCTTATGAGAAAGAGATCACACCCGACCTCTTGCAGATACGAGCGCTGCTGGATCGGATTCTGGAGGCCAACCAGAAGGCGATACTCGCCACCAGCGGCAGCGTCCGCCAGATCACGCGCGACGTGACCAACCTCATGATCATCGGCATGGCGGTGGCGCTGATCCTCACAGCCACAGCCACCTACCAGCTAGGGCATTGGGTGATGCAGCCCATCCAACAGCTCACCCGGGCCACGCGCGAGCTGGCCGAAGGAAATCTCAGCCGCCCCATGCCGCTGGATTTCCAGGACGAGCTCGGCGAGTTGGCCCTGACCTTCAACAAAATGGCGGCGCGGCTGCAGGCATACCGCGAAAGCACGACCGAAGAGATCATGCGCCTGCATCGCACGATGGAAACCACGCTGGCCTCGTTTCCGGACCCCATCTTCGTGCTGAACAAGGACGGCGCGATTGAGCTGAGGAACCCTGCGGCGTCCGAGTTGATGGCGGGGCTGGGGCTGGCCGGCAGCCTGCCTCCGCAGTTGCAAGGCAGGGCCCAACAAGCCCTGGCCCAGGGCGAGAGCTTCCTGCCCCATAGCTTTAGCGAGGTCATTTCCTGCCGCGTCAAAGGGGCCGAACTGTTCTTTCTGCCGCGCATTCTCACCATGCGGGCCAAGGACAACGCGCTGTTTGGGGTCGCGGTCGTGTTATATGACGTGACGCGCTTCCGCCTGCTCGATGCGGCCAAGACCCACCTGGTGGGCACGGTCAGTCACGAGCTGAAAACGCCGCTCACCAGCGTTCGCATGGTGCTGCACATCCTGCTCGAGAAGACCGTGGGCGCTCTCAGTCCCAAGCAACAAGACCTGCTCGAGGCGGCGCGCTCGGACACCGAGCGGCTGCTGCGCATCCTGAATGACCTTCTGGACCTTGCCCGGCTTGAGGAAGGCAGCGCCGAGCTGCACCGGGAGAACGCCGCGCCCGCGGAGTTATTGAATACGGCTGTGCGGGAGACAGCCGAAGAGGCGGCGGCCAAGCACCTCAAGGTTGTTACCGCCGTCGAGCCAGGGCTGCCCGACGTCTTTGTTGACCGGCAGCGCATAGGCTATGCGTTCACCAATATCCTCAACAACGCCATCAAACATTCTCCCCCGGGCGCCGAGATTCGGCTGCGCGCCGCCCCCGGCGACGACCACAACGTGGTCTTCACCGTAGCCGACAACGGCCCCGGCGTTCCGAGCAATTATCATAGCCGCATCTTTGACCGCTTCTTCCGGGTGCCCGGCCAGGCCAAAAGCGGCGCCGGGCTCGGGCTGTCCTTTGCCCGCGAGATCACCCTCGCTCATGGAGGCCGCATTGGGGTGAAGAGCGCTCCAGGCCAGGGCGCCACTTTCTACCTGGTGCTCAACCCTGCGCCTCCCTCGGAGCGTAAGCCTGCGTAGGGTTTGTACCCTATTGCTGGAATCAAGGAGTCAACGGAGCTTGGCCCACAAGAACCCCCGTTGTAACGGGAAACCAAGAGATGCCCGGGTGACATCTCGAAGCGCAAAGGAGAATAACATGACGTTAAAACGCATCCTCATAGGGGTAGCACTGTTGGCGGCGACCATCGCCAACGCCCAGACGACTACCAGCACAGGTCAGACGAGCACCACGAGCGGTCAGACGACAACCACGGGCGATCAGACGACGACAACAACAACCACAACCACCACCACGACCACCACCACGTATCCCCATATTTGGGACAATACGGACGAGTGGTGGAGTTCGCACTGGCAACGCGGTAATTACGACCTCTACAACCCCATGGAGCTGACGCTGGATTTATTTGGCACCTACGTCAACCCCGAGAGGAACTTCACGCGCCTCTTCGACCAGAACATCCACCACGGGTCCTGGGGCGGGGGAGCCGGGCTGAACTTCTTCTTCACCAAGATGGTGGGCATCGGAACAGATTTCAGCGTGTCCGACCACCAGGGCTTTTACTATAACCGCGGCGGCTATTCTCAGAACAACTGGGGAGTGGACTATTGGGTGGGCAATCTCTACGTGCGCTTCCCCATCGCCAACACCGGCCTGGCACCCTACCTCTACGGTGGCGGCGGTCGCGGGATGTATCCCACCTGGGAATGGGTCTATGGCGGTGGCGTCGGGCTCGAATACCGTTTCACCCCAGGCATCGGCATCTTCAGCGATGCCCGGTTCCTGTGGGCGAACGACACTGACTACCTGAACACGCTGACCATCCGGGCCGGGGTGCGCATCGCCTTCTGAGCCACAGCCCTTTGCACGACCGCGCAGCCCGCGGGCCGCTACTTCTCGCCCTCGCCCTTCTTTGGGCGCTGGGCGCGGCGGGCGTCGTGTCACGCGCGGCAGGCCAACCCGTGCCCCCCATCGAGCTGCACCGCGTCTTCCCGGCCTTGCCCCTGCAAGTGGCCGACGGCATGGAAGAGGCCCCCGACGGTTCAACCCGCTTCTTCTGCCTCGAGCAGACCGGCCGCATCCTGGTCGTGACCAACGGCACGGACGGCGCCCACCCGGCCGAGTTCCTCAACATCACCAACCGCCATCCGATGACCAAGGTGGAGGACGGGCTGCTCGGCCTGGCGTTTCACCCCCGGTTCAAGGACAATAGCCTTTGCTATATCTACTACACGCAGGAAAACCCCCGCCGCAGCGTGATCAGCGAACTGCGGGTCGCCGGCAACCGGGCAGACCTCAGCTCGGAGCGCATCGTCCTGCAGGTCCCTCAGCCTTTCGACGACCACAAGGCGGGCCGGATGCGCTTCGGGACCGACGGCTTCCTCTACATTGCCCTGGGCGACGGCGGCCACGGCAATGACCCTTTCAACAACGGCCAGAACACGGCAACGCTGCTGGGGAAGATCCTCCGGATTGACGTGGACCACCGCGCCACCGTCACTAACGCCGGCGTGCGGACGACCCTCGGCTACGCCATCCCTCCCGACAACCCCTTCGTGGGTGAGCCCGACCTCTACGAAAACGGCGTGCGGAAGGAGATCTGGGCCTACGGCTTTCGCAATCCCTGGCGGTTCAACTGGGACCGCGAAACCGGTGACCTCTGGGCCGGGGACGTCGGCCAGGATAAATGGGAGGAGGTGGACCTCATCCGCGAAGGCGGCAATTACGGCTGGTGCGTGCGCGAAGGAGCGCACCACTTCAAGCCCGGGCCCGAGGGTGCCCGCTACATAGACCCTGTGATCGAGTACCCGCACGACCCCAAGCTGCTGGCGCAAACGCGGTTCCCGGAAATGGGCATCGGCATGTGCGTCATTGGCGGATACGTTTACCGGGGCAACAAGTACCCTTCGCTGCGCGGCGTTTACATGTACGCCGACTACGTGCTAGGCACCTTTTGGGGCTTCCGCTACCGCAACGGGAAGGTGGCCGAGCACGCCGTGCTGCTGCATCAGCCCAAGAACATCACCACCTTCGCCGAAGACCACGACGGAGAACTCTACGCTATAGCCTACACCGGGGAAATTTACGCCATAACCGTTCCGGCCGGCCACTAGCTTGGCATAACACCGGGCTTCACCATGGCTCCAGCCAAGGCGCCAGGGCGCCGAACGCCGGGGACACTCGCCCTCCCCAACGGCTATTCTCCAGACACGCTCTCAACGGAGGAGCGCCTTGAATCCCGCCTGTTCGAAGTGCTGGTCGTGGGTCAAAGCGTCCTGCAAGCCTTCGTCGCGCATGACGACGAATGAAATGCAGTCCGTAAGCGACCAGTCCTTATCCTCCCGCGCTGCATAGAGTTCGTAGCCGCGATGCAACAATTCCTCGGAAGCAGCGACAATGCGAACGCGCGGGTGCTGGTCGAGCCAAGTGTAGAATTCCACAAACCGGGAGCGCAACCCGGCGCGGCTCATGGCATTGCCAACCTCCAGCAGCACAAAACCGGTGGTGAGCCGCAGGGCCGTGACCTCACGGCTGACGGAAATGGCCCGTTTGTGGAGTTGATCGTTCGGATTCAGCGAGGCCAGAAAGAAGGACGTGTCGGCGAAAGCCGCTTTCATTTCTTCGGCGTCCCATAGAGATAATGATCATGCTGCGCTGCCAGGTCTCGCGGGAGGCCGGCGACCTTCTGGGAGATGCTAATGAGCGTGTCGGTGAAGTCGTCCGCGGTCGGCTGCCCGAGGGGAGTTATCTCGACGTCCTCGCCCTCCGCCAGCTTCGCATCCGGGGGCAAGACCACTACTCCGTTCCGGACTGTTCCTTTGTAGCTCATGCTACGTATTGTCTAGCCAACCGGTCGCTTTGGCAAGCTAACCGCATCGCAATCAGTCAGGGTGCCAACCAGACGTCTCTCGTGGAGGCGGTTCGAGCGGACGTCCCTCACCTCGCTGGGTTCTGAGGCTTTCCGACCTACCGCCGGGCTACCCACTCGATGGCCTGTCGCACCATCTGCTGGTAGTTGGGGTTCTCGTAAGCGAAATGGTCGTGCCCCGATTGGATGTAAACCACGCGGGCGCCCTTATAGCTCTTTGCCCAGGCGATAACCTTGTTGCTTTCGGCCTCGTCTGTCGTCCATAGCGGGTGGCACTCGGTGGAGACGTCGAACCACTTGTACGCCTCGTCGTGGGTGTCAAAGTCAGTCATGCCGCGCGTCACGGGGTGCGCAGGGTCGGCCACGTGGATGCGGAAATGCAGGCCCTCTTTCCAGCCCGAGCGCTTCTTGGCCACTCCCGCCACGTTGGTCGCTGCCAGGTAGTAGTGCGCGCCGACGATGTTCCAGTACTCCGGCCACTCGGGGTAGGCGGCTATGGCGTGATGCAGCACAACCAGTCCTTTGCCCTCCTTCAGCCGCGCCAGAAAGTCAGCTTGCGCCGCCTCGCTGATCTTCTGGTTGAAATCGTACATCACGAGCACGTCCCAGCTCTTGCTCGCTTCCGCGGTGAGCATCGTATGCGCGTTCGGGTGCTCCACCCACGTGCAGGTGATCTCGGGGTTATCCCGGAACAGCTTTAAAAACGGCTCCCGCTCGAACCCGTGCCCGCCGGTAACCAACAGCACGCGAATCTTGCCTGTGTGGTTTGCAGCCGAACGGGCCGCGCAGCCTGCCAGTGCCACCACGACCGCCAGGACGGCCAGCGCCGTCGCGATCCCACGCATGGTTTTCATGCGCCACCTTGTAGCAAGAATGCGCCCTTGACTCAAAGCCTTTATGCCCGTCCGGCTGCTCGATGCGTTTGCGCTTCCGCCAAGGGTGGAACTATGGCAGCCTCGGGCACACGGCACGTGCTGCCGTACGATGCAAAGAGAACAGGCCACAATAGTGCCACCGCCATGAAAACCCATGCCATCACTCGCCGCCACTTCCTTCAACAAACCGCTACGCTGGCTGCGTCGGCTTCCGCCCTGCCCACGTTTGCTCCCGCTCCCGCGCTAGGCCGGGCCGGCAGCGTTGCTCCCGGCGACCGGATCAACGTAGGCTGCATCGGCGTCGGCCCGCAGGGCCAAGGCGACATGGGCAACTTCCTGAACCAGAAGGACGCCCAGGTGGTCGCCGTGTGCGACGTCATGCAGGAGCACCTCCAGCAGGCCCGTGACCGGGTCAACCAGCACTACGGAAATCAGGACTGTGCCACCTGCCGCGACTTCCGCGAACTGCTGGCCCGCAAAGACATTGACGCCGTGCTTATCGCGACGCCCGATCACTGGCATGTGCTCACCGCCCTGGCCGCCGTCCGCGCCGGCAAGGATGTTTACCTGGAGAAGCCCATGGGGCTGAACCTCGCGCAGGACTGGGCCTTGCGCCGGGAGGTCCACCGCCACAAGCGCGTGTTTCAGTTCGGCACCCAGCAGCGCTCCTCCCGCACGTTCCGGTTCGCCTGCGCCCTGGTCCGCAACGGCTGCATCGGCACGCTCCAGCGCATCAACGTCTGGGCCCCCGCCAGCGCCCCGGGCGGCTCCACTCGCGTCGTGCCGGTCCCGCCCGGCCTGGATTACGAGCTGTGGCTCGGCCCCGCGCCGGCCCGCCCGCACACCGAAGACCTGGTCGCCGGCCCCGGCGCCAAGAAGACCTGGTGGTATATCCGCGACCTCGCAGTAGGCTTCATCGCCGGTTGGGGCATTCATCCGCTCGACATCGCAGCCTGGGGCGGCGGCGACTTGCTGATCGGACCAGTCGAGGTGGACGGCCGCGGCACCTTCCACGCGGAGGGCATCTGCGATACCGCCACAGCGTGGAATGTGAACATGAGATTCGGCAGCGGCGTCACGCTCCGCTTCGAGGGCACGCCCAATCATCCCAATCCCGACGCCCCGTCGTGCGACATCTGGGAACACGAGGCCGAGTGGAAAACGCGCTACCGCCGCATCACCGACCACGGCACCGCTTTCGAAGGCACCGAGGGCTGGGTCCACGTGGACCGCAGCGGCATCAACCTGCAGCCGGAGAACCTGATTGACCGGAGCGAGGACGCCTTCAAGGTCCAGCTCACCCGCAGCCCCGATCACACGCGCAACTTCCTCGATTGTGTGCGCAGCCGCTGTGACACGGTCTGCCCGATAGACGATGCCGTGCGCTCCGATACGCTCTGCCACCTCAGCGAGATCGCCCTGCACTTCAACCGCAAGCTCGTGTGGGACCCCCGCCAGGAGCGCTTCCCCGGCGACGCCGAGGCCAACCAGCGCCTGCAGGGCCGGAAGATGCGCCCGCCCTGGAGCCTTTAGCTCCAGAATACCTTATTTGACTCGTAAGCCGACGTGAGCGAGGTTCGCCGTCGCGGCACTGACAGAACAGCCGCGATTGATATGAGCGATCCCTTGCAGGTTTTGATAATCGAGGATTCGGCCGACGACGCGCTGCTGCTGGCGCAGGAACTCAAGAGCGGCGGGCTGGAGGCCGTCTGCGAACGCGTCGAGACCGAGGCGGCGCTCAAGGCGGCGCTGGGCCTGCGCAAGTGGGACGTGATTATTTGCGACTATTCGATGCCCGAGCTGTCGGGCCCCGAGGCGCTGGCGATCTACCGGCAGACGGGGCTCGACGTTCCGTTCATCAGCATCTCCGGCTGCGTGGGCGAGGAGGCGGTGGCTGAAACCTTGAAGGCCGGCGCGCACGATTATGTCATGAAGACGCGGCTGGTGCGGCTTGTGCCGGCGATCAGGCGCGAATTGCAGGCAGCCCAGGAAAGGCGCGAGCGGCGGGAGAGCGAACGCATGATCGCCTTTCTCGCCTCGATTGTTGAGTCGTGCAGCGACGCCATTATCGGCGAGACGCTGGAGGGAACGGTCGTGACCTGGAATTCCGGCGCGGAGCGGCTTTACGGCTATAGCAGCAAGGAAATGATCGGGCGTTCGACATCGGTCCTGTTTCCCGCCTACCGACCGGAGGAGCCACCGGACATTCTCGACCCGGCGAGGCAGGGCCAGGACATAGCTCGTTTCGAGACCGTGCGCCTGCGCAAGGACGGCACGCCGGTGGAGGTGTCGCTGACCGTCTCGCCCATCCGGGATGCAACGGGTCATATTCTCGGGGCTTCGACCATTGCCCGGGACATTACGCAGCGCAGGCAGGAGGAGAACGAGCGGTTGGGCTTAATCCGCGACCTGACTGCGGCGCTGGCGCAAACCCACTCCCTTTCCGAGGCCGCCGCCCGTCGCTGAGGGCGGAGCGGCCACGAGGCTCCCTGGCGCTGCTCAATAACCTGCTGGCCAGACTCGCCGCGCCTCTGCTTAGATGATCCGGTTCCGATGAAGCCATCGGAATCGGAATGCCGTTAGATCGGAAGCCATTCAAGCCTGCGTGGGCGGGTGCCAACGTCCGCCGCGTCATTGCCAGCGGATGAGCCGGCGCGCGTCCCAGGCTTGCGCGGGGCGGCGAGCACCGGCGCCGGCATCGCTACCGCCTAAAGCCGCCGGCCCCCCATTGCGCCCGTGGGTCATCGCGCTGCTGCTGGCCGCCGGGACCCTGGCCGTTTACGCGCCGGCGCTGTGGTGCGACTTCGTGGGTTACGACGACACCGTTTATGTGACCGACAACTGGCACGTGCTGCGCGGCCTGAGCTGGGGACAGGTGGACTGGGCATTCGCCAACCTGTCTGCAGGATTCTGGCATCCCCTGACATGGCTATCACACATGCTGGACGTGCAACTTTATGGGCTGCACCCCTGGGGACACCACCTGACGAACGTGTTGCTGCACGCCGCGAACACGGTGCTCCTGTTCCTGCTGCTCCACCGGATGACGGGGTATGCGGGTCGGAGCGCGGTGGTGGCGGCGGTGTTCGCGCTGCATCCGCTGCATGTCGAGTCCGTCGCCTGGGTCGCCGAGCGCAAGGACGTGCTCAGCGCCTTCTTTGGCTTTGTCTCGCTCTGGTTCTATGTCGGCTACGCGCAGCGGAAGGAGGCGCCGCGGGAGCCGGTGCTGCTGCGCTACTCGCTGTCCCTGCTGTTCTTCGCGTGCAGCCTCGCCAGCAAGACGACGCTGGTCACCCTTCCGCTGCTGATGCTCGTGTTGGACTACTGGCCGCTCGACCGAACCACCGCCGGGTGGCGCAGGCTGGCCGGGGAAAAAGCGCCGTTCCTTGCCCTGTCCCTGGCGGCGGGCTTGCTGACGATTCATGCTGAGAAGTCCATCGGCGCGGTGGCGGCCAAAGGAGGCATCCCGCTGCTGATGCGCGCCAGCAACGCCCTGGTAACCTGCG
>DATKNZ010000357.1:0-25144 GCA_035541055.1 Candidatus Acidiferrum sp. | reverse complement strand
CCGCGCATACGCCGGGCACAGGCCCCGGCACCCGTAACGACCCGCGAGAGGTAGCCTGAATTGTGGTGGAGACCTTTTTGGTCCTCGCGCTGCAAATCAACGACTTACCTTTCTCGCATGGCCCCAACCGTGAAATTTCGGCTAATGCCGCTGGCGAGCCTTGCCGCTGGGTTCGAGGCGACCATCAGCCACAGCGAGACAACCCCTTGTGTCCTGCAACCCGCGTTTGCGGCCATGACCTTAAGGTTCAGCCTGCGCACTAGCGCCTGCTTTATACAAGGCGCTGGGAGTGACGCCGCGCGAGGGGAAGGCGAGCCTCCTCGCGGGCCCTGGTTTTCTGGGTTCCGGAAGGAAGGTGGGCTCGCGAGGACGCTCTCCCTCGCCAAGAGTTGTGAGACGCGGCAAAGTTGCTTGCGGCCGGAACGAGCGCGACCAGCATTTCCTGGTTGCAGCCTTTGCACAGTCGGGTGGCCATGCCTTTCTTGTCCAGGAGTCTTTGCAGCTTGCGAAAGTCGTAACGCTCGCGCGGATGGGTCTTGCCCTGGTCCCGGTGCTCGCGGGCAAGGATCTGGAAGCCGCGTGGGCTGAAGTCAGCCAGGACAATCTTGCCGCCGGGCTTGACGACCCGCAGCATTTCCTCCAGCACGCGCTCGAAATGCGGGATGTGGTGCATGGCGTTCATGGTGACGGCAGCATCAAATGCGGCCGCGCGCCAGGGCAGGCGGGCCGCATCCCGTCGAACGAACCGAATCTTGTCCTCCACGCCGGCGTAGCGCGCACTCAGGCGGGCGCAGTGCTGCTCCTCGGCGGAGACGTCCACTGTCGTTACGGATGTCGCTTGCGGAGCCAGCCTAACCAGGAATCGCCCCTTGCCGGTACCGATCTCGAGCACGGAGCCGCCCAGGGGAGAGGCCTGCTCCAGGACGAACTGAATGGCTGCCGGCGAGTCATAGCCAAATTGGCGCAGCCGGGCCATGCGCCGCTGGATTTGCCGATGATTGGCCAGCGTTTCAGGATCATGCACAGGTCGTTTCATAGCTTTGCTTGGCCTGGGTCTGTTTCATGCCCAGGGCGGCACGGCTTAAAGCGTGCCAGAATCAGGCTTTCCTGGCCAGCCGATAAGCTTTCAGTTTGCGGAAGAGCGTGCTCGGGTTGATGCCCAGCTCTTTGGCCGCCTTCTGGTGATTGCCACTATGACGGCGCAGCGCATCGGCAACGAGCAGTTTTTCCATGGACTCCAGCGTCATGGCCTTGCCCAGGCGCAGCGCTTCACCTAACGCGCCGCCGCGCAGGGCCGGCGGAAGATGCTTCAGCTCGATGACTCCGCCGCGGCACAGGACGAACGCGTGCTCGATGATGTTCTCCAACTCCCGCACGTTGCCGGGGAAGTCGTGTTCCATGAGCCGCGCCAGCACGGCATCGGATGCGCCGGCAATGTCCTTGCCCTTGAGCCGATTGAAGCGCGCGATGAAGTGATCAATGAACAAGGGGATGTCTTCCCGCCGATCCCGCAGGCGCGGCAGTTCGAGGCGAATGACGTGGACGCGGTAGAACAGGTCCTCGCGGAACCGGCCTTGCTCCACCAGCTTGCTCAGGTTCTTGTTGGTGGCGGTGACGACGCGCACGTCGGCTTTGACCGGCTCCACGGCGCCCAGTGGCTCATAAACGCGCTCCTGCAACACCCGGAGCAGCCGCGCCTGCATGGCGGGGGAGATGTCGCCGATTTCATCGAGGAAGATCGTGCCTCCCTGGGCCAGCGCGAACCGGCCCGGCTTGTCGCGCCGCGCGTCGGTGAAGGCGCCCGCCTTGTAGCCGAACAGCTCCGACTCCAGCAGGTTGTCCGGCAGCGCCCCGCAGTTGATCGGCACAAACCTCCTGGCCCGCCTCCGGGACAGGCTATGCAGGGCGCGGGCAAACAACTCTTTGCCCGTCCCGCTGGCGCCCTCGATGAGCACCGCGCTCTCGCTTTCGGCGATTTCGGGCAGCAGCTCGAATATCTGCCGCATGGCCGCGCTGCGCCCAATGATGTCGGAGAAGGAGTTTTGCTGCTCCATCTCCTGGTGCAGCGCCTCAACGATGCGCAGGTCGCGAAAGCTCTCCACGCCGCCTACGATCCGGCCCCGTTCATCCCTCAGTGCCGCCGTGGAGATGCTGATGGGGATTTTCTGGCCGCGGGCGTCCACGATATAGACCACCTTGTTCACCACGGGCCGATTGGTGGAAAGGGTTTGCTTCAAGGCGCAGGCGTTCTCGCAGATGCTGGCCCGGAATACGTCGCAGCAGCGCCGGCCCACCGCCTCGGCGCGCTTGATCCCGGTGATTTGCTCCGCCGCGCGATTGAAGAACGTTACCCGCCACTCCGCGTCCACGGTGAAAACGCCGTCAGGGATGTAATCCAGCAGGTTGCTCAGCATCAGGCGCAGCTTAGGCTCGGTCTTCGCCGCTGGCCAGCCACATCCCGGCGTGCGGCGCAGTGTGGCAAAATGCCACGCTGCCCCGACCCCACCTCGTGCAACCTGCCTCCCGAAGCATAACGGCAGCCGTGATTTCACCACTGGCACCTCCTTTGCTCCCTCCCATCCGCAAACCGTCAATGCACAAGCCGATCATGACCGCATTATCCCAGTCCAGTCGGGCCAGGCTCACAGCCATCCGCAGCCAGGCCCACCCCTTCTGTGTCGTCTGCAGCCCGTCCAACCCCCTCGGCCTCGGATTGGATTTCGCCGTTCACCAGGACGGGAGTGTGAGCGCCTCCCTTCACGGCCACCCCGCCCTCGAGGGCTTCCAGGGATTCCTGCACGGTGGAATGATTGCCTCCCTGCTGGACGGGGCCATGGCCAATTGCCTGTTCGCGCAAGGATGCGTCGCCCTGACCGCCGAGTTGAAGGTGCGCTACCGCAAGCCGGTGATCATCGGGCAGGAGATGCGCGTGCGCGCCTGGATCACGCGCTCCCAGGCGCCGCTTCATCTGCTCGCAGCCGAACTGCAGCAAGAAGGTTGCATCAAGGCCAGAGCTTCGGCGAAATTCCTGGAGCGTAATGATAGAACCGATCACAAACGAGCGGGGTAAATCTGGAAAGTGGTTCCCCTTGATCTGGGCTGGCCTGGCCGCGGTCATCCTTGGCGCAGACTATTTCGCAGGCCCTTTCATTCACCTGGCGATTCTGTTCGTGATTCCTGTAGCTCTGGCCGCGGCATGCAGCCGGCCTTGGTGGGGAATCGCGTTCGCGACGCTCATGCCTGCGGCACACCTCCTGTTCAGTTTCACGGAACCGGCGCGGGGGCCTCTCGCCGACTCTCTCGCCAACGCCGGAATACGAATGGTGGTGCTTGTGACTTTCTCGGTGCTCATCGCCCGCGTGACTCGTCAAGCTCGTGAAATCCGGGTGCTCCACGGCTTGCTTCCCGTCTGCGGCTTCTGTAAGCGGATCAGGAACGAGGAACAAAACTGGCAGCCCATCGAGTCCTTTATTTCTCAACGTTCGGAGGCCAGCTTCACCCACACCGTATGCCCGGACTGTGCCAAGCAGCATTACGGGGAGTACTACGATAAAATCATCGCCCGCCAGAACACTGATGCAGAGAGCCCCCCGGGCCAAAGTCAGCCGGGATGAGCGACGCCATCGCAGTCGCCACCCTGGTCGAAAATAACGTCCATACCCGCGGACTGCGGGCCGAGCACGGCCTCTGCCTCCACCTGCCCAGCGGTGGACCGCCTTTTCTGCGCGCTGCTTCCCCTGCGCCGTGGGCACCAGGGTTTCCTTGCCGCGATAGGCCGGGCCGACCGGCAGGGTGGGTTGGTGCAGGCTTTCCGGCGCTTTGGCGCGCTCGCCCGATCATTAACAGGAGATTAACGCAAAATTAAAAGCCAGAACCCGGCAGCATTCGCGGCGTCTAACTTTGCGATGAGATACGTATGAAAGCCGTAATTGAAGCCGCCACTAATCAGCTCTACTCGGCTCATAATTCACTGCATCCCACTAACTTCTATTGCTCTGCTCCCGCCGCTAAATCGGTCGCCTTGGCTGGGGATTTCAACCGCTGGCACCCCATGCCCATGAGCCACCGAGTGGACGGCTGGTGGTATATCCAGGTGGAACTCCCCCACGGCCATCACCAATATCACTTCCTGGTGGACGGCCGGCCCACGCTTGACCCGCAGGCTTCCGGCACCGCCCGCGACGGCGATAACCAACTGGTTTCGCTCGTCGCCGTGAGCTGACCCAATGCCGCGCGAGATTTATGAATGAGACCTCACACGGCCCGCAGGATCGCCTCTTGACCCAACTGGCGGCGATTCCCGCCTGCCAGGCGCACGTGGACGGCGCGGATTGGTTTCCCCCCGTGGATATCGTCGAGGACGCTGAAGAGTACCTTTTCAGAATTGACCTGCCTGATGTCAGACCCGACGACCTCCAAGTCGCCGTCGAGGAGGACCAACTGGTGATCTGCGGAGAACGCGCCAACCCCTGGCAAAGCGAGCGCAAGCTGCTGCGCGTCGAACGTCCCCACGGGTATTTTGTGCGCCGCTTCGCGCTGCCGGACGACGCCAACCCGCGGGAGATCAACACGCTCTTTGCCGAGAGCGTACTCGAAATCCGCTTGCGCAAGGCGGGATCCGGAATGCATGTCCCGGCCCCAACCAACGCCCCCCCAAGGCTGAAACTCCGCGCCAACTCATGAACGCTCTCGCCTATCGCAGTCAAGCCAGCCGGCCCACCACGAGGGCAGGCACGACCCACGCCGCCCGCGCGCAGACCGATCATGGCCCTGCGGCACCCGGCGCCAACGGCCGGCCCCTTCGCGCCGTGATCGTGGACGACTCCCCGTCGCTCCTGAGAGTGCTTTCATCGCTCCTGGGACAAGAAAGCAATGTCCAGCTCGTCGGCTGCGCCACAGACGGGTACGCCGCGGTCCGGCGAGTGACGGAGCTGAAGCCGGACCTGGTGCTGATGGACCTGCACCTGCCTGGAATCAATGGACTGGAGGCCACCCGCCAGATCAAAGCGCGCTTTCCGGCGCCTACGGTAATCCTCGTGACGGCTGACGACACCCCGGGATGCCGCAAGGCTGCCCTCGCCGCCGGCACCAATGCTTTTGTGGACAAGCAGCGGCTCTCCACCCGGTTGCGCCCGGCCTTTCGCAAGCTCTTCCCCAAACCAGACCGTTAAACCCTTTCTCCCCGGCAGCATCCCTCTTGTGAAATGCCTTGCTCCAAAACCCTCTCAGCCAAATGGCCCCCGCCACCCCAGTGCTCCCATTAGCACAGTGATCGCAGATGGCAGCGAACTATATCGGGAGATGCTGAGAATGGCCGTCGAGGCCCTCCCACGTCTGGAGGTGCTGGCCACGACCGGCGACGGCTGCCAAACTATCAAACTCGTGGCGAGCCGACACCCGGATCTCGTCCTCCTGGACCTCCACTTGTCATGGATCAACGGCCTCCAAAGCCTGGCTCTTATCCGTGAATACTCTCCCGGGACCCGGGTGATCATCATTGCCGGCGAGGAGTCGGAAGAAGTGAGAGCGACTTGCCTGGCCCAGGGCGCTGAGGGGTTCATTTGCAAGCACCGGCTCCACCCGGAATTGCGCCAGCAGATTGCTGCGGCATTCTCGGATCGAGCCCTTGAAAGCCTTCAGGAAATGGACGAGTGTGATTTCCTTAGCACGTGTTATGAAGACGAGACAACCATTGGCTAGCCCATTCTCATATAGGTATCCGGCTCACCCGCATTGCGGTCCCGGCGGACATGGCCGGTGGCGCTAGGAGGTACAGACATGGCCCATATTGTCACTAGTAAATGCCAGGGGTGCAAGTTCACCGACTGTGTCGAGGTGTGCCCCGTGGCTTGCTTTTACGAGCTGGAGAATCAGTTGGTCATTCATCCGGACGAGTGCATAGATTGCACTGCCTGCGTTTCCGAGTGCCCGGTGCAAGCCATCTATGCGGAAGCCGATGTCCCAGCTCAATACCAGGCGGACATTGAATTCAACGCTGCGCAAAGCAAACAAGTGAAGGAAGCCGGGCAGGAGGCCCTCGTGCAGCAGAAGCCGCCCCTGGAAACGGCCGCCGAGAGGAAAGCGGCGCTGGGATACTGACTCAGCGCCTCGCTTTCCCGGCGCTGGGATTTCGCATGAACCGGCAGGTAGTGGACCACCAGCCAGGGACCGCTCGCGGTCGCGCGGTGGCGTGGGCTGCCGCGCCCACTCCTGCTCACAGCCGACTCCGCCGTCACCACACCGTATCCTCCCCGTCACCACACCGTAGTACCTCTAATAGGCTATTAGAGGTACTACGGTGTGGTAACGGGGAGGTCACGGTGAGGTCACGGTGAGGTAACAACGGGGCACCGGTGAGGCCACAGTAACCTGCCAACGACGCAGCGGCGGGGCAGCCGGTCGCCACCGGCGACGCAGGTTATCGGGGCAGAGGATCTCAACAAGCTGATATGGACAACCCTGCCGTGTGGTTCCGGCTGGGGTCTGGCGGACTCTGCCCCGCGAAGGCTGTGAATGAGCAGGCACTCTGGTCATTCAGGCAAGCACCTAATCCTCAGCGATTTACGAGCGACGCATGCGCCATTCGCAGCACTTCGGGGAATCACACCCAAGCTGGTCATTCGCAACCCCACCGATGCTTCCCGCCAGGTGCAGGCCCGGATATTGCCTGATCTCCCGCATCCTGGCGCTCGCAGGGATACGCGGGCGTTCCCTGCTTTCAGTGGCTGACTTCCTGCTTCACCGGAACTCAGCGAATGTTACGTTTGGGTTGGGCTACTCCAGTGCCAGGCCAAGATGAGCCGCTGGATCGGGCTTAGACCAGCGCTTCACTGCAGAAGGTCCGCTTCGCGGAGAGGTTCGAGCACGCCGTTGTTGAGCTTGCTCTTATCGAACCCATCCGGCTTCTCGGCTTTGATCGTGAGCGTCACCTGGCCGGCCATTTCAGCGAGATTGGCAATGGCGTTCCAGGCCGTGAAAACCTTGTCCTTGTCGGCGGTGACGCTGAATTCCACCGTTGTCTGAGGCTGGCCGGGCGCTGGCGGCGTCGGGCCAGGTGGCGTCGGACCGGGGGGAACCGGGCCGGGCGGCGTTGGGCCCGAGGGCACGGGGCCGGGAGGGGTTGGACCGGGCGGGGCCGCTGCAGAGCTGGGCGCGTCCTGCGGAATGGCTTGGGGAACGATGAGGAAACCCGCTTCGAGGTCTATCTCGTCTTCGATGACGGTCGCATCGAAGCTGACCTTAGACCGAGCGAGCGCGAATTTGCCATCCAGACCGAGGGCTGGCGTGGGAGCAGTAGTATAGCCAAAGGCGCACTCTTTGATGCCGCGCACGATCGCTTTGCGGATGGGGGCTTCCGACACCAACCGGGTGAAGCCGAGGAACGAGAAGAAGCCATCCACGATGTCCGCGGTCGGGATGCCCAGGCGTGGCGGCGTGCCTTCGCCCAGCTTGAACAGGGAGACTATCTTCGGCGGGGTAATAGAATCAAAGAGACGGGGCTGAACGCGCATGATCAGCTCCATGCCGCGCTCGAAGACCATCGCCTCGTGGTCCTCGTTTAGGGTGGTTTGCAGTGGCCGGCCGCCGACCGCGATTTTCTCCAAAGCTATGGCTCCAGAGTCGAGTTTGGGCAGCCAGATTTCGGTATAGAGCTTGAGCAGTGCGGACTCAGCGGCGCTGGCGTGAGTGGCTTCCCGCTCGCGCAATTCCTCACCCTGCTCCTTCGTCAGGTTCAGCTTCTTGGCATTCTTGCGCACCCGCTCTATGGCGAGGAGGTAGCGGACCTCGCGCCGGAGCCCTTCCACCTGGTCGGCAGACGGGACGGCGAGCCCAATGCCGTTGCGGTAGCTGCGGGGACCGGCGCCGCACTTTTCCAGGAGGTCCCTGGCTGTTGAGTCCTGGGTCTTTTCGGATTCAGCAGCGAAGTCCAGGGGGAGCAGGGCCAACTGGAAGCGTGGCTGTTTGTCCGGGATGGCGCCCGATTCCGTGGGCCAGATCACCGCGCCGTGGTGACCGCTGGTGCGCTGCTCCAGCATCTCTTTGATGGCGTTGGTGACAGCATCTTCGTCGCGGGCGACGGCGTCGGCTTCCTGCTCGATCAGGAGGGTGACGTTCGGGTCCTGCTTGAAGCAGTAGCGGACGCCGTCGAAGTGGAGATAGAGGCACTGCTGCCGCAGTTCCGATAGGCAGGCTTTCGCAGTCAGGCTGTCCAGGTCAGGCCCGACACAGGCGGCCAGCAAGTCCGGTTCGGTGACACCCGGTGGAAGGACTTCAGTGGTGCCGGCCGTTTCGCGGCGCAGGCCGCCGAACGAGAAGAGGAATATGGCATTCGCCAGGCGTTGGGCGACGTTCTTGCCGACTTCGGCGGCGTTCTCTTTGGCCCGGCGCTGATCAATTCGCCGGGCGCGGGCGCGGGCGCCAACCAGGTCGGCCTCGAATGCCGCGTCGAACCGGTTCATCAGGCTGAGTTCTTTGATGAGGGCGCGCCGGACGTTGTGGTCGGCCAGCGCCACATCGCCCGGGCTGAGAACGATACCGCTCTTTTCGGCTTTCCGCTGGGAGCGGAGGCAGACGGCCAGGAAACGGAGCGCCCCGCGGGTGCGCTGGTATTCCGGCAGGGCGGCCCACCGCTGTCGCATCAGGTCCAGGAGGGCTGGATGGAAGGGATAGGCGTCGCGAATGCGCTTATGGAGGGCGATGCCTTCCTCGTCGGCCTGCTGCTCGTCAGCGGTGCTGGTGGCGTAGGCTTTGCGCATGTTGGCGACGATGCCCTGGAACTCGGCGCCGACGCCGTCGGCCACCGCCGGGTCGGGCAGCTTTTCCAGAAGGCGGCGCTGGATGACTTTCAGGACTTCATCCTGCTCAACAGGCTCCCGCAAGGCGTCCTTGCGCCCGGCAAAGTGGTCGAGGGTGGAAAGCAGTTGTGCGTGCTGCAGCGTTTCACGGGGTTGGCTGGACGGCAGAGCCATGACCACTACAGTGCGGGGCGAATTGGAGGCCGCGACCGTCAGTTCTTTGATGAAGTTGAGCGTCTGCTCGCGCAGATCGGTTTTGAGGACCTTCACCCCGCCGGCGTTGATAAGGTATTCGAGGACTTCATCCAGCAAGATGAGGTTTGGGCCGTCGCCGAATAGCTTCATCAAATCGTCTGCGCCAGGGGTGCCTCGCTCCTCGTCGTTCTTCCGAAAGTCCTCATAGGCTTTCTTGCCGCCCAGCTTGAGGGCAATCCAGCCCCAGAGGGTTTGGGTCTGAATGCCATCGGATGCTTTGCCCTTCTGCGCGTTGAAGAACTGGCCGTCCACGACGGCGATGCGGACCTTCCCGGGATCCGCCAAGCCCTTGCCTTCCGGGATGACGTTCAGGGCCCCGCGATTGCCGGCGCCATGGTACAAAGCAGCCATCGCGTGGGATTTGCCGCCCCCGAATGGCGTAAGAAGCTTGAGCACGGGCGGGCCGCCTTTGCCAGCCAGGCGCTTCAGCACGTCCTCCAGCAACGATTTCAGTCCGGCGGTGAGGTAGGAGGCCCGGAAGAACGCTTCCGGGTCGCGATAGACGGGCGCGACAGTGCCGGAGTTATCGGCCAAAGGGCCGAGGTCCAGTGCGAAGATGTCGGAGCCGGCGTCTTCTTTGAGGACGTCAGGGTGGAGGTTGACGCATTCAATCCAGGGTTTGAGCGGCATAGGGTGGACCTTTCAGTTAGAGAAATCGCTGTTGGCCTTTTTGGCGGTCGGCGACTGCGGCTTTGCCTTCAACGACGCTTTGCCAGTTGGCAAGAAGCTTGCCGAGAGTGGATTGCTCGGCGCTGGGGGAGATGTCCGCCAGTTCGCCGCCTTTCAACGCCGGGCCGGCGAGTGCCTGGGCGACCAGGCGCAATTGTTCAATGCTCGCACCGGCATCCGCAAGGAACTCGGGGATGCGCGGGGGCTTGTGCTCCAACAGCCACGCCAGGCGGTGGAGGCTGTCTATGATCGGCGGAGCCTTGCCGTCGCTGTCGGGCAGGCCAAGATCATCGTCGTTGCCGCGCTCAGTGAAGTCGCGGAGACGGTACTTCCCTTTCTTCTTTTCCAGCACGGCGCGCGCGCCAGCAGAGAGGCCGCTCTGGCCATCAAGTTCAACGTGGGTGCCGTTGGCGAAAACGATGGCCTCACCGGCCTCAAGCTCGGCGGCCCCGTATGTATAACGCCAAAGAATGTAGAAGCGTGTCGCGGGATCAAGGCTGGCAAGTGAGGTCTGGCCGTTCTTGGCGCCTACGGTCTTGGCGAGCTTGGCGAGGATGGCTTCGAGAACTGCGGCTTCCACTTCGCTGAGAAACCGTTCGGCTGGGACCTCCTGTCCGTTCGCGTACTCCACACGAGAGAAGCGGGTAAAGGCCCTGAGCCCTGCGCCGACGCAGGCAATCACTAAATCTGCCCCTGAAATGCCATTCTCCCACAGCGTCTCTACCCGCTCGCGCACGATCTGCTCCAACTCGTTTCTGACCTGGTCTTCGTAGTTGCCGGTTTCCACGCCACCACGCTTCCGGGCCACAAGAAAGATGCTGGAGGCTAAGGCGGCGGAATTGACCGCTCGCAACCGCGCTCCCATCTCCGTATCTAACGGCCAGGCTTCCGCGACGACGAACCCTGTTTTTCGTAACGCATCAACAAGTGTTGCCCATCCGAGCGTCGTTTTATGAGCATAGACTATTGTCAATTCCCCGCTTGCCTTGAGCGCGCGATGAGCCTCTTGAAAGGTTTGCGCCATCATCTCTTCGTAAGCGCGCATGGCTCTATCCTGTGAACCACCATGTCTCGTCGCGTCGGCTACAGCCTCTTGTTTCTTGGGCGTGCCGTGGCCGGCGAAGTGTTCCACGTAAAGGTCGCCGAGCGTGCGCTTCAGCCACACGAAGAAGAAGTCCGAAATATCAGCGTACGGCACGTTATCGTAGTACGGTGGGTCAGTCACCACCGCGTCCAGCTCAGCGTCACTCCATGGCAAGGAAGTGGCCGATCCTCGCTTCACTACCGCCGGCAGGCCTGAGCAAGCTAGCGCGTCTGCCACACCGACAATCCAATCCAGGGCGCCTTCTGGAGAGCCGGATGCTCCGCCAAAAGGCGCAAGCTCCACGAAGTCCCAGACCATGGGAATGGCTTGGCGGGTGAAAGTGTGACCGATCAACTCACGGGTATTGTGCCAACTGCAAAGCGTGGAGTTGTAATCCGCTTGCCGGTCCACAAGAACCGCGAGATTAGTAGCCAGGGCTCTTGCAGCGTCAGGAGTGATACCCGCTTTCAGCATCTCAGCGTGCGCGCGCTTCACAGCCGCCACGAATGTAAGAAGGCAAAGTGCCTGACGGGTCGTGAACAAATCGCCAAACGTCTTGAGCCCGTACAGGACACAGAAGTTGGCGTTCTTCGCGTCATTGACGATCGGCTCATCCGGCACAGTGAGTCTCGTTTTCTCGCAAAGCCGCGTGAGCCGTTGCTTCATACTCGCTTCATCCAGAGCCAATTCCTCAAGGTCAGTAGCGGCGAGGTACACCTTGCCAGACCTGCCGGTTTGCGTGCAGGCCACGCCTATCATCTGGTGAGCAATGCGCCCCGCACTCCCCTCGGCTTTGACGTAATCACTATCCGCGACCGTCCCGCAGAACGGACAAGTGGCATTACCCGCTTTGGAAAACCCTGTTGGATCGAAGCCCAGCCCGCTCTCCGTACCTGCCTCGACGATCTCAAAGCGCGCTTCCTTCTTGCCGCGCGGAGCGATCACCTTAAGCGCGATGTACCGTTTTTCCCTCTTGCAGAGCCAGGTTTGTCTGAGAAGCGGAACTGTGGCCCGGCACTCGGGGTTCTTACATGTGACGGTGCGTGTCCAGAGATAAGCGACTGGCAGGAGGTAGCCGGGAGGCACTTTCTCGGCGTCGTGCTCCCTGAGCCAATCGGTTTGGAGTTCCTGCCGTCTGCCCTTGAACGCCGGATCGGGGATGAGGGGATAGAGGTCCCCGATTTGGGCTCTGACGCTGTTGAGGACCCACTCGCCCCAGTAGCGAACTTCGCTCGCTAGCCCGCCCCAGGTTGGCTGCCCGTCTTTGTCCTTCGGCCCCGTCATGCCGCGGGCAGTGGGGTCGGGTTTGCCGTATACCTGGGGATAAACGAGGGTGCAAAGCTGGATGATGTGGGCGACCGGGTTGAGGTCGAGCGCGTATGCTACACAGCCAAGCCGGAGGGCTTCCAGGGGGATGGCGCCACCACCAGCGAACATATCGAGCACTTTGGGGCGGGGCGCCTTGCCTGCAAGATTGTCCTCCACAGTAACGGTCTTGCCTTGTTCTTCGGACAGTCTTTTGGCATGCGCTTGGAGGATGTGCGATTGCGCTTCTTTGATGACGGCCGGCGAGCCGGGATACTGGCAAAGCGCCTTCACGAACTTAGCTGCATTGGCGCGCCCAAGGGATTGCTTCTTTTCATCGCTGGCACCGTTCGGGACGAATTGGGAAACAGGCACCAGCGCGCCGTACACCGCAGCCCGGCAGGCGACCAGCGGGCGCCGCGCCCACCAGAGGTGGAGCGTGGAGATATGGCCCTTGCGGACGGACTTCTCACGCGATGCCTCGGCGCTAATAGCTTCGATGGGAAGGTAGTCTTCGATGAGGCGCTTATCGTTGGTCATATATGGATGTCGGCAAGTCAGCTAAGACGTCGCCCACTCCCATTTCCCCTCGTTATCAATGGTCACAAGAATGTTGCCGTCAGTTCTGGTGGAGACGACCTTGCGCTCGGCGCGGTTCCTTCCGAGGCAGTACTCCTCCTGGCAGTAGCGAGAGTCCACAGCGACCCTTGACGGGTCTTCCTCATTGCCGCAACTGCGCTCTGATACGATATTGAAGATGCGAGTCGGGCCTGTGAGGTGGAACCAGTGAGTGGAAAAACCGGATGGATGGCCGTGGTGAGCCGTGAGGAGGAAATCTATTCCCCCGGTCGTCGTCCCATCGGGAGCAGTCGAGCCCGCGATTTGACTGTGGAGGTTAGGTGTTGCAGCGGTGAGAGCTTCCAGCGCTTCGGCCTCCACGTCGCCGAGCAGCGCGAACGTGTAGCCTCGGTATTTCAGAATGGTGACAATGGAACTGTTGTTCGTGTACGAGTTATCGGAGGCACTGACCCGAGCCAAAGCCGCAACGTCGAGCCAGTAGGAGGTCAGCGACATTCCGTCGCCCCAGTCGGGATAGTTGCCGGCTGGTATTGGCTGCGTGTACTGTGGGGGACAATAGTTTGCCCAGTAGTGTTTCATGGCCTGGGATGGTTCTGCGCCGGACAGAACGCGCTTCCAGTCCAAGTCTTGCCGCCGCAGGAGTATAGACGGCCTTAGCAGCTTGGTTATGCTCTCAATGTCGGCGATGTGGTCGTTGTGCGGGTGGCTGATGATCAGCTTTGTGAGAGGAAAGCCATTGCGGCCAGTCCATTTCTTCTTGGCCAACGCAACGACTGGAGAGGAGTCCTCCCCGCGCCCGCAGTCGTAAAGAACCAAATGGCCGTTGGGTGTGGCGATGGCCACACAAAGCCCTCGGCCTACATTGTACACTAGGATTTGAAGGCTCATTTGGGGGATTCTTGGGGTTGCGGTTGGCTTAGTTTTGCCGCGTTCAGGAAGCACGACCAAGCGGACTCGGCATAGCCAAAGGCGATCGATCGGGCGAGCCTTGGCAGAATCGTACATCTGACTACGACAACGACTGCCGCAATGGTTAGTCCGACGATCGCCGGTGCCCCTGGCAAGGGCTTTCCGTCCATCCACCAGCCCACGGCACAGGCCACTGCAGCCGCAAGCGCGAATGCGAAACACACCCAGGCAGATGCGAGAATGTTCCGTATTGCGCCGTACTCCGCGTTGTGAACGCTCCAGATGCCAGTGGGCGACTGCTGGCGGAGATACTGGCGAACCAGCCGGAAGGCTTCTGTCGCTCGCTCCCGCCACACGTTAGGTTCAGCGGCAACTGACGTCAAGTCGATGTTGTACAGCCGGCGCACCTCGTCACGAATCGTTTGCTTGGTTATAGCTGGGAAGGTTTTGTCGGCCTCAGTCAGCACTGTCAGCGACGGTGGCCCTCCCCATGACTGCCACAGGGCTGGTTCCGCCCGCCTGCCCAGGAAGGCGAGGAAAAGCGAAAGAGCGTAAAGGAGTATGAGAAGCACGCCGGTCGCAATTGCGGTGGACGTGAGCGTGGATAGGGCTACTAGTCTGAAGGCGACGATCGGCAAGAGCAACGGTGAGGCGACAAAGGCGGCGGGAATGAGCCGGGCACGGATTTCATAAGGATCGAATAGGGACGTGCTCATCATCCTTCCTTTTGTTTGCCGGCGGCGCGTTCGATGGCGTCGGCCGGTATGTCGAAGTAGCGGGCGGCCACGATCTCTTTTTTGGCGTGGTCGAGGTGTTTGGCCGGGTTCTGGATCATGAGAGGGGTTTTGTCCGGCTTACCCAGCGGGTCCCAAACGACGTAGAGCCAGTAGGAGTCGCCGAGCTGGACGGCTTTGTACCATTCGTTGGTAGTGAGGCGGATAGTGGCGCCGCGCTTGCGGCCTTTGACCTCGATGCGGCGGATGCTGGTGAGCGGGTCGCGATAGCCGGTTTGCGGGTCGGCGGGGCCGAGGCTGCGGATGTCGAAACCGATTTTCTGGTGGCCGACGCGCTCGGTTTCCCAGCCGCGAGTGGTCTCATAGCCAACCACCACATCTTCGGCGGCCAGTTCACATCTGCGCTTTTGCTCGGGGTCGAGGTCCTCCAGGAGATCGGCGATGGCCGCCCTCACATCGGAGCCCTCACCCCTGACCCCTCTCCCATCCGATGGGAGAGGGGAACCGGGATGGGCGAGAGGAGCTAAAGCGGTCGCGGGAACGACGAGGACGGTGGCGACGTGGCGAACGGGGCCGTGACGGGCGACGGCGAGGCGGTCAAGGCCGGCCATGCGCTCCTTCTCGGCACGCTGGAGGTCGGTGAGTTCGTTTTCGGCGCGCTGGCGGGCAACGCTTACGGAGGGATCTTTGGCCTCGCGGGCGCGGAGAGCCATGAACCGGTTCCGCGCGGCTCGGATGCGGGCCTCAAAGGACTTTTCCAAGTAGTCTCGGCAGACCTTGATGAACCGGGCACGCTCGTCCTGACAGGCCTGGCGGCGCTCGGTCTGGTAAGTGGCTTTGAGAAAGTCGGCGGCCGGGCCGGGGTCAATGCGGCTGACGGCCTGGGGCGGCGACGGGAGGGCGGGCAGGTCCAGGAGGCAGTCGGCAGGAACTACGGAGAAGGTTGAGAGTTGAGGGTTGAGAGTTGAGGGGGCGTCGTGGAGTTCAACGTCGGGCTCATCGAGGTCTTGGCGGACGGCGACCAGCTCACCATACAGGGTCAGGCTTTCGCCTTTCGTGTTCTGGCCACGGATGCTGATTTCGAAGAAATGGAGGCGGTAGGGTTTCTCGGCGGCGGGATCAACGTACAGGGCCATGCCGCCGTTGAGCGCGGCAAACTTCTCGTTCAGGCGCTCGTCCAGGGCGGCGTAGAGGGGATGGCCGGGACCGAGCAGGACGGCGTCAATGTGCTGGTCCTGGTCAAGGTGCTCCTTATGGAAGGTGATTTTCCGGTAGGCGGCTTCCGGTGGGCCGCCGCGGCGGACGGAGGCCAGGCGGTCGGAGCGAAGATCGGCGAGCACGTGTTCGACGCGCCAGAGGCCATCGGCACGAGGTTCAACCTTGAGGCCGATTTCGGCGCTGGCTTTAACGAACTGCTCCTCGACGTAGCGGGGCATGAGGCGGCGCTCCTCGGCTTCGAGGTTGGCACGCTGGAAGCCGGAGAAATCCACGTTGGCCCGGGCGAGGGCGATGCCCGTGGCCTGTTCGTATTGGAGGAGCAACTGCGGGTCCACCTTTTCGATGCGGTCGAGGTATTCATCCAGCCGGCGCGGGTCGTGGGCGGCGTCCCGCAGGATTTCCGGGAGGTTGACATCATTCAGCGAGAGGACCTCGCCGACGACGTCGAACACGCGGTCCGCGAGCACCTCGCGCATCTGATCGAGCTTTTCGAGCAGTCGGGCCAGGATGCGGCCTTCGACGATGTCCTGGCCTTCCTCGGACTGAGCGGCGACGAAATTGAAGGCATGGACGTCGCGTTCCTGGCCGATGCGGTGGATGCGGCCGAGGCGCTGCTCCAGGCGGGTGGGATTCCAGGGCAGGTCGTAGTTGATCATTAGCCGGCAGAACTGGAGGTTGATGCCTTCGCCGGCAGCCTCGGTGGCGACGCAGATTTGTTTGGTGGTGCGGAAATCCTCCTGGGCGCGCCTGCGCTCGTGGGGGTTCATGCCGCCGTGAATCTCGGTAGCGGTGTAGCCCCACTTTTCGAGGTTGTGGCGCAGGTGGTTCAGGGTGTCGCGGTGCTCGGTGAAGATGAGCAGCTTGCCCCGGCCGTCGGTCAGCTCGTGAAACTCGGCGCGCTTGAGGCATTCCTGCAACGCGGTGAGCTTGGAGTCGGCGCCCTGGTCACGGACGCGGCGGGCGCGGGCCAGGAGTTCCTGCAAAGCGGCGATTTCGGCGCGAAGCTGATCCAATTCGAGGGCGGCGGTGAACTCGTCGGTGAGGTGGTCGCGCTCGGACTCGTCAAGGTCGTCTTCCTCCTGCTCGGTATCGGTCAAGCGGCCCTGGAGCTGGGCGAGCCGGCGGGCGCGCTGGGCTGGGGTAAGCTGCTCCAGTTCCTCCAGCAGCGTCTGTTGCTTCTCCAGGCGGCGGCGGATGGACTCGAAGATGGCCATCGTGGAACTGGCGAGCCGGCGCTGGAGGACGGTGCGAGCCAGGGCGACGCTGGCTTTCTTGCGGCCACTGGCCTGGGGCAGGAACTCGTTGATGTAGGCCGTGACGGACTTGTAGAGGTCGTACTCGTCCCGGTTCAGCTTGAACGTGATGGTGTGGGCGTGGCGGTCGGGGAAAAGGCGGTGGCCTTGCAGGTCCTTTAGGTCCTCCTTGAGCCGGCGCAGGGCCCACGGGCAGTCCGGGCCGAGGCTGAGGATGTCGCGGCGGATTTCGCCGGACCGGCCGGCGAGACGATGGGGCTCGGGGAAGAGGTCGGGGTCGAGCAGGCGGATGAAATGGGCGAAGCGGTCGTCGTCGCCGTGGTGAGGCGTGGCGGTGAGCAGCAGGACGTGGCCGGCGGGTTGCGCGGTCAGGTGTTCGGCCAACTGGTAGCGCTTGGTCTTCTCCGCCTCGTCGCCGCGGGTGGAAGATTTTTTGGTGTAGGCGCTGCACTTGTGGGCCTCGTCAATGATGATGAGGTCCCAGCGCTGCTGCCAGATGCGCTCGCGGACCTCGTCTTGCTTGGCGTAATCAATGGAGGCGACGACCTGGTTGAAGCGTTGCCAGGGGTTGGTGAGCTGCTGCTGGTCAACGGCCGAGAAAATGATGTCGAAGGATTCGCCGAACCAGCGGAGCATCTCGTCCTGCCATTGGATGGTGAGCGGCGAGGGGCAGAGGATGAGGACGCGCTCGATGGCTTCGCGGAGTTTGAGCTCCTTGATCAGCAGGCCGGCCATGATGGTCTTGCCGGCGCCGGGGTCGTCCGCCAGGAGGAAGCGCAGCCGGGGCTGCGGCAGCATCTTCATATAGACCGCCTCGATCTGGTGCGGCAGCGTGCGGATGCCGGACATGCTCACGGCGAACTGGCGGTCGTGGGCGTACGCCAGGCGGATGCGGGCCGATTCGATCAGGAGCCGGAGGTGCTCGGCGTTGGCGAGGGGGACCTTGGCGTCAGGGGCCGGGGCGGCGCCCATGAGCGCGGTAGCCTCTTCGGGGGTGATGACGGCTTCTTCGAGAGTGCCGTCGGCTAGGCGGACCCTGCACTCGTACCCTTTGCCGAGGGGCCGGGCGGCTTCGAGGACAACCGGAAGGTCAAAGTGCCCCGGCAGGGACACTTGCTGGCCGATGGGGAGCAACAGGCTGCCAAGCGCTTGCTCTCCCGCGGCAGCATTTTGGGGTTTTGCCGACACAGGCTGAATCGCTCGCGTGTGCGTTCAGCCCTGTCGGGATGGCTTCTGTTCCTGGAGGGAGTCTGTGCCTGAAAAACGAAGGGGCGTGACCTACTCACGCCCCACATCAGGCACTGGCGTGCCCTCACAGGAACGCTTTGGGGCACGCCCGAGTGGGCGTGCCTTCAAGCGCCGTCCTGTGATTGAAAATGCCAGTTTCGATGTGGACAGCAGCCGAAGCTACGCGAAATGTATTGTTGTTACAGTGTTTGTTACGCCATCAAAATGAGCCTCAGTGGTTCAAGAACGGGGTGATGCTAGAAAATCGGCGCGAGGGGGTCAAACTAATATCAGCCGGCGACGCGAGCGCCCAGGGCCACTTCATGAAGGGTGGTAGGGACGCGTTCCACCGCGTCCCTGCTTTCTCGGGAAGATGGGGACGCGGTGGAACGCGTCCCTACGACCCTTTATGAATTGGCCCTGACGAGCGCCTGTGGGAGTTAGTACCCGATATTCTTCACCGCCTCTGGACCGAGGCGGTCTCGCAATTGCGCCAGGTAAAGACTGGCGGGCGCCACGGGCGTGCCGTGCGAATCGAAGGTGCCCTCGGGCAGCTTGGGTTCGTGGCCGAATGGCATGCCGCTTTGGGCGCGGGCGCCGAGGCAACCGATGGCCCAGTTCATCGCACCGGGGGGCTGCTGGATCACGTAGCTCCGCGCCACGCAATTCCAGGCCACCGCCCAGCCGATGGTCCAGCCGTGACCGGAGCCCATCTCGCCCCGGTTCATGAAGTCAATGCCGCTGTCCGGCACCTGGCATCCATCCACCAGCAGGCCAGTGGCCCACCGCTGGTGAGGCTGGATGTGCCCGTTGCCGTGGAAGGTGCAGTTGAGCAGCACGTTGGGTCCGGTCACCCTGGCGCCGGTGACGAAGTAGAACAGGTTGTTGCCGGTCGCCTCACACCGGTTGAAGAGGATTTGGGAGCCACCGGCCGAGAAGTCCGCCGGCTTGGCCGCGCCTTTGGTCGCCACGCTGTGCCGGACGCTCACGGCTTCTACGGTCACCCGGCAGCAGCCGCTGCCGATGCCGACGCTGTTGACGGTGTCTTCGATGGCAATGTCTCGCAGCCAGCCATCGCACACGCCGTACATGCGTATCCCCTGGTGGTGCCGCTCCCGGATCTCGACCGCCTGCGGTGGCGCAACGATCCGCAACTGCTCGACCCCGACCTGCGATATTCGCCCCGAGCCGAGGCACTTCACCAGGCTGGCGCCCGGCGGGTCCAGGTAAACGGCGTTGAAGGAATCACTCAGCGGCACGTCCACGGTAATGCCGTCGCCAGTAATGGCTTTGATCGTCCGCTCGCTTTCGATCCAGCCTGACTCCGAAAGCCAGGTCTCCTTGCGGCCCCCGCGCACGAGACCATCCATACGCATGAAATGGACCCATGCGGGGGTTATCGGGCGATTCACCAGGACGGCGTCCCCTGGACTGAACCCGGAGGCGTCGCTCAACCTGAAGCTGTTTGCTCCGGAGGGCACGTAGGTATCAACGATGGGAACCGCGCGTCCTGTGCGGTCGACATGCCAAGAGCCCGATAAGGAAATGCAGACATGGGGGGTTCCGGTCATCCGCAGCGCCGTTCCGTTTGCCCCGGAGCCGCTGCCGCGGAGCACGACACCGCTCGTGCGGAGATACAGCGCGCTGCGGCATTCGTATGCCCCTCGCTTCAGCAGGACCGCCCCGCGCATGCCGTTCACAGGCTCAAGCCTGGACGCGGCATCCAGCGCGGCCTGGATAGCGGCAGTGTCATCAGCACCTGAGGGGCCGACGGTGACCCGGACAGGCACCGTCGGGATCGCCACCCCTGCGCCCATGTAGCCCGCCCAAGAGAAGTCCATGATGCGGTCGCCGGTCGGCAATGTGCGATAGGCAAGCTTGCCATCGGGGCCGACGTGAGCCCACTGGCTGGCGGGAGGACTCGCCAACGCGGCTGATTTCGCCGCATCCGCTGCGAGAGCACGTACCTGGGCCACCACCGGAACTAACAGGCAAGCTGCCACGCTGCACCCTGTCAGCCACTTGCGGGTTACTACACGTAATTTCATCAACGGAACGGCGCTGCTCACCTGGCCGGGGCAGGCCGTCAACGCGGGAGCGTAACGGGCAACCTCCAAGCTGGCCGCAGAGGGAGGTCGTTCAGGAAAACCGCTTGTCGAACTCATTATGAGTGCCCACCCAGACCCGGGTCATCGTGTCCCCCTGACGTTCTCCCACGGCACGATACTGTTCATTGATCCGAACCGACCAGACGTGTTCATAACCGCCAAGCTTCTTGAAACGCAAGGAGGGGTTGCCTGGATCAGCCAGAAACAGCCAATAGGCGCGGCGGGCCGCCTCGCGAGCGCGGGGGTCCAGGGAGTCGTAAGCGCGCCAGAAGCTGGGCCGGGCGCGGGACCTCACAGGCGGTCCGGGTCGAGCGGTTCGTCGGGTTCGGCGGCGGACTCGCGAAGGAAAGCTTCCAGTTTCGGCCGCGGGCCTGCATAGGCTAGCAGATGTTCCCAGCGTTCGTCGTCCTGCCGGGCCAAAAGGAAACGGGCGAAGTCGGCAACCTCTGCTTGCTTCTCCAGCGGCAGCGCCTCGCAAACGCGAATGATCTCTTCCGTCGCTGTGCTCATAGCCATTACTTAACTGGAAAGGATAGACGGGTCAACCGTTCGCTGCGGCCAGTCGGGGGGAGGACACGACCAGGGTTCTGGCAGCGAAGTGGCGACTTTGAACGGCTGGTGCGGATGGATTTGAGAACCAGCCCGCCAACAAGCGCCTGACGCAGCTCGCCCCTATGCCGGCACCGCCGGCATTGCGGGCTGGAGCGCGAGCATCTCCCGCGCGGCGATCTCGGGCACTTGCGGCGCCGCGCGCAGGCTCTCGGCACGAATCCCGTCGCGGTAGAGCGTCAGGGAGACATGCTCGTTGCGCCGGATGCAATCCTTGATCGCCTCGGGGTCCTTCTCGCAATGCAGCAGCGTCTTCCAGGAGTAGATGTGCTTGGGCTTGTGGAAATCGCTGTTGGCGAGGAAGGCGAGGCGCTTCAGACCCACGGGCGCGAAGATGTTATTGCGGTTGGCGATCTCCCAGGCGTCCAGGATGGGGGCGAAAACCTCCTGGTTCTCCCAGAGGAACAACGTATTCTTGCCCCATTCGCTCTTCATCACGTGCGGGTGGGCTGCGACCGCCAGGCCGCCCTGGCTGTGAATCTGCGCCACGATCTCGACAAAGCCGAGCGAGGGCGAGATCGGCGCCTTGAGGTCAATGCCCAGCAGGTGGCCCGAGGTCTTGCGCGTGAACCCCTCCTTGTTGAACTCCAGGCCCGTCATGACGAGCATCTCGTATTTGCGCCAGGCCCGTCGCCGCTCGCGTTCGAGCATGTCGAAATACTCATCGAGCTGGCTGACGGCCACGGTGAAATTGAGTAGCTCGCTGAACTTGCCTATGAGCCGGCGCGGATCGGCTACATGGTCGGTGATGCAGATGCAGTCGAAGCCCCGCCGACCGTAGAAGTCAATCACCTCCGGCAAGGTGAGCCGGCCATCGGAGTAGTTCGTATGGATGTGGAAGTCGCACAGCAGCATCCGCGAAATGCCGGGATGACCGTTCGGCGTGCCGGGGTTGCGGCTCGGCGTGGGCTCGAACAATCCGGGCGCGGCTGGCCCGTGATCCGCCTGGCCCGCCTCCTCCAGCACCAGTTCCGCCAGGCGAATGGCGGCGTCGGGGTGGCTGACCTTCTGCAGGTTCTCCCGCCATTCCTGCCATTTGCGGCTCTTGTGCGCGAAGACCTCCTGGACCAGGTCGCGGACTTCCTTGCCCTTCTCGGCGACGGCGCCCACGCCCAGTTGGGCGATCAGTTTGGCATTACCCTCTTCCTGCCCGGGAATCACCTGGTTGATGATCATCGGGCACCGGGCAGCGATGGCCTCCTGGATCATCGCCCCGCCGGCCTTGGCGATCACCAGGTGGTGCGACATGAGCAGGCGAGGCATTTGGTTGGTCCAGCCATACACGCGGACGCGGTCGCCGTATTCGCGCAACCGCTCGGTGAGCCTGGCCTTGAGCGTGGCGTCGCGGCCCACGGTGATTGTGAGATCGAGGTCGGGTATCTTGAGCAACCGGGTGATGGACTTGCCGGCCTTTGCCTTCCCGGTGTTGATGACGTAGAGCACCTTGCGCCGCTCGCCGGGCTGAGGCGCCGTCAGCGGCGCCGGCTGTTCGCGGGCGAAGACGGGGCTGACGGGGAAGCCTAGCGCTTTGACCCGCTGCTTCGGGACGCCCGCCGTGGCCAGCACCTCTCGGGTCGCGTCATCGGACACCACGAATAGGTCGCTGGGCGCGCGATACCAGGCGGAACAGACGGTGATGGCGTCGGTGACTACGGTGATGAAGCGGAAGGGCCGTTCCGCGTGATCGCGGAAGATATCCTGGATGATATGGCTATAGACCGGGTAGCAGGAAACCACCACGTCCGGCTCGGCATCGTGCAGGACGGTGCCCAGGGCGTCGCGCAGCCTGCCCATCGAGGCGGTTTGCCGCCGAAAGAGCACGGGGCTGTCGAACACGGAGAAGACTCCGGACCACACGGTCGGCGCGAATCGCACCAGGCCCTGGTAGGTCTGCTTCAAGAGCGAGTTGAGCGTGCCGTAGGTGGACTCGAACAGGTCCAGCACCTCGACTTTCGCGTCATCGGTGATCAGTTCGAGCGCGTCGCGGAGGTTGCGCGCGGCGGCGTTGTGGCCGTCGCCGAAGCTGGCAGTGAGGATGAGAATCTTCTTCATGGCTCGGTGCCTACCGTCACCCTGCCTGGGCTATGTGACAATCATGTTACGGGAATGTTAAATGTTATCAACAGTCCGCATTGGGCGTGGCTGGGCCGGGATGGTGTTCCCACGAGCCCGGCAACGACCGACGCTCGAAAGGCGGACGCTGTCCGATTTACGATTTACGATTTACGATTTACGAGTCGAGTGCGGGTCTGGGCGTTTGGCTCGTAAATCGTAAATCGTAAATCGTAGATTTCAGGGGCTCTGTTAAGATCGCCCCATTCAGTTATCGCCCATGCCCCGCGAATCCGTGTAACCTGCGCCGGCTTCTTACTCAGGAACGGGCAATATGAATACTGAGCCAACTACACACCGTTGCCCCAAATGCCATGCGCTGCTGCCCGCCGGTGCGCCCGCGGGCCTGTGCCCGAAGTGCTTGCTGGCCGCGGCAGCCACGCCAACCGAACCCGGCCGGCCGGCCCTCGACGCGCCACCGCCGCCCCTGAGCGCGGTTGCGGCCGCGTTTCCCCAACTGGAGATACTCGAACTGATCGGCCAGGGCGGCATGGGCGTGGTTTACAAAGCCCGCCAGCCGCGCCTGGACCGCCTCGTTGCCCTCAAGCTCCTGCCGCAAGCGCTGGCCGCCGACGCCACGTTCGCCGAGCGCTTCAACCGCGAAGCCCGGGTGCTGGCCCGCTTGAACCACGCGAACATCGTCACGGTGCACGACTTCGGCCAGGCCGACGGCTTCTTCTACCTGCTGATGGAATACGTGGATGGCGTGAACCTGCGCCAGGCCATGCAGGCGGGCCGTTTCACCCCGCAGCAGGCCATGCTGCTGGTGCCCAAAATCTGCGAGGCCCTGCAGTTCGCCCATGACGAAGGCATCCTCCATCGCGACATCAAGCCGGAGAACATCCTGCTCGATGCACGCGGCCGGGTGAAGATCGCCGACTTCGGCATCGCCAAGCTGGTGGGCGAGGCGAAGGACAAGATCACGCTGACGGCGAGCGGGATGGCGGTGGGCACGCCGCATTACATGGCCCCGGAGCAACTGGAGCACCCGCAGGACGTGGACCAGCGCGCCGACATCTACTCGCTAGGCGTGGTGTTCTACGAGATGCTCACGGGCGAGCTGCCCATTGGGCGGTTCGCGCCGCCTTCCCAGAAGTCGCCTGTCGATCCGCGCGTGGACGAGGTGGTGCTTCGCGCCTTGGAGAAAGAACGCGAGCGGCGCCAGCATAACATCACCGAGGTCAGGACGCAGGTGGAGCAGATAGCCGCCACGCCGGCAGAGGGCACGCCTGCCACTCCGGTATCCACAGCCGTGACCGCCCCGGGTCTGGGCCGCAAGGCGATCTGTTACTTTTCGACGCCCGAGCGGATGCGGAACTGCTTCCCCGGCCCGCAGGCGCACGTGTTCAAATGCAAAGGCGAGCTGCGCCTGGAAGGTGAGCAGCTCACCTTCATCAGCCCGTGGCAGACGCGAGTGGTCATCCCGCTGCGCGAAATCCGTGAGTTGAGCATCGGCCAGTTCCAGATGTGGACTACGCCCTGGGTGATGAAATATGAGCGGCTCAACTTCCTTTCTGTGGTGTTCAGTGCGGGCGGGAGTCTGCGGACTGTATTCCTGACGCCGGTGCCGCCTCTGCCGGCGCCGCCGGCCCGGATCAACGCCGAGGTCTCCGGCTGGTTCGAGGCGATCCAGCAGGCCGTAGCGGGCCTGACGGGCGCCGCGCCGCCCCAGCTTGCGCCCTCGGCGGCTACGATTCGCGCCCAGCGGTCGTGGATGCGGAGAGCCTCCCCGTGGATGTTCGCGCCGCTCGCGGCCTGGGTAGTCGGGATCCTGAACATGCGGAGCGCGAACGGCGCCTCAGCCGCCGCCTGGGCGGCGATATTCGCCCTCACGCTGGCCTTGTGCACCGGTTTGATATGGTTCTCGGTCGGGTTCCTCAGGGCCAACTACGCCCTCAGGCGCGGCGACCTGGACGCCGTCACGAGCGATGAGCCGCCTGACGAGCCGTCCTGGGACGTCCCATCGGCACCTAAGCAGGCCAGTCGGCCCGCGCGCCCCTTCTGGTGGACCGTGAGCGCCTGGGCCTTCCTGGTTATCGGCGTGATTGCCGTCATTGATACCCTGGCAGCCCTTTACACGCGTCCGCTGAACCCGGCATTCTACCCCGGTTTGGCGCACCTCTTTGCAGGCCTGGCGCTGCTGACCCGGAGCCGCATTTGGCGAGCCGTCGCGGTGTTAGCGCTGACGCTCGCCAGCGCCGGTGCGGTGTTCCTGGCAGTGGCCGTGGCCGTCGCCCCCGAGCATGGGACGATAACGTTACCGATGTTGGGGCTAAACATCCCAGTT
>DATKNZ010000356.1:0-3030 GCA_035541055.1 Candidatus Acidiferrum sp. | reverse complement strand
GGACCGACCAGGACCGCGTTGTCCTGGGCCTTGGCGCTGGTTTCGGCGAACGTTGCCAGACGCAGCGGCTCCACCAGGCGCCAACTCGCTGCGTCCATGTCGTAGCCGGCGACGTAGAACTCGCCGCGCTGGGCGTCAATGACGACGCGCACGCGTCCGCAGACCCCGTCTGCCTGAGCTTGGGCGGCCACGCAATCGGCGCTGCTGATTCCCAGCAGCTTCACGCCGCGCGCCAGCTCCCAGCCTTGGGCCAGGGCGATAGCCGCCCGAATGCCCGTATAGGAGCCGGGCCCCAGCCCAATCGCGAGGCATTCGATCTGCTCGCGCTCAACTCGTGCCATCTGGAGCGCCTCCTCGACCATGCCCAAGGCGCGGGTGGATCGGGGCCCGGTCTCGACGACCTCCGCTGATGCCAACGCGTGATGAGCGCGGCCCTCGCCGGCCTGGAGGACCGCAATGCTCCGCTGGGCGGACGAGAACTCAACGGCGAGAATCTTCATAGCTGATGCGGCGCTCGCGCTCACTGAGGACTTCGATACGCGCAATGCGCACACGGTCGGGGGGTGCCAAGGGCGGGGTGTCTTCTGCAGGACGTGTTGCGTGTTGCGTGTTGCGTGGTTCGTGGTGCGTGGGCTGTGGTGCAGGCGCGTCCAGCCAGCGCTCGGCCCATTCGATCACTGTGACACCCTCAGGTTGCAGGTAATCTTCGAGGCCGGCGGCGATGATCTGCTCGCGGGTTTCCAGGCGATACAGGTCCAGGTGGAACAGCGTCAGGCGGCCGCCGGAGTAGATGTTCACCAGGGCAAAAGTCGGCGAGCGCACGGGTTCAGTGATCCCGAGCCCGCGGGCCAGGCCCTTCACAAGCTGGGTTTTGCCTGCGCCGAGGTCGCCGGAGAGGCCGATGACCAGCCCACGCTCGGCCTCGCGCCCCCAGGCTTCGCCCAGCGCGGCGGTCTCGGCCGGGCTATGAGAAATGCACGTAGCCATCCGCGTTGAGGGGGCGCACGCCCTGCTTGTCCCTGATGGTAACGCCTTCTCCTTCCTTGATCTTGCCGATGCAGGTCAGCGGCACTTTGGGAAAGGCCTTGCGCCAGGAGTCCAGCAACGGCACGGCATCACGGCTGGCCAGAGTGAACAGCAGCTCGAAGTCCTCGCCGTCCGTGAGCGCCGCCAGCAAAGCCGGCTTGGCGGCAGCGCCGGCCTTGGCCGCCCGGCGCGCCTCGCGGCTGATGGGGATGGACGGCGCGTTCAACTCGGCGCCGACGCGGCTCGAGGCGAGGATGTGCCGCAGGTCGCCGGCCAACCCGTCGCTGACATCAATCATGGCGTGCACCGCGAAGTGTTGCGCCAGCCATTGGGCTTCCGCCAGGCGGGGCTCGAACTCGAGGTGCTTGCCGGCCAGCGAGCCGCCCAGTTCGCCCGAGACGAAGATGGCGTCCCCCGGCTCCGCGCCCGAGCGCAGGATGCCCTTGCCGCGTTGCACGAAGCCCAGCAGGGCGACGGAAATGAGAATGCCGCCGGGATTAGTGGTCGTCTCCCCGCCCACAATGGCCACGCCGTAGCGCCGCGCCAGTTCGTTCATGCCGGAGTAGATGGCCTCGACGCGGGCCGGGTCGAAGGCGCCAGGCAGCGCCAGGGTCACCAACGCCGCGCTCGGGGTGCCCGCCATGGCCGCGATGTCGCTCAAGCAGCGGGCCAGCGCCTTATGTCCGATCTTCTCCGGGGCGGCCTCGGGCGCGAAATGGACGCCCTCGACCACGGCGTCAGTCTTGAAGAGCAGCAGGCCGTCCGGCAGGCCCACATCCAGCACCGCGCAATCGTCGCCCGGGCCGACCACCACCGAGGCATTGCCCGGCAGGGAACGCGTGAGGCGGCGGATCAGCTCGAATTCATTCATACGCACGGGTGGGGCCGCCGCTCATCAGGCGTGACGTTCCAGGAGCAGCAGGCTGGCGAAGTTCAGGGCGTTGAACACCGAATGCGCCGTGATGGGGGCCAGCAGGTTGTTCGTGCGCTCGTAGAGAGCCGTCAGGGCCAGCGCCAGCACGACCAGCGGCAGGAACGTGACGAGGTTCGTATGCACTACGGCGAAGAACACCGAAGTCCCCCACAGTGCCAGGTGCGGAAACCCGGCCTGCTTGATGGCGGGATAGAGTACGCCGCGGAAGAGCATTTCCTCAGCCACGGGCGCCAGCAGGATGGCGGCGGCAGCCAGCGCCAGCCGATCCGCCCAGGAGGTCGTGGTCCGCAACGCGTGGACCGACTGTTGTTCTTCCGGGTGAAGCTTGAGGTGCGGGAGGTGGGTCATCACTTGCCGGGACGTCTCCTGGAGCCCCCAGCCGATAGGCAGGAAAAGCAGGGCAATGATCACGCCCAGCAGCAGCGCCCGGCCCGGGCCGTTCGCGAGGCCGAAGCCTTCGGCCCAGCTCACCTGGTGCTCGCGCAGGAAACGCGCGATCAGGATCAAACCCGCCCCTTGGAAGCTCAAGGTCGCAATGATCATCCGTGTCGTGGAGGGATTGGCGTCGCGTTCTCCGGAGAGGCGCCCCGCCAATGCGCCCGCGATGAACCCGACGCAGAAGCAGGCCAGGAGCGCCCCGAAGCGGCGCTCGAAGTTCTGCAGACGCCAGGGCCGGTTGAGCAGGACCAGGGTTGCCGCCCAGCAGCCCAGCGCGAGAACTGTCAGGGGAACGATGAGCCTGGCCGCCGTGCCGGTTGCGGCAGCAGGGCGCTGCCAAAGGAGCGGCAAGAGGCTGCCCGCAAAAATGCAGACGAATACGCTGAGCAATAAGCGCAGGATAGCGTCCGGCTTCCACGGTTTCACAGACAGCATGGGGGGCAGGCTAACGCAGGCACGGCGGGGTGACGATGGAAAAAGCCTGAGTCGCCGGGGGCATCCCAGTTTCTGAGGAGCGCGCACGTCTCCCTAAGGCGCTGTGGCTCCGCGAATTTCATTAACACCCCGCTTCAGCGGGGTGGAGGAGCGGCCCACGCCCGGCAACCGCTTTAGCGGTTTATCGCGTGCGGGTA
>DATKNZ010000355.1:0-15577 GCA_035541055.1 Candidatus Acidiferrum sp. | reverse complement strand
GTCCCCATCTTCCCGAGATAACAGGGACGCGGTGGAACGCGTCCCTACCACCCTTCATGAATTGGCGCTGTACCCTCCCGGATGAAACAGTTTCCCCGTTGACGAAAGCCTTTGGCTGTGCTGCTATAGTCAGAACGCCGCAGTGGTCCCACGCAGCGGGCGTGGCCGCGCGATGTAATGTTTAAACCTGTTCGCATCAACTTGGGCAACCTCGTCGTGGCCTAGCCGGTCCTTAATCATGAACCTCACCACGTGCATTCGACCCCGCTTTACCTTGGCCGGCATCATCCTGGCTGCCGCCGTCCAACCGGTCTCGGCCTTCGTCAGCGTCAGTGTGACTCCCACAAACCAGGCGGTCATGGTGGGCAGCAACGCCACCTTCACCGCCCTGGCGTCCACGACCGGGGGAGAGTCGGTCACCGGCTACGCCTGGTTGGTCTCGACCAATGGCCCGTTCCTGCCCATTGCGAATGCCACCAACGCCACGCTGACCGTGACTAACGCGCAGGTGACCGATGCCGGCTCCTACTTCGCGCGCGTCACCTACACCTCGGGGACCAATACCGGCCTGATCTCAGCCAGCGCCGCCGTCACCCTCGTCGTTTACGACCAGGCGCGCATCGTCACCCAACCCATAGGCGGCCTCATCCGGGTCACCGGCTCGAATGTGAGCTTCAGCGTTACGGCTGCAGGCTCTGCGCCCCTGATGTACCAGTGGCGCTTCAACCGCGCGAGCCTCACCAACGACGCCCGGATATCCGGCGCCAATGGAACCAACCTGACCATCACCGCCCTGCTGACGAATGACTCGGGGAGCTACGACGTCATTGTCTCGAACATCTATTCCTCCGCCACCAGCCAGGTGGCCACGTTGAGCGTCTTCCAGCCGCCGGGCATCAGCGTGCCGCCGCTGGATACCGCCGTGATCCTCGGCAGCAATGCCGTGCTCAGCGTCGTCGCGAACGGCAGCACCCCCATCGGCTATGCCTGGTGGAAGGACGGGAACCCGCTGTCGAACGGCGGGCGTATTAGCGGCGCTACCAACAGCACCCTGAACATCGCGGCGGTAACCACGAGCGACGCCGGCGGCTACAGCGTGACCCTCTCGAACATCGTAGGCGCCTACACCAGCTCCGTCGCGGTGCTGACCGTGCTGGTGCCCCCTACCATCACCAGCCCCACCACCGCCACCGGGCGGCAGGGCGCCTTTTTCACCTACACCACCACCGCGACCGGCACGACGCCGATCCTGTTCGGCGTGGATAACCTGCCTTCCGGCCTGACCATCGAACCTACCAGCGGCGTCATCGCCGGCATCCCGCTGGTGTCAGGCGTCTTCCCCCTCACGCTCTACGCCACCAACGCCGCCATGACCACCACCGGCCTATTGACGCTCACGCTGACCACCGGCGTCCCGGGGATCACCAGCTCGCTGCATGTGAGTGGCAAGGAAGGCCAGACTTTCGCCTACACCATCACGGCGAGCAACAACCCGGCGCAGTTCACCGCCGGAACCCTGCCCACCGGCCTGGTGTTCGACCCGACCAGCGGGACCATCTCCGGCGCGCCCATCGTGAGCGGCGTCTTCCCTATCCCCATCAGCGCCGGGAATCAATTCGGCACGGACAACGAGACGCTCACGTTGACCCTTGGCTCGGCGCTGCCGGTCATCACCAGCGCCCTGACAGCCACCTGGACCGAGAACCGCCCCAATTTCAGCTACACGATCAAGGCGAGCAATTCCCCGACCTTGTTCGGGGCCTCGGACCTGCCGCTCGGGCTGACCTTTACTCCCACCAACGGCGTTATCAGCGGCACACCCTGGGAGGGCGGGACCTACGTCATCCCCATCTGGGCGGCCAATGCGTGGGGCTTCACTACCACCAACCTGATGCTCACCGTGAGTAACGCCACGCTTGGCGGCCTTGCAATCTCCAGTGTCATTCCCGCCTACTCCAAGCCCTACGTCCTGGACTTCTCCTTCTCGCTGATGGACCCCAGCTCGAACAGCCCGGTCGTGCGGCCGCCCAGCCAGTTGAGCGTGGTGTGCATGGAGGACGGTGTGCCGATCTCGAGCGAGGCGCCCCTGATCCTGACCAGCGCCACTGGCTCCAAGCAGCTCAAGACTTTCCTGGCGCTCGATTACACCTATAGCATGTACATCGTGCCGGGGGCCATTGACGCCATGCAGTCCGCCGCGGAGTTGCTCATCAACGAGGAGCCGGACAATGCGCTGTTCGGCATCATCGAATTCAACGCCGACTATATGACCCCGCAGTTCGTCACCAACAGCCTCACCACCACGAACAACTACTTCATCGCGAATAAAACCGTGCTGGCCCAGAGCATCGAGGGCATCCAGACGAACTACGTCCAGGGCAACTACGCCGGCACGCGGTGCTGGGACGCCATGTATGCCGCGCTCAAACAGTTCGGCACCAACAACCCCGACGAGCAGCGCTACCTCGTGGCCATGACCGACGGCAACGATGACTCCAGCCTGCTGAACACCAACTCCGACCCCATGGTCGCCGTGGACGCGATCATCCAACTCGCCCAGAAGAACCACGTGGCCATCTACTGCGTGGCCTTCGGCAACGACGTGAACACGAACTCGCTGGAGGCGCTCGCGTCGCAGACCGGCGGCCAGTATTACCTGGCGGCCACCACCTCCGACCTGGCGTCCCAGTTCCAGAGCATCCAGAAAGCCATTAGCAGTCAATACGTCCTGCGCTGGGCCACCTTGAAGCGGGCCGCCGTGCCGGCATACCCCACCAACGGGTTCCAACCTTCCTTCCAAATCACCTGTGACGGCTTCACGGCATCCTGGAACACGGACATCGTCACCACCAACATCGTCACCATAGACACCAACCAGACACCGCCCGTCACCAACAGCTACTCGACCAACGTGGTGCAATTCCCCTTTAACCCGCCTGACTGGTCCAATGACGTGCGCGTCGGCTCCCTGCGCCTCGTCACGGATGCGGACGTCGGCGTGCAGACGATCCACCTCCGGGCCACCTATGTGCCCAGGTTTGTGCGGGAGATCCGCCTCCAATACCAGCCCAATTTCCCGTGCACCGCGAACCTGGACTCCACGGGCACCAACGAGATCCTCTTCGGCTGGACCATGAACGAGACCACCGATACCAACGGCTTGATCACGCTAACCATGCTCAGCGCTGACACCAACAACCTGCTCACAAGCATCCCGTATGCGGCCTTCGGCGACCTGGTCGAGTTCGACTTCGCTTACCCCGAGGCGCTGACCGCGACGCAGGCCTTCCGCGTGTTCAACGTGGATAACAGCATCTACACCAACATACAGCCCAGCGGCATCAGCTTCACGAACCAGAACTTCGCGAGCTTCCTGGTGGCCACGAACTTCCCCCCGCCGCCGCCGCATGGCACGCCCATCCCGTGGCTCACGTACTACGGGTTCACTACGAACTTCGCCGCCGCCGAACTCATCGCCACCAATGGCCTGCCCGTCTGGCAGGATTACCTGGCCGGCCTGAACCCCACGAACCCTGCCTCACAGTTTAACGTATCCCTGAGCCTCGGGCCGGGGCCGACGCCGCAGATCACCTTCAGCACCGTGCAAGGCCGAACGTACCGCGTCGAGACCGCGATCACCCTGAATAATTGGTCCGTGCTGCGGGATTACATCCAGGGCACGGGCGGCAACATCATCTTCATAGATAACCGCACCCTGGGCGAGGTGCCCAGCGTGTACTACCGGGTCGCTGTGTACTAAGAGCCGGGGCGCACCCGTCCTCGGGCGCAGCAGCCCCGGATTTCAGCAGGACATTGGAGTTGAGCACCGCTGCGGGTTCCTGCAATGCTGCGCCCGAGGACGGGCGCGCTCCTATAGCTCCCAGTGCAGCCGCGCGCCGAATACCGACACCGGCCCGCGGTCGCGGTTGTAGGAGGGGTCAACCACGTACTGGTAGTCCAGCGCGACGTGCACAGTCCTCCAGACCTTGAAGTCGTAGTAGGTCTCAAGAATCTTCTCCAGCCCGTAATTGAGCGCCCCGTCACCGGCGAGGATGCCGGTGCCGCCCGCAGCAAAGAACTCCCGGTGCACCTGCGAAAGGCCGTTGATCACTCCCGCCAGCCCCACGGTGTCATCCGGGCGTTGCCACGCCTCGCCTTTCACGCTCAGCCCCAGCGAGGCGGTGCGGTCCACGTCCGCAAATACCCAGGATTCCGTCTGGCCGTCGTTCCAACCCAGTCGTGAGAACAGGCCCACATTCTTGACGATCTCCTGCTCCAGGTTCAGGCCAAAGCCGTACTTATACCGGTAAGCGCGGGTCAGGGTGATGTCCGCCGGGCGCACGGGCAAATCCAGCGCCTCCTGAAAGCTACCCATGTGCGCGCGGTTCAAGTAGGCCAGGAACCGCGCGGCCCCGGGGTGGCCGTTGATCGCAAAGCGCCGTTCCAACTCCGTCACCATGCCCCAGGCATTCAAGTAGTTCTTGTCCTGCCCGACGCCGTTGGCCACATCGGGCATCTGGAAGAGGCCGTAACGGACAACCCACGGCGGCAAATACAACTCCGCCGCGAGCCCGGTCATGTAGCCCAGGCTGTCCGCCGGGTAATCCCACGCCTCATTGGCCATGAGCGCCCAGTTGAGAAACTGGGTGCGCGCGTCGTTTGCGTAGGCATTGTTGTCAAACATATCCTTGGCGCTCATCTTCCCCACCGTGATCGTCAGGTGCCGCGAATCCTGCACCCCGGCCAAATGAAGCTGATCGTCCTCCACCTTCTCCGTTTCGCCGCCCAGCCCGATGGTCTGACGGATAAAGAGCCGGGCCAAATTGACGTTTGGAGGCCAGGTGCCCAGCCGGAACGCTTCCCCGTTCGGAAAGCCTTCAATGCCCAGTGTCTTGCTCAGCCCGAACCCCTGCCACATCAACAGGTCCGCGTGCGCCTCGGCTCCCCGCCACAGCCGCACTCCGGCAAACAAGTCCAAGGACACCGTCTCGGCCACCTCGCTCGCGCTGTCCATGCTGTTCGGCCCGGAGTAGGCCGCGGGGAAATCAGGGTGGTATTGGACAATGTCCGTATTCTGCACGTGCCAGTTCCAGGTTTGCTCCACCGGGCCAGCCATTGGCGCCCCCGGTTCGGGCGTGGAGATAGCCGGGGAATTGGTGAGGGCATCCGCCGCGAAACCGGGCGGAACCGAGCAGGCCACCGCCGCGCCGGTGCAGGCGGCTGCCACAATCATTCCCCATGATCTCGTCATATTCGGCCGGTGTAGGATGCGGGGTCCGGATGGACCGCAGCGCCGACCGGGCGCTTCACCGCTGACCTCAACAGCCTGCGGTAAAAGTGAGCACGGTTCATGTTTTACGTCCAATAGAATGTTTTCGCGGTAACACATTGGACCACTTGGGGGCGCGACTCCAGCGGGCTGCCAGGGCTCGGCTCCGCAGCACCAGCGCCGGTCCTCGCGTTGGTGCTTCATTCAGACTGACTGGTTCGGTGTGCCCGCGCGGGCACACCCGGAGATGCTCCCAGAATACCACCTCCTATCAGGAGCAGTAACTGAATGCGGGCTGAAGATTCCTTAAGTGCGCCGCCTCACCCCGAGGCGCTGGCTCAGTTCAATCCACCCCGTGCTGACCTCCACGCTGTTTCGGCACTCTACAGCTCGCCCCAGGCCCCACAGCAAACGCTGCCAAGCCCCAAACCGCCTACACTGGAAGCTCCTTGCCGGTCGTCGTCACCGTCAGCTTGCCGTGCTTCACGCCTTTCGCGCCGATCAACTCATCGGCAATCCTCTTGATCAGACTCGCCTGCCCTCGCACCACGAGCACCTCCAGGCAATTGTGGTGGTCCAGATGCACGTGCATCGCCGCAATGACCGCTTCGTGGTGGTCGTGCTGAATCTCGGTCAGCGTCTCTTGGACGTGCTGCTTGTGGTGGTCGTAAACCAGCGTGATCGTGCCCGCTATCTCCGCGCTCCCAAACCGCTGCCGATGCTCCACCAGGCTGTCCCGCACCAAGTCCGCCACCGCCAGCGACCGGTTGTCGTAGCCGCCCCAACCGAGTGAATTGCTCACTCTGACTCACCGTCGGGGCTTGTGCACCAAGGCCTCATCTCAAGGCGTTGTGGCGCCCGGCTCTGGGGGCATGTCCTTCCGAAATGCCGGAGCAATCGAAGATACATGCCGCACCGCGAACAGTTTCTCCTCCGGCATCCTGCTGCATTCCTCGCAGAGGGGCGCTAGCTTCTCGACGGGCTGGCCCATGATAGACCTCAGATAATCCGCCTGAGGGCGGAACTCTGTCACACCGCCGTGGCCATCCTTCCGCCGGGCCGCCACAAAGGATTCTTCCCAGGTCAGTACTTCAGCCATCCGCAGGTCCATCCGGCCCTGGCTGTTGCCGGTACCGACCGCCAGCCCATCCACCAGGCAGGTAAAGGGAGTCTCCGGCGGTACGTAGCACACGATCTCGAGTTCGTGCGCACCCCATCGTGACTTGAACTGTCGCAGCGCGGCCTGCCCGATCCGCCAACCGAGCACATTCCACGGCCCCACGTGGCCATGATAGCGCCGAATCTCGGCCTGCCAGTCCGCGGGCGGCTGGCCCTCGTTCCAGGTATTGCTGCCGGGCTCTGAGCGCACGGGCTTTGCGCCGGGCCCCAGGTCATGCGCCGCTGCGGCCAACACCAAGCCCGCCACGACCAAGCCCGCCGCTCCCAGCTTATTGGTTTTCATACGATATTATTGTTGCGTAATACCATGCACTCAGGTATGAACTAGTATTACAGTCGTAACACTACAGGGTCAAGCTCGACCTTGGACGCAAAACTTATGAACCGGAAACAGCACAATAGAATGGCTATGACAATCGGTATTCGCCCCCTTTGCCTTATAACTCTGACCCTCGCCGGCTTCGTCGCCGCCGCGCCTGCGCGGGCAGAAACCGTGCAGGACCTTGAAGCCGTAGATACGAACGGCTTCACTACCTGGAACGGGTCTTTCCCTTTTGCCATTACCGGCGTGCTGCTGAACAACCCGGGCGAAATGCTTGACTCTACTCCCGACTTCATTCCCTGGGACGACGGCGCGAATGCCTACAATTTGGGAGGGCAATGGCAGGTCTTCGTCCAAACCATCTCCCCGGGCGACCGCGGCGGGGTCGAGTGCTGGATGGGCCAGAACTACGGCAACCTGCCCTTTGAACCGCACGACGGCAGCGACAGCTATTCGGATTCGGCCTGGTCCGCGGAAGTGGCTCGCGTCAGCCATGACCCCGCCACTGGATACGCTTTCCACAAAGGCGACTTGGTCACCGTTACCGCCAACGGCGCCCTCTTCTACGGCGGCATGGAGAACATCAACGAAGAGCATGACACCGATCCCGCCTACAACTTCACGCTCTCGCTCGTCTCCTCCAACTATGGGGTGCCCCCGGTGGAGGTAATCTCGCTCTCCGCCGTTATCAGCACCAACCTCAGCCCTACCGGGCACTACGACATCTTTGATTCAACGCGCGCCACCGGGGGCGAGCACTGGCAAGGCATGCACGTCCGCATCAACGGGCTCATGCTGGTTACCACGGACGGCTGGACCACCAACTCGGATTGGGATTCACGCTACTGCATGGCCACTGACGGCGAAGGTCGCCAATTTCCCCTGATCCACCCGCTCTACGACATCGGCCCCGCCCCCACCAATCGCTTCGACGCCATCGGCATTTTCCTCCAGGAATCCGGCTCCGGCACGGACGGCACGTTCGGTTATGAGCTCTTTGTCCAGGAGACTGAACCGTCAGCGCCGGTCCGGCTGGCCATCGCCATGAATCCGGCCACGGCGCAGGCCCAGGTAATGTGGCCCGGTTCGTTGGCCAACTATCAGCTCCAGACCCGAAGTGCGCTTACGACCGTGAGCTGGACGACGGTCACCAACACGCCGGTGCTCACGAACGGACAGAACGTTGTTATCTTCCCGCAGGCGCTCGCTCCACAGTTCTTCCGTCTCCAGCGCTTCCAGTGACTTCCCTCTCTTCAGTGCTTATGTTCATGCGATTCCATCCCACTGCCCGGGTGAGCGTGGTCATGCTGCTCGGCTCCGCCCTCATGAGCGTGTTCCGGCGAACTGGCCTCGTGCGAATGCTCCTCGGGGTGGGCGTGCTCGTGCGTGTGCTCGTGCGTGTGCACCATGTTGCCATGCCGATGCTCGTGGCTATGGGTGTGCGTATGTTGATGCGGTTTATTCGATTCCATATCTTCGTTTCGCCCCTCAGTCCCGAGCCCAACCGGCATGATTGCCGCAAGGGACGACGGGGTTGCACAGAAGTTACGCCTTCCTGGCACAAGGCTCAACTCGAAACCGGATTCACGCTCATCGAGTTGCTTATCGTCATCGCCATCATCGCGGTGCTCGCCGCGCTGCTGCTCCCCGCCTTCTGGTCCGGCCGGGAAAAGGCCAAGGTGGCCCGGGCGCAGCAGGAGCTTCAGGGGATTGGCCTGGCGCTGGAAATGTATTCCGACGACAACGACGGCAATCTTCCGGCCGTGCGCGTCAATTGCAACACCGACCTCGCAACCCACTGGTGCCAGCTCCCGCCTGAATTGGCGGACTACCTGGGCCATGGCAACCAGCCGGGCATGGCCGCCAACATGCAGGACCTGTTCAATCCCGCCCACACCTACAAATACGGAGCCCCGGGTCGGCAGTTCCTCAACGGCGCCCCGGGCGGCAATTACCAGCTTTGGGTTCCGGATGACCTGCCTGCTTGCGCCAGCACCAATGGCCATTACTACTCCAGCCCGAAAGATTCGCCCGTGCGCTGGGTCATCTGGAGCTTGGGGCCAAGGCCCGATAGCCCCGAGAGCCTGGACGATTACGCTCCGATGGCCGCCCGAAGCTGGTATCGCCGCACGGGTGGAGGCGGCGTGATTGCCCGCTTCCAAACCAGCGACGATATTCAGTTCAAGACCCCTTGATGCTATGGCCCACGCAGTTGACGCATCTTGCCCCTCTGTTAGAGTCTTGGCTGTGCGCACCTCAACAAAAGACGGAGTTGTCCGCTTCACAGTGTCTGTTCCGCGCGCTTTGGCCAAACAACTGGACCAGATGAGCCGCGAGAAGGGCTACGACAACCGCTCTCTGGCGGTAGCCGACATGATCCGCGCGGGACTGGTCGAGCACCGCCAGAACCTCGGCAACCAGGAGATCGCCGGCACCATCACGCTGGTCTATGACCACCATAAACAGCATGTCCAGGCGACCCTCACCGACATCCAGCATGACCATCACCAGGTGATCATCTCCACTCTCCATGTCCACCTCGACCACCACAACTGCCTGGAGGTACTCGCAGTCCGGGGCAAAGCCGCCATGGTGAAGAAGATTGCCGACGAGCTGATCGCCGCCAAGGGAGTCAAGCACGGCAAACTCACTGTGACCAGCAGCGGCAAGGACCTTCCCTCCTGAGACCACCTGGCATCGCGTCCCCGGTGCCCGGGACACTCCCGCCCTTGACAAGTATTACGAAATGGCACACACGTAATATCATGTCCAAGTCGTGCACAGAGGTTCGCGTTGGCCGCCCCCGAGAGGCCTTTACGCTCATTGAACTGCTGGTCGTCATCGCGATCATCGCGATCCTCGCCGCCCTCCTCCTCCCTGCGCTGGCTCGCGCCAAAGAAAAGGGACAGCGCGCCGCCTGCTACTCGAATTTGCGCCAGGTCGCTATCGCCGCCCGCCTCTACATGGACGATTACAACGGCAGCATGTTCCACCATCACGAACAGTGGGTCCTCAACGACGGCACCCTGACCGACACGCTGCCCTCATCCCCATCCGGCTGCGCGGGCGGCGGCACGGGCAACAGTCAGGCCGAGAAGCCCTGGGTCATCTTCTTCTATCCCTACTTGCAAAACCGAGACGCCGCCTTCTGTCCCACCGACCGCACCCCGCGCTCGCGTTTCCTGGCCACCGATCTCATGGGCTACAACGGCGGCATCACCAACACTACCCAAAACCCGCCGCCTGGCTCGGAGCAGGCCATCGCCCAGGCCAACCGCCTTACCATCGAAAGCTACCTGCTCGATTCCATCTTCACCCACAAATCGGCCCTCTACGCCGTCGAAGGCGTCCTGAGTGGATTCGCCACTGACACCCTGGTAGCCGCTCTCCCCAACCGAAACATCATCATGTTCTCCGAGCGCAACTCCGAAGCCCTCAACGCGCCGGACAACTCGGACTACGGGGACGTTAACCAGGACGACTATGACACCTGGCCCGGCGAGGCCCCGCTGGTGCAATGGGGCAGTGGCAACTACGGCGACCAGGGCTGGATCCGGTACAACCGCCACGGCCTCGGGGCCAATTACATCTACTACGACGCGCACGTCGAATACCTCCGCTGGTTTAAGGCCCGCTATGACCAGTTCCCCGACCACGTCGTCCGCGCGCCGCTCGCCACCCCCCCACAGTAAGCCGCTGGCCGACCTCCATGGACATGGAGGCGGCACGAAGGAGAGCTGACACAGCGCCAACCACAACGGTTGCGAACTTAGGTGAGGGCGACGGTCAACCGTGTACGCCGAGCGATCAATTCCCGCTTCCAAAGTACTGCGCACCCAGCCGGAAGAACCCGGCGGAGTTGGTGAATGGAACCGACACGACGTGGAGGGTATCGTCGCCGACGATGACACCGCCAACCTGCCGCCAATCGGTGCCGGGCCCCAGCACTGGCGAACTCAGCAGGTAGTAATTGCTGGGGGGAGAACTCAAGTCGTCCGGTTGGTCGGAGGGTGCGGCAAACCTCACGTTGACCGCATTGGAACCGGCGGAGATGCCGGCGATGGTCAGGCCCGCCTGGTAGTAGGTTGAGAAGGGCGCGGAGGGCAAATCCACCGGGCCGCCGCCTGGCCCGTTGGTCGAGGTGTCCACGAACTGCCAAGTGGCGGTGTAGAAGCCAGGTTGTGTTACGCTGTAAATCCGGCCGTGGATATGTCCGTAGGGGTCCGATCCGGGCGAACCGTCGCTCTCGGATACATGGATCAGGTTGGTGCCGTTGTGATAGGGCACGGACACGCTCCAGGTTAAGTTGGTGCTGTCAACTCCGTTCTCCGGAGTCTCCCAGAAAGCGAAACTCGCCCCGGGAGGCCCTGTCACGCTGAGCAGCTTCACCTGGATGTAGGTCCCGAGGGCGGCGTGGCCGGGTTCCGGCCCACCATTATCCCCCGTAGCCGCGAGGGCTATGAACACCTGGTCGTCAGTATAGTAGTAGCCCAGGTAGGCATCATTCGTCGTGCCGGCAGTGAGCGCGAACACGAAGCCGCTGTTCGTGGTGTAGTCCGTCGCCGTGGGATCGTATTCCAGCGTTGCACCAGGGTCGCTGCTGGTGGCCGCGGCCGGCATATGATCGTGGGCTTGGAGTCCGACGCCGGATGTGGCAAGGGCCAGGATGGTTGAGAGCTTAAGAGACAAGGTCATTTTCATATCGAATCATTGGCAAGTTACTCATTTGGTTGAACGAATCGCGTGACTGCGGGCGGCAGCAAGGCTTTGGCCCGTAGCCACGGCAGCGCGGACACGTGTCCGTCTGCGTAGAGATAATTGGCTCCGCCTGAGTGGATCGTCGCTGCCACCTGCGACAGGAAAGAGAGGGGCGTATAGCCGCCCGACTGTGCGTCGGCAAAGTGGAAGTGGTCGGAGCCGACTTCACCCCCCCAGAGCTCGGCCAGATGAAGGGTCTCGCTCGGCGAGGGAAGTGACGTGAATTTTGAGAAATCCAATTGGGGCGCGCCGAACGGATTCGGCGTCAGAAAGTCATTGATTGCATAGCTCGTGATGCGGTTGTTCCGATTGGTGTCCAGCGGGCAGAGATACACATTGGTCAGGCCGTAATCGGCCAGTTTGCCAATCCATGAAGCGCTCTGGTGCGAGGTCTCGGGGAAGTGATCGTTGTTGTCGAGAGCGTACAGGGCGCAACCGAACCCCAACTGCTTCAGATTGTTGAGGCAGGTCACGGCCTTTGCCCGCTGCTTGCTCCGACTCAACGCCGGCAGCAGCAAGGCCGCTAAAATTGCCATGATGGCGATTACTACCAGCAATTCGATCAACGTGAATGCACGAGCACGCTTCATCTTTCTCTAACCAAACAGGAGACACTGCGGCCCTGGAGTCCAGGAACGCTGGGAAAGCCTACTTTCCCGATAACTAGGAATGTACTCGGAAGCAGAGCTCCGAGTCAGCAGCAGGACGGGAATCAGACCGCTCGAGGCGGTGGAACGGAGGGCTCCTGCCCCACGGCGTCCCAAACAACGAGGAATTCGGGCACCAGGGTGAAGGTGTGAGGACGTTGGAAGGTAATCGCGCTTCCGGCCGAAATGAAATCGAGCTTCTTCAACGTCACGAGGAACTCGCTCTTCTTCTCTGTCTTCTTGGCGGCGGCAATCGCCTTGCACAGAGAGCAGGGGTGTTTCCCATCAAACGTCACGGTAATCGCCGTCTCAAACGAGGTTGTCTGCAGACTCCTTGCGAGCATCGAGGTCCAAGCGACGGACTGCAGAACGACCCAGTGCGTGCCCGTGGCCGCGAGCATCGCAACGATCATCAGCACCAGTCCTAAGCGCTTAAACACAACCTCACACTAACCCAATTTTGTGATTGTGCAAGCAATGCGGGTGCATATCGAACTCTAAAGGTTCCCCGCGTCAGGCCTGCGGCAACTGCCCTCGCCGCCTATCATTGCTGCGAGCACCGACTTCGCGCGCGAAGTTGGGGGTGACCACGTGATCCAGCCCGCCACACCGCCCAGAAGCGTGGTCGCTTCGACGCCGGCCACCCGAAGCACAACCTGGGCGCGTTTGAATCCGGCCCCCAACAGCAGCGCGCCCAGCGCCAGACCTTCGGGGCACCTTATGCACACACACCGCCATCACGAGCGAGACGTCGAGCAATCTTCCGCCCGGGGCGTGCGCCGCGTGCGCTTCTTGACCCGCGGCCAGGGCCAGCCCATCGGCCGTGCAGTGGACGGATAGCGCCAGCATCATCGCGGCGGCGATTTCGCTGAAGCGGTGGGCAGTGGCCTCGTCGAAATGGCTGGCGGCGCACGCGGGGCAGACGTGATAGACGTATCGGGTGATCAGGGCGAATACGGCGTAGCCCGAACCGAGCGCCAGCAAGACGGCCACCATTGCACCGCTTCCAGGCACTCCGGCAGGATCGCAAAGGCAGTCACCCCGAGCAGGGTACCTGCCCCGAGGCTGATCAAGGCGCACAAGCGCCGGTGTGATGTGCCCAGCGACCGACGGCTAAAGCAAACGCCAGCAGGACGTACCCGTTGAATAAACCTTCGCTCATTTTCATTGGCCCGCCGGTGACTGGCGTTTCTCGTTCAGGCTGGTTGCGTACTCGGCTCTTTCGTTTGTTCCGCGTGGCACCTTTGCACTTCCACTGTCACATGGACCAACTCAGCATGCTCCTTCAGCAGCGCCTTGTAGGCCGCCGGCGACAGGGGTTGATGAGCCACGATTGAAATAATGGCGGCAAACTTGTTCACCCCGACCTGCCAGATATGCAGGTCGGCAATAACGGTGTCACCATCGCTCTCGATCGAACGGCGAATCTCGGCATTCAGATCGCTGCTATCCGGCTCGCGATCGAGCAGGATCACATGGGTATCGCGCACCAGGCCATAAGCCCATTGGGCAATCACTCCGCCGCCGGCGATGCCCATTGCCGGATCCAGCCAGGTCCAGCCGAGGAATTTCCCTCCCGTCAGGGCGGCGATGGCCAGGAGTGAAGTCACCGCATCAGCAAGCACGTGGATATAAGCCGCCTTCAAATTCAGGTCGTGGTGATGAGCGTGGCCATGCTGATGTTCATGGTGAGGGTGGTCTTTAAGAAGTAGCGCGCAGACCAAGTTCACGGCCAAACCCACGCAGGCCACGGCAATGGCCTCGTTGAAGTGTATCGGGAGGGGATGCAGAAACCGATGGACCGACTCGCAAGCCATCACCAGCGCGATGGCGCCCAGGATGATCGCACTGGTAAAAGCGCCCAAAACGGCCACTTTGCCCGTGCCGAACGAATAGCGGCGGTTACTCGCGTGACGGTGGGCGAAGGCATAGGCGGCCACCGCAATGACGAACGCCGCCACGTGCGTTCCCATGTGCAAGCCGTCCGCGAAGAGGGCCATGGACCGCAGCGCCTGGCCCCCGATGATCTCCACCACCATCATCACGGCGGTCAGCGCGAGCACGCGCCGGGTATTCTTTTCCGCAGCCGCGTACTCGCCGCAAAAATCATGGTTATGCTGCCAAACAGACATGTTACTCGTGTGCATGGTGAATCCTTAATTCCTCACCCGCGGTTGCGCAAGGCTCCTCGAAAGCAAGATTGCACGTGCCGCTTACTATAGACAGGCAATCCCTAACGGGGTTAGGAGGGGCCGGCAAGGCGGCTGGTGGTCATCGCGGCTCATAAACCCGCTCGGCCTCAAGCTTGTATATGCCGACCAGATACCCGTTCTCGCGGAGGTCGCCGACGCGCAACTTGCCGAGCACCGTGATCGGCTGATCCATCAAGGGTTTCACGCCCGCGTCTTTGGTCTCCACGCTGATCCATTCGTTGACCGTTGGGACGGAGCCGAAGCAGCACATGTTCTGGTTGCGCATCAGGAGAAACTCGAATGCCAGTCCCTCATTCATTTTAAGCGGCAAAAGAAAGCCTCGGATCGCCACGAGCCGATTGTCCAGGGCCAGGACCGCGGGTGGGATTTTGGCACGGGTGGCGGCGGAAGCCGCGGCAAGATTGTTGGAGCCGTCCGCCATGCCGGCGGTGACGACGAATGGAAACGCCGAGAGGGTGTCGAAACCCACCCTTTGATAGCCTGGAGGCAGGTCGGGCTCGGGCAGGGCCGCCAACCGCTCAGGGGTATAAATGAGCTTCGCCGGGGTGCCGCCGAAACCTGGCGTCTGCGCGCTGTTGGTGCCTCCCGCCTGCCGGACTTGAAACGCCACCATCCGGTGCTGAAACGAGGCCGGCTTTGGGCGCTTCTTCCTTTGGGGTGGAGGTTCGGAAGTAGCGGTGCCGGCGGAATTGGTCAGCGCGTTTGGGATGATCGGCTCACCCCGAATGAGGGCTGGCCGTTCGGGATTGGTCAGCCGCCCGGCCGCCGGTGTCCTCGCCTGGTTCGCAAGTGTTCCGCCTTCCGGGACCCGGCTGCTCACGCGGTCGCGGAAGAGCCAAGCCGCCAGCACGGTGGTCAACCCAAAAGCAACAACGACCGTTTGGAGGGCAATCTTTCGGCGCGCAGGCGCAGGCGGGGTTCGGTTGCCTGCTTCCGATGGCGCGTTTTGCCCAGTTGAAGAAATAGGCGGGGACCGGTGGCCCGAGGCAACGGGACTCGACGATCAAGCCGCAAGCTTCAACGGCCCATGATCGTCGCAGTGCTCGCCGTGGGGATGATGCAACCTGCCGTCCACCAGATAATCCACGTGCGTTCCGTGCGGAACGGCTGGATGTCCACAGTCGGGACCATGCACATGGGTGGCCGAATGACCCTTCGCGCTGTGTGTGCATTGATCCGGGTGCGCCGT
>DATKNZ010000354.1:0-15060 GCA_035541055.1 Candidatus Acidiferrum sp. | reverse complement strand
CGGCTGCTGCGGAGATCCCGTGCGCAGCTTGCGAGTTCTCCTCTCCAGAGGATTAGGGATCGGAGTGATGGCACAGGCGGCGTGAACCTCCCTTCACACAGGAGCGGCCTGGCGCAGAAGCACGAAAGGCATCCGCATTGCGCGGATGCCCGTGACCGAAGCCCCAACTCGAGGGCAACCCTTGAACCACTAACCCGATGCGTCAGTTCCTCAACCGGAAGTACTGTTGCGAGCTCGTGGTCGTGTCGTAGGTGTAGCCGCTGCCGGCGCCGGATACGTCAGTCCAAGCACCGTTCACCGTGCTGGCCGATTGCAAGGTCCACCCCGAGCCGGGCCAGGTCAGAGTCGCACTAGAGCCGGCCTTGTTGACGGTGAGGTTCGGCGGAACTGCCAGAGCGAAACTGACATCGTCCATCCAGCCGGTCGTGGCACTGGTCTGGAGATTGATCTCGATGACATTGAAACCCCAGGTCGTGGCTGAATTGCCCACCGTGGTCGGAGTGACCATATCGTCAATATAGTAATAGACTGGCGCCGTGCCGTCGGGCAACGGCGAGCCGAGGATGATACGGCCGTGGTGCCAGCCGATGCCGCGCGCGGTGGTGGTATTCCGCCAGCCGTAGGCGTAATCGTACACCCCGCCGACTACCCGCGCCTGGTAAAGCGAGCTATCGAACAGGCTTCCCGGACCCGGGTTGTCCGACTGATTGATGGCCGCCCCCAACGAAAGCCGTTGCACCTGGGTGCTGGAGTTGAGACTGCCGGCACCGGGATAATCCGTGTTGCCAGGGGCGGTGTTGTAATACGCCAGGGCGACGTAATCCGCGAAGGTGGTATCCCCCGAACCGGATGGATCATAGAACCACCAGTCCAGCATGCAGTTGCCTTGGAAGACCTGGCCGCCTCGCAGGCGGTAAGCCAAATTGTACCAGTTCTCATCGCCGTCGTACGGGATGCCATCACCCGTGAGCGCATTGGTACCGCTGTGCGGCGTGACACCTGATTCCGCACCCACCACGTAGGCGTTGGGCGGGAAGGGTCCAAACCACGGGTTGCCCGAGCCGTTCGGCGCAGCGTTGCCCCCGGCGTAATTCTTGTCCAGCGGCGTGTGGCCGCTTACGTAACTTTCGAAATTGTCCGAAAACACGGTCACGTAAGCACCCGGCACGAACGGCGGGTCCATGACCAGGAACGCATACTGCAGGGTGTTGGTCTGCGGCGTCGGGGTGGCATTATCCGCAAACGTTAAGCTGACGGTGTGCGTGGATGATTAGGCAAACGGAGTTGCGGGAGCGTAGTGGACGAACGTTTTTCCGCCGCCATTGGTAGTGATGGAGGGGGTAACCGACGCTCCATCCAGCGTGAGAGTGATGCTGTTCGTCTGCGCTTGGGTATTGCTATCAGTAAGCACGATGTCAATCGCGGCGTTGGGCGCATGGCCTACGACGTCGTTGGCGGCCAGGCCCCGGCCCTGCGGCCCAAAAGCGCTGACAAACGCCGCTGCATTGGTTTGCGTGGTGATGCTCAGGTCATCCACCCAGTGGTTGTCATCCACCCCGCCCGTGGCTGCGCCGAAGCCGAAGATTCCGCCCGCAGCCGGCAAGTAGCCGAACACGCTCAGGTCGAGGTTCGAATAGATGTAATTGCCATCGTAGGCTACCGACAGCGTATCATCCGGATTCAGTTGAATCAGGACATCCACGAAGGTGCCTGTCCGCAGGCCATGGTAGAAGCTGGTGGCCACCTCACTACCCCCAACCTTCACATCAATCGCAGGCGCGCGGTCGGGGTCGCCGTTATTGTAGGTATCGAACTCCACGGTCAGCCCGGTGCCCGCGCCTTCCTGGCTGATGGTCCACAACGGCACGTCGGGAGCGAAGTTGAAGCTGAACCCATCGGCGCCGTTGCCGCCCCCGATCAGGAGCTGAAATCGCGCGGTGAAGCTCACGACCGCTGTGCCGCTGTCCAGGTCATTGGTAATAACGAAGCCGGCATTTTGGCCGTTGGCCGCCGTAGTGAGCTTCAAACACCCGCTGTTGGTGTAGCCGCCCGTGGCGGCGACCGTCGCGCTGCCAAACACGGCTGAACCGTTCGGCAGGCCCGAGTTGAAGTCAGTGACAAAGCTGCCCGCTTGCGCGACCGACAGCGAGCCAAGGCACGCGGCGGCCACGAACAGGCCGATTCTCGTGGGGACTTTTCTTCTCATAATGTAACCAGGATGTGCTGACTCATTCAGAGTCGTTGATTCAGTTTTTGACTGCCTCTTATCAGAAGCCAGCCGGAGTGAGCATGACGCCCGCAGCCGGAGCCAGCAATACTCACATTTGTTAGGGGGGCGGCCGGCGTGCCGAGCGGCAAGGGCCGAGTGACGGGAGACCAAAGCGGGCCGCGTCACCCGCCACGCGCCACGCGTCACTCGTCACGCCGGCGGCAAAGGTGCGGCCGAGCCAGGATGCTGCGGCACCTTCATGAGGGCCTCGGTGCGGGAACTCACGTGTAGCTTGCGGTAAATCGTGTGCACATACACGCGGACCGTATTGAAGGTTATGCCCATCCTGTCCGCAATTTCCTTGTAGCGGAAACCCTCCGCCAGCAGTGCCAGGGTCTCCTGTTCGCGCTTCGAGAGAGCGCTGGCTTCGGTCCGTGCCGCGCCCAATTGCTGGAAATAGGCCACGACCTTGCGCGCGATCGTTCGGGTCATGGGCACGCCGCCCATCTTGGCCTCCGCAATCGCCTCCAGCAGCTTGTCTGAAGATGTGCGCTTCAGCAGGTAGCCGGAGGCACCTGCCATCAGCGAATTGAACAACTGGCCCACCTCGTCGTACACCGTCAGCATGATGATCTGGACCGAGGGCAGGGCGGCTTTGAGGGCACGCACACAGTCAATGCCGGACATGCCGGGCAGCTTAATATCCATCAACACCACGTCGGCCATCTGCTGCGGGATTTGGGCCAGCGCCGTCTCCCCATTGGCGTAAACCCCCACGCAGGCGAAGCCCTCCGCGCGGCGGATCAACTTTGCCAACTCCTCGCGCACCCGCGGGTCATCTTCCACAATGGCTACTTTGATCTGCACAGCGTTGCAGACTAGCAAGGGCACGCGGCGGCTTCCACCCTTACAAAAGTAAGGGGGGCGGGTGACATGGCTGCATCAAGCTCGCGATGCAGCCCAAGCCCGGTAGGGGCGTTTCGCCGAAACGCCCGTGTGTGAACGGGGACAGGCGCCTCGGCGGGGCGTCCCTGCCTGGGCTTGATGCAGCCCTGGTGGTGTGATGAGTGACGGGTGGGGGGTGACGCCCGATACGCGGCACAGGGTGATCTTGTCACCCGTCACTTGTCACTCGTCAACCGCCACCCGTCACTTCAGGCCAATGGTGAACTTAATCACGGTGCCGCCCCCGGGCCGGCTGGAGAGCTCGAATTGCCCGCTGATGGCCTCCAAACGCTGGCGCATATTCTTTAGGCCGCTGCCGCCGGCGCGCACCCCGGCGGGGTCGAAGCCGATGCCGTTATCCGCCACGACGATCTGCAAATGCGGCGGCGCGGCGGTGAACGCGATATCCATCTCCGAAGCCTCGGCATGCCGGACCGCGTTGTTCAACGCCTCCTTGAACGCCAGGAACAGCTCGTGCCGCACCTCGGCCGGAATTGGGCAGCGCGGCAGCGTGGCGGGCAGTTTCAAGCGCGACCGAATCGGCGTCTCCTCCAGGAACGCCTCCGCCGACTGCGAAAGGTACTCCACCAGCCCCTCCAGGGTGTCGTGTTGCGGGTTAACGGCCCAGACAATTTCATCCAACGACTGTGCCATCTCCCGCGTGGTCATCGATACCTTGCGCAGGTTCTCGGACAGCTCGGCCGGCGCGGCGGCTCGCGGGCGGTCGCTGAGCAGGGCGATTTGCGTCAGGCTGGCGCCCAGCTCGTCATGGAGGTCGCGGGCGATGCGCGTGCGCTCTTCCAGCGCGGCTTCACGTTGGGCCTTCTCGCGAATGATCCGGGTCTGCGCCCTGACCCGATTGCGCAGCACCGCCACCCACGCCAGCGACGAGCAGAACACCGCCAGCATAACGCCCAGCACCCAAAGGCTGTGCCGCACCGTCCACCACGACGGACGCTCGAGCACCTGCACGTCTCCCGCCGAGCGGAGCAGCAAGCTGAAGGGCTGCGGGTTGGGCGCAAGGAGTTGCAGGTTCGCGGGGACCAGGCAAACGCCCGTAACCCGCACGCGGCTGCCTTCGGGAATGGACGCCAGCCGGTGTTGTGGGCCGGCGGGGGCATCCAAATGCGCATCGAACACGACGCTGCCCGCGCGCAACTGCAACGTTTGGTCCCGCACGCGCTCCACCCGGTTGAGCACCACCCCTTCCAGTTGCACCAGCGCCGCATGATTGGTATCGCGCCGCCCATCTTCCGCCCTGATCTCCAGCGCCGGCACAGGCGCAACCGCCCCGATTTTGCGGAACACCGCGTCCTGCAGCACCGGCGACACATACTCGCCCGCCGCAGGAAAGCCTACTGCCTCGACCAGGTCCCCGGGTTGGACGGGCGTCGTCTGGCGGGTCTCGACGCACAGGCCCTCGGTTCCGTCGGATATGAACAAACTGCGCCCCGCTTGCTGCAGCGTCACTACGCCCCGGACTTTTACGCGGTGGACGTGCTCCTCTCGCGGCGCGTATTGAAGAAGATGGCCGCTCTGGCGCAACGGCGCGCCGAATGGGTCGGCCGGAGCTGGCTTGGTCACGCTAATCTCGGCCATGCCAGGCGCCTGCAGCGCCACCTGAATCAACTGTCCCTTGCGGTTGAACTGCGCGATGCAAACCCCGCGCACGCTGACCTCGGCATCCACCAGGCGTTGGCACGCCTCGGGGGCGGGCTGGCCAAGGGCCACGATTACCCGGCCTCGTCCGCCCACCATGTCCAGCCCGGCCCAGCTCAGCGGGCTGGTGCGAACGCAGCGCACGACGCCGCTGAACTCAACCCAATTGCAGTCTTCCTGCCCGGCGGCCATTTGATCAAAGGTCACCTTCCGCGGTGTCGGCAGCGGCCCCTGGCCCACACGCTGCACCCGGCTCGGCTCAATATCCGGCGCGTATCCGCCCGGCGCGCTGACGCCCTCAACCTGCAACACCTGGCCCGGCTGCATGCGGAAACCGTAATCGCCCTGAATTTCCACGAAGATGCCCCCCGTCTCATCCTGGATGAACAATTGCCCCAGGGGCTCGGAGACGAACGTGATCACTCCTCTCACGCGAACGGGATACTTGCGGCCGGCCTGTTCGGCGGTGAGTTGATGCACTTCCCGCGAGGTCGTCAGCACCGGCAATTGGGTCTGCGCCGCCGCCAGCCCAGCCCAAAGCGCCGGCACCGGCACCAGCCTTAGGAACCGCGCGCTGTGTTTAAGCGAGCGCGGCACGCGAACCCAGCCTGCCGGTTCTATCTTCACGGAAGCCATGTTACTCGATGACCCCGCCGCCCGGCCAGCCTCCGAGCCCACGGTCCGCGTTCCATGCTCCACAGCGCACCGAGGATAGTAAACTACACCCAAGCCTTGTGGAGCCTGACCAGGGCACGGATTCCGACGAGCTTAGAGAGCTTCATCGTCAGCAGAGCGGCGTCGCGCGGCAGTTATGTGCCCCGGCTCTCGCCTCGAAATCGCGCATCCACCGCCAATCGCGCCAGCCGCAGGACCGGAATCGGACGACGCGCCAATCCCCGTTTCACACGTTCGGGCGCAGGGCCCACGCTCAGCCTGCGCGGGCTGGACAATTCCATTTATCACCTCCTCGAAGCCGACCCGGCACGCTATGCACATTTCAGCGGCACAGGCAATACTCCCAATGCCAACCACCCGAGATTTGCCGCCGCCTCGAGGCTGCGTTGCGAAACGACTTCTGAATCCAGTTGCCCACTCATCCCAAGCACCTCATGGACGCGTCCCACCTATAACAATGCGCCCGCTTCTCTAGCGCGTTGAGCGCCCCTTTGTTTCAGCCTGCGCGAGTTGAGACTGCCGCTCCAGTGTTTCCCACCCGCCGCCGAGCGCTTTATAGAGACTAATCAGGTTCTCCGTCACGAACCTGTCGCTGTCCGCCAGGGCGTCTTCGGCCAGATAAACGGAGCGCTCGGCATCCAGGACATTGATGAAGCTGACGAGGCCGCTGGAGTAGAGCTGATTGGCCAGGTGCAGGGAATCCTGGCTGGACTTCACCGCGTCCTCGAGCGAGCGCCGGCGGATTTGCTCCTTCGCATAGGCGACCAGCGAGTCTTCGACCTCCTCGAACGAGGTCAGCACGGTCTTCTCATAAGCCGCCAGGGCCTGCTCCTGGCGGGCGTTGTGCACCCGAATGTTGGCGCGGATGCGCCCGGAATCGAAGATGCGCCACTGCACTGTCGGACCCACCGACCAAAAGCGGCTATCCGGGTTGAACCAATCGCTGGCACTAGTGCTTTCGAATCCGGCGAGGCCGGTCAGCGAGAATTTCGGAAACAGGTCTGCCGTGGCCACGCCAACGCGCGCCGTGGACGCCGCCAGTTGCCGTTCCGCTTGTTGAATGTCCGGCCGCCGGCGCAGCAGGTCGGCCGGGAGTCCGACCGGCACGTCGGGCGGCGCGGCGGGAATGGGCGCCGGCGGAGACAGCTCCGCCGCCAGGGTGCCGGGTGGCTGGCCCAGGAGCACGTCGAGGCGGTGAATGGAAGCTTCAATGCCGGTCTCGAGCAATGGAATGACCGACCGCGTGGCCGCCAGCAGCGTGGCGGCTTGCTGCACGTCAAGATCGCTGGTGAGTCCGTTCTTGAATCGGTCCTGCGTAATGGCTAGAGCCTCTTCCTGCGTCTTAAGGTTCTTCTCTGCAATTTCCAGACGCCGTTGGAACGCACGGGTCTCGACGTAATTGCGCGCCACCTCTCCCAGCAGCGTCACCAACACGTTGCGCCGGCCGAATTGCGCGGCGGCAACCTCCGCCTTTCCGGCCTCGATGGATCGGCGGGTCCCGCCGAACACATCAACTTCCCAGGAGGCATCGAACCCCGCCTGATAGACATTGTTTTCGAAGGGAACACTCGAAGGCACCTGGAGATCGCGGATAATCGGCTGATTCTTGCTCTGGTTTTGGCGCGCATAGGAGCCGCCGGCATCTATCGTGGGCCCGAGTCGCGAGGCAGCAATGCGGTAGAGAGCCCGCGCTTCGAGCACCCGCGCCTCGGCGATGCGCAGGTCATAGTTGGCCTTCGCCGCCCGCTCGATAAGCGAGTCCAGTTGCGGGTCCTTAAAGCTCTTCCACCAGGAGGCGACGGAAGGCTCGAGGTTGGTTTCGCCGCCGGCCATGGGCGCATTCCATTGCGCGGGAGCAGCGGTCTTCGGCGGCTGATAATTGGGCCCGACGGCGCAGCCAGGCAGAAGAGCCAGGGCAGGGACGAAGCTCGCGAGGAGCATGTGAAAACGGCATTTCATAAAGTCTAGTGCAGCATGAGGTCTTTCCTGGCTTGGGTCTTCTTGAACACCAGCACCAGCGGCACGGATAAAAAGCAGAGCAGCGCCAGACAGCGGAATTCGTCCGCGAAGGCCAGCATGTTGGAGTGCAGCAGCAGAGCTTTGTAGATCGCACCCAAGGCCCCGGGTTCCGCCTGGGCGGCGCCCATTGCCGGCGCCAGCAGGGTTTGCCCGGTATGCACCGCGGCCTGATAGGGCAAGTCATAGGGAGTCAGATGACCTACCAGATAGGCCTGATGCCGCAGCGCGCCCCGCGACTGCATGGCAATGGCCACCGCGATGCCGATGCTGCCAGCCAGGTTGCGCGCCAGGGCGAACAGGCCGGTGGCATTGCCCATTTGCTCGTTGCGAATCGTGGCCAGGGCCACGGTCATCAGCGGCACCGTCGTGAGCGCCATGCCCATGCCTTGAATGAAATTCGGCCAGAAGAACGCACAACTGGACATGTCGAGATTGAAATTCCCCATCAGCAGGGAAGCTATCGCGATGAGCACCATCCCCGGGCCGATCAGCAGCCGGTTATCCACTTTCCCGGTCAGCAGTCCCACCAGGGGCGTCAGAGTCAACATGCCCAGACCGCGCGGGGCTTGCGCCAACCCGCTGATGTAGGAGGTGTAGCCCATGAGGCCTCCCGACATGATCGGTTGCAGGTTCATGATCCCATACAAGAGAAAGAAGACCATCGAGATGAGAATGGTGCTGCACACAAAGTTCCGGTCGGCAAACACCCGCAAGTTGGCGAGCGGTTCGCGCGTCCAGAATTCCCTCACCACAAACGCGGCAAACGCGATGACCGAAATGGCCGAGAGCCAGCAGATGAAATGGGAGTTAAACCAGTCCTCGTCCTGTCCCTTGTTGAGGACCGTTTGCAACGTGCCGAGCCAAATCGCCAGGACCAGGAATCCCAGCGCATCGATCCGCCCGCGTTTGGCATTGCGGATGTATTCCGGGTCAAATACGAACTGCTGGATCATCCACATTGCGGCCAAGCCACAAGGGATGTTGATGTAGAAAATCCAGCGCCAGGAATAATTCTCGGTCAGCCATCCGCCCACTACCGGCCCCAGCACGGGCGCCAGGACCACCCCCAGCACATAGGCGGCCATGGCGGCGCCCCGTTTGGCGGGCGGAAAGCTCTCCATCAAAACAGCCTGCGAGATGGGCTGCAATGCGCCGCCGCCCGCCCCCTGCACGATGGAAGCAAAGATCAGGAAGGGAAGATTCGGCGCGGCGCCGCACGCCAAGGAAGCCAGAGTGAATATGCCAATGCAGACCAGCAGAAACCGCTTGCGCCCGAACAACGCGGAAAACCACGCGCTGGCGGGCAGGACAATCGCATTGGAAATGAGATAGCCCGTCTGTATCCAGGTGGCCTGCGAGATGGTTGCCGCCAGGTTGCCCGCGATGTTAGCCAGCGCAACGCTGACCACCGTGGTGTCGAGCACCTCGATGAAGGTCGGCAGAATCACCGCGACCGCGACAAGCCACGGATTGACTCTAGGGGCGTAAGACTCGCCACTCATAAGCGCCCAGCGATTACTTCACGCGCACCTTGGGCGTCACAGACATGCCTGGGCCAAGCGCCAGGTCGCTTTCGGGCAGGTCATCCAGGAGGATCTTCACCGGCACGCGCTGCACCACTTTGATATAGTTGCCGGTAGCATTCTCCGGCGGGAACAGGCTGAAGCGGGCCCCCGCGCCGCTTTGCATGCTCTCGACGTGGCCCTTGAATATGCGCCCGGGGTAGGCGTCCACCTCGACCTCGACCGGCTGGCCGACGCGCATGTGGGTCAGTTGCGTCTCTTTGTAGTTGGCGATGACCCAATATCGGCGGGGCACAATCGCCAGGAGCGCCTGGCCGGGCTGAATATACGCGCCTTTTTCCACGACGCGGCGCGTGACCCGGCCATCCTCCGGAGCGATGATTTCCGTGTAGGAGAGATTCAGTTCCGCCTGCCGGAGGCGGGCCTCGGCCTGTTGCACCGCCGCGCTCGCAGTTCCAACCCCCGCCTCGCTCAAAGACACTTCCGCCTCGGCGGCTTTGGCCTGGCTGCGCGCGGCTTCGAGATTGGCTTTGGCCGCCTGCGCCTGGGACTGCGCCAGGTCCCGCGCGCTCTTGGAGACCGCCCGGCTTTCCACGGACTCATACCGCTTCAGATCATCCGCGGCCCGCCGGTTCTCCGCGTCAGCCGCCGTGACCGTGGCTAGCCCCTGGTCGAATTTCGCTTCGCTGGCTCTGACCTGTGCCTTGGCCTGCTCCACACGGCTGCGTGCCGCCGCCAAGTCGGCGCGCGCCTGGGCCAGGCTCGCCTCGTAATCGCGTGGATCAATTCTGAGCAGCACCTCGCCCTGCTTGACGGCCTGGTTGTCTTTCACCAGCAATTCCGCGACCCGGCCCGGCACCTGTGACGCCATCGGTATGACGTAACCCTCAATGAACGCGTTGTCGGTGGACTCGAAGGGTGCGACGAACCGGAAGTAATAAATCGCGGAGCCCGCGCAAACCAGCAGCCCTAACGCCAGCAGCGCAATACGCCCTTTGGCCCTGGACCGGCCCGGGATGGCCGGAGTCTTTGGCGCACCTTCGCCATTCCCTTTGGCTCGGCTCGGCGAGTCGGCGCCTTCCTGGTGCTGAGGACTGCCCGTTTGCGGCAGTTCCTCGATGGTCGTTGTTTGGTCGCGATCCATATAAGTCAGTTGTGGGTTCTGTTCACCGTTGTTCTCATCCGTGTTCAGTGGAAGGTCCGGAAAGCGGTGACGTGCCGTTGTTCTGAGTCGAGGACTCCAACTGGCCGAGAATGGCTTCCTTGCTGGCGGCCCCAACAATCCGCGCGAGGACAACGCCATTGAGGAAATAGAGCACTGTCGGAAGAGACTGGATCCCATACCACAGGCTCAAGTTAGGGTTCTCGTCAGCGTTGATTTTAACGAGTTTTACCCGCCCCGATATCTCTGCCATAACCTCATTTAGAGCAGGTGCGGCCACTCGGCACGCCGAGCTCCAACGAGCCCAGAACACCACCAGGACCGGCCGCTGGGAGCTAAGCACCTCCGCGTTGAAGTTGGCCTTCCCAACCTCAAGCACGCAGCCTTCTGGCGCGGCATTCATTCTTTTGACGTCAGTCGCATTCAGAAGCTGTTAATTGCACTCGCTGTGCCAGATAATCTTTGGAAATGCATCATGCTGGATGGCAATGGGTTTGCGTGTAACCTGCGGCCGGCAGAGCAGCGTCAAAATATTGCACGTGCAGGGTTTTGACGGTTTCAGTTGCGATAGGCGTCGGCATTTGGCAGGCTGCGGCAGTTATGGAATCGCCCACAGGCACGCGGCTGGATCCCAACGTAGCGGCAAGCATCTTCCTCGAGTTGGCTAACGAGCACTCGCTCCAGGGCGCCCTGCAAAAGGTCTTCGCCGTGCTCGGCGAGCGCCCGGACATGGCCTGCCTCCAGATTTGGCGTATCGAGAACGGCGACCGTTGTTTGCGCTGTCCCCTCCAGGAGAAATGTGCCGACCACCGGCGTTGCCTCCATCTGACGGCCGGGCGGGGCGTGTCGGTGGTTGGCGCGGCGGAAGGGGATGCTTACTTTGGCGACCCCCATGCGAGGGTTCCGCTGGGGTACGGTCTGCTGGGCAACGTCGCCAGAGACAGAGAGACCATCATCCTGTCCAACATGACCGCTGCCGATCATGAAGCAGTCGGCGTGGAGTGGACCCGGCCAGAGCGGATTCGCGCGCTCGGCATTGCGCCCATTGTATTCAAAGGAGAAATCCTTGGCGTGTTGGCCGGGTACACTCGCCAGGACCTCGGAGAGGACGCCTGGCCGTGGAGTTCGATCCTGGCGGAGCACCTTGCCGCTGTGATCGCCAATACCCGGTCGTTCGAAGAAATAGAGCGGCTCAAAGCACAACTGGAACTCCAGAATACCTACCTGCAGGAGGAGGTCGTGGAGGCTAAAGCTTTCGGCGACCTGATAGGCCAGAGCGGAGCCCTGCGCCAGCTCGTCAGTCAGATTGAGCTGGTGGCCCCCACCGAAGCCTCGGTCCTCATCCTGGGAGAAACCGGCACGGGCAAGGAGTTGGTAGCGCACGAAATCCACCGGCGCAGCCAGCGCAAACAAGGCCCGCTGGTCCGCGTGAACTGCGCCGCGATCCCGCGAGAGCTGTTTGAAAGCGAGCTATTCGGCCACATGCGCGGCTCCTTCACTGGCGCAATCAAGGACCGCGCCGGCCGGATTGAAACCGCGGAAGGGGGAACCCTCTTCCTGGACGAAATCGGCGAGCTTCCCCTCGACATGCAGAGCAAGCTGCTGCGCTTCCTGCAGGAAAGAAGGTACGAGCGCATTGGCGACGATCGCACCCGGCATGCGGATGTGCGCATCATCGGCGCCACAAACCGGGACCTGAAAGAGGCCATTGCCGCCCGCCGCTTCCGCGAGGATCTTTATTACCGGCTGCATGTCTTCCCCATACACGTTGCGCCCCTGCGGGAGCGGAAGGAGGACATTCCGCCCCTGGCGAATCATTTTATCGAGCTGTCTGTCCGCGACCTCAAATGCGCCAGGCCCCGCCTGACGCGTGCCGCGGTAACCGAGTTGCTCAGCTATGATTGGCCCGGAAACGTTCGGGAGCTGCGCAATGTGATCGAACGGGCCATCATCCTGGCCCGGGGCGGCCCCTTGCGCTTCGACCTTCCGATAACCGGGCTTCCGCTAAAAGAACGCCCTCGCCTGGAGGCCCAGCCTAATGTCCCGCCAGGCGCCGATGCCGCCCCCCGCGTGCTGACCGAGGTGGAACTCCGGAGCCTCGAACGGGACAACCTCCAGGCCGCACTCCAGGCAACGAAAGGGAAGATAAGGGGCCCGGCCGGCGCGGCTGAACTCCTGGGCATCAAACCCACAACCCTGCTTGCGCGCATGAAGAAGTGGGGGCTGAAGAAACCATAATACAAACACTCAGCTACAACCCCTACCCGCCAACTCGCTGGTTTGCGTTGCTTCTCGAATCTTCGAGCTTTTCGAGATTTCGACCATCATTCCTCAAGTCGCTTCCAAGTTGTAACTGTTTGAAAACCGGCATGTTCTGCATGGCGAAGGGAGTTGGCACGGCCTTTGCGCAGCTCGGCTTCGTATGCGATTTACATTGCACAAGCTATACACCCTGCTGGCCCTCATGGTCCTGAGCGGCGGCTACGCGACCGCTCAGGACAAAACGGCCCTGGACCCCAAACGCGAATCCGACCGCTCGGCCATCGAGGTGGCAACCAGGGACATGATTGAGGCGTTTGATAAACGGGACGCGGCGGCGATAGCCGCCAATTGGACCGATGAAGGCGAGTTCATTCACAACGACGGCGAGCCGATCTGCGGCCGGGCCGAGATCCAAAAAGCCTACGCGGAGTTTTTCAAGACTCTCCAGGGCAAGACCAAGCTGGAGATCCAATCAGATGTCCTCCGCTTTCCGTCCGCCGACACGGCCATCAGCGAAACCACGCTGCGGTTGAAAAACGAGGAAGGCGACGTCGTGGCGTCCGGCCGGCAAAACACTGTGCTGGCCCGGCAAGGCGGCCAGTGGAAGATAGTCATTGTCCGCGAATGGGATCGCGACAGCGGCCTGGACGTGAGCCTCAAGGACCTCGATTGGCTCATCGGGACCTGGCAAGCCACCACCGAGGATCGGAAGGTGACCATCACCTATGAATGGGACGAAAACCATGCGTTCCTGCGCGGAAAATTCACGGTCAAAGAGGGCGACAAGGTCGTCGAGTCCGGGATGCAGATCATCGGCAAAGACAATGCCAAGGCCGTGATTCGCTCGTGGGTCTTCCAAGCCGACGGCGGCTTCGGCGACGAACTCTGGACCCGCGAAGGCAGGAAATGGAGCGTTGATATCCACGGCGTCAGGCCCGATGGCCAGGTGCTGGCCGCGACCAATATCTATATCCAGGTTGATCCAGACACCCTCACCTGGCAGGCCGTTAACCAGGCCCTCGACGGCGTGCCCATAGCGGATACGCCGCCGATCAAAGTCACCAAACAGAAGTCGGCGAAGTAGCCGTTTCCAGGCCGTTATGCTGGCGCTTCACCTCGAGCCATGAGAATCGGGAGACAGGCCATGAGAATGCGAAAACCGGTATGGGCTTTTGCGGCGGCCCTGGCCCTGTGGGCCGGGACCAGTGACGAGGGATTGGGCCAGCCAAGGCCCCCCGGGCCGCCAATGCGCTTTGGCGGTGGCGGTCCTCCCCGACCTTCAGTGGGGCCTATTGGCGGGTCGGGGCCCCCGCGGGGCATCAGCGCCCCCGGTGGCATCGGCGGGCTCTCGCGCCCGCCCGCCAGCATGAACGGGCTACCGCGTCCGCCCGCCGGCATGAACCGGCCGGGGCAGGCGCCCGGCGCAATCAGTGGGCTGGGGCGCCCGGCAGGAATTGGCCCCAGCGGCATCAACGGGATGGGACGCGCCCCCGGCGCCATCGCTGGCGTCGGCGGACGCGACCACGTGCCCGGCCTTGGCGGCCTGGGTTCGCTTGCCAAGTCCAGTGCGATTACGAGGAATCCCTCGACTTACGCCGTGAATCGGCAAGCGCTTTCCGAACAGGCGAACCGGATCCGCAACAACTATCACGGCCACGACTGCTTCCGCGGCGATTGGTGGGGCCGGCATCGCGGCGCTTGGCAGACGGGGCGGTGGGCCGCCGCGGCGGCAGCCTACTACGGGGCCGCCAACTGGACCGTCTATTACGGCTACTGCGGCTATTACTCCGAACCGTACTACTACGACTACGGCTCGACCGTTATCTACGAAGGCGAAAACGTTTATACCAACGGGGATGCGGTTGCCACCCAGCAGCAATATGCCGAGCAAGCGATGACAATCGCCGAAACGGGCATTCAAACTCGGCCGACCGCCGCCGACGAATGGCTCTCGCTGGGAGTCTTCGCCATGACCCAGGGCGAGCAGGCCAATGGCAATGACCTCTTCCAGTTGGCCGTCAACAAGTCCGGCGTGATCCGCGGCAACTACTACAATGCCCTAACCGACACCACCGTGCCCGTTTACGGGTCAGTGGACCAGGGAAGCCAGCGCGCCGCTTGGACGGTCGGCGGCCGCAGAGAGCGAGTCTTCGAAGCCGGCTTCGCCAACCTGGCCCAGTCGGAAACGACCATGCTGGTGCATTTCGGCAAGGACCGCACTCAGCAGTGGACTTTGGTTCGGATGGATCAGTCCACCGAGGCAAAGTAGGCTGGCGTCAGTGCGGGGCCCTGCGCCAGCTCGTCAGAACTCCGACGTCGTGTGACTCTCCGGGATGCGCCTGGGATACTTCGTAGTACCTGTGATCGGCGTTCGAATGGCGCTTAGATAAGGCGTAAATCGCTCAGGGCGAGGTGCTTGCATAGAAGGCTGGACTGATAGTTATTGGGCGTCCTCTCCAGCCCAGGCCCCTCAGGCCCAATCTGGAACCCGTCCCGCCCGTTCCGCGCCGCAGATTGGCAACTGCCGAGCCCCCCGGCATTGCCGCACCGTCTCCCCTCCTTTACCCCTCCAGTACCTCACCGTCGCTCCTCTGCAAACCTTGCAG
>DATKNZ010000353.1:0-19249 GCA_035541055.1 Candidatus Acidiferrum sp. | reverse complement strand
TCTGGGAAGGCGAAGAAATCAGGACGACGACGCAGGGCAGGAGGTTGAACAAAGAATGCGCGATTACGTTCGGCCACAGACTCCGCGTGCGCTCGTACCAAAGGGAACTCAACACCGCCGGTAAAAAGAGGCCCGCCGCCCACACGTGGTACTTGGGATAATGGACCCCAGCGAAGAGCGCCGCGGTAACAACGGTGGACGCAGCTACGCCCAGCCGCGTGCGCAGTGAGGTGTAGAGCAAGGCTCTGAACCACAGCTCCTCGCACAACGGGGCCCACACCGTCACGTTCGTGAGGCTGAAGAACGAGGAGGCAAATCCCCTCGCTTCCCCTTCAACACCGGACGCCTTTTCAAACCCTAGCCGCTGGAGCAGGACGTCGGACCCAGCCATCAAGAGAAGCCCCAGCATAGAGAGCAGGAGACCGGAAACCAGCACGGCACCAACCCGCGCGCCACTCAATCCGAACACTTTGCCCACGGTGGTGCCCGCCTGCCGGGTCAGATACGCCAACGCGCCCAGCATCGGGATAGCCCAAACCAGGATGGGCCAGAAGGGCCCGACATCTGGCAGCCCGTGGTTCGCCGCCGCCTCGCATACGGCGGGCAAACCCAGGAATCCCGCAAACGACACCAAAACCGCCCCGCCGGCAGCACGCCACGACCAAGGCGGCTGCGAGACGCCTTCGGCGAGGCGTCCTAAGAAGATGCGCTTGCGGGCAAACCCGAGAGGCTTGCTGAGATCGGGAGTAATCGATTCCATTTCGGCTGCGCGAGAACGGAGAACGGCTAACGACAAGCACACTGGCCGGGAGCAGCCGCCAGCGACGCCCCCATTGAAACCGAACTGAACCGGCTGCCCCCGGCCCAGTGCCGCGACTTGATGGGCAGCGTCATGGTCTCATGCCTGGGAGCTTCACCTTGGGCAACTTGAGCGCCCCCTGGAATACCTCACGAAAGTCAGCGGTGACGTGGTTCGTCGGAGGGGTAACGGTCAAGGTGCCGGAGAGAAAGTATGCGTTGGTGTCGCCGGGCTTGATCGTCCAAGACCCGGCGCTGATGAACCAGATTCCCAAACCGCCGTCCGGAAGCCAACCGCCGCCAAACACGCTCGACCGAAGACGCACGACGCCGTACGGATGTGAGACCCTAATCCACTGTGAGCTCGGCGCCCCGCCGCCATACGCAAAGCCCGACTCCTGCACCGTCTTGCCTGCGCTGTCGGTCAACCGGCAGCGCAACCCACCTCCCTCCCAACTTGTCAGATTGCAGTAAACCTGGGCGTCCAAGGTGCCGTGGTACTCCTGCACCTCCAAATAAACGCCCGTATCGTATCCACCATGAGGACCGGTATGGAGTGGTTCGGGATACTCGCACATCACAAGCCGACCGCGAATCTGCACGCCATACTTATTGCCCACTGGCTCGGACCAACCGCCCAGCGCAATGATGTTGGTGTCCCCAATGCCGCAACAGCACTGGCAAATCATTAATAGTGGAATCAGCAGGACGCGTTTCACAAGGGGCTTGCGCTGGCCCCAACCTGAAGCGGTGTATCCGTCATGCCCGCCCCGACAAGTGTTGAGCACGCCGACCTGCGCCCGAGCGGGCATGGCGAATACACCGCGGTTGAACGGAACCGCTGAGTCCACGGGCCAGGATTATAGGGGAAAGCAACCGAGCGGGCAACTGCCGCAAAGCCTGGCGGCTCGCCCGTGGGATGTTTTGCCGCCACGTCGGACACGCAAGCTGGAACTACACCGCGCAAGTGCCGGTCCTCACTATCGAAACAGCCGCAGCCGCGCAGGCGCTTTCCGAGCCTCCCGGGAGGGCGAGCGTCCCCGCGAGCCCAAACATCCGCGGGTGTGCGGGGAAAAAGCAGGGCTCGCGGGGACGCTCACCCTCCCGATGCCAGGTCGGGGGGTTCGAAGCGAGGTGCCGATCTACAGTGACCCGTTTCACGTGGCGTGTTATCGCCCAGCTTCCGCACATTGCCAAACGGGGGATGTGCCGTACGTGCCCACTCTTTTGAGCGTCACCGCCCTCGCCGCTTTGGTTGCGGCCAGGTAACGTGCCTGTTCGCTTCGCCTCGCTAAGGCCGGCTCACGGCGTCAGTCTATTGGCTTGCTCGCTGGCCAAACCGAGAGACAAGATTGGACCGTGTTTCCGGACGGGGGCAGAGTTCCGCGGCGTTCCCAGGAAGCGATGAAAACCGTGAAACGGAGAGCTTGGCTGGCGCTGCTGATGGTGGTCGTGATCGCATCGGCCGCCCTGTTGCTCTCACGTAAGCCGGCTCCGCCTCAAGTCATCACACTGCCGACCGGGGAACAGTTCCAGTTCATCGCCGCCGAATGGGGCACGAATGAGGTTCAACCCAGCTTTGCGGCACGCCTGGTCGCGCGCCTCCCCACCTCACTCGCCGTTTTCGTCATGCGGAAGTTGGGACCTCGCCTGGGCATCGTCACCCTGGTCGGACGCCCGTGGTATGCCATGGGACAGACTCCGCTCAAGCCGCCGGATCCCTCGCTTCATTTCTGGTTTCGGTGCATCCAGACCAACTCCGTCGGCCCGGTAGATTCCTTCAAGTTCATGTTGGCCGACGACGACGGCGTAATCGGCGGCATGGGCAACGGCGGTTGGAGCAGTTATGGCCAGGGAAAGAACAAGTGGCTTACGTTTACCCTGCCGGTCGCGCCGCGGCGCTGCGACACTTTGCAGTTGGTTCTGTTCCGAGCCGACAACCAGTTCAACGGGCCGTTTCACCAGATTGGCACGGTGCGCTTCCCCAATCCGCGCTTCGGTCATTTTCCAAACTGGCAGCCCGAGCCGGTGCCGGCGACCAAACGCGCCGGCGACCTGCAGGTCCGTCTCACGGATTTCACCGTCGCCGCTGCGAACTCCGGAAACGCCATTGCCTCGATTAACGGCAAGCAAACCCGTTTCCATCCACCGGCCCCGGGCGAAAACCAGGAGGCCGTCTTCAGATTGGATATACATTCCCCTCGCGGAACCAACGAGGCCTGGCTGGTCGAGCCCGCGGAATTGAGCGATGCTACGGGCAACCGCGCCCAGGCCGCCCCTTGCAGTCGCTGGTCCATCACGGATGAATACTACCTCGGTCCGGCGCTCTGGCCGGATGAATCGGCGTGGCGGCTCACCCTGACTCTCAGGCGATGTCGCGGGTATGACTCCGAAGAAGTCCTCACGTTCACCAACGTGCCGGTGCCGGCGGTGGGCGCGACGAACACCTTTTTCCAAACCAACTCCGTCCACGGCGTCCCGGTGCTGTTGAAACAAGAGTTCATTCGGGAGCCCGACCGGACTCCGGTGGTCCTGCGAGGTTCAATGTCCGCCACGCACGTTGTCGTCGAGTTAGTGAACCCTCCCGAGGGCTGGGTGGTGGACTTCGTGCAGTTGAATGCCGACACCGGCTGGAGGCCGAAGGAATGGAGCAACTGGCAGACAGCGAATTCCGCCGTCGTGACCCTGTTTTCCATTCCCCCGGACGTGCGCTCTCTGGACCTCACCTGGGCCGTGCAGAAAGTGCGCACGGTGGAATTCCTTGTGAAGCCTCCAAAGCCGTAATAAGACGGGAACCACGCGCGCAGCGCTGAGTACGGGGCGGGCGCTGGAAGGGGGCCAAACCGGAATGGCGCTTAGATAAGGGGTAAATCGCCCGCAGACAGCCACTTACACAAAAAAGGCGGGACTTACCGTCATTGGGTGCCTCTCCCAGCCCAGCCGCCTCAGGCCCAATCGGGAACCAGTCCCCCTGGCGAATGCGCGCCCAAAATCCCAACTGCCGATCCCCGGGGCATTTCCGCACCCCCGATAACGACTCTAAACCACGGCGGCACCCTCACTTCCCCGTCACCACACCGTATAATCCCCGTATAAACGCCGTATATTCAAATTTGAATATACGGCGTTTATACGGGGATTATACGGGGATTATACGGTGTGGTGACGGAGAGGTGACCATGGCGAGGGCGATTTCGGCGCGCGCGCGAGCAGGAAACACGCAACGCGTTCCACATCAATCAATTCCGCAGCTTCAGCAGCAGGTCCTTGCTTTCCACCGTGTCGCCGACGTTGACCAGGATCTCCCCGACCACGCCATCCATCGGCGCGGACACCGTGCTCTGCATTTTCATGGCCTCCATCATCAGGAGCTTGTCGCCCTTGCTGACTTTATGGCCGACGGTGACGGCGATGGTGGCGACGAGGCCCGGAATCGGCGCGGCAATCTGGCGCGGGTCGGTAAGGTCGGCCTTCGGGCGGATCTTGACCTTCTCGGCCAGGCTCTTGTCGGCGATAGAGGCCTCGCGGGTCATGCCGTTGAGTTCGTAAGTTACCGTCCGGCGCCCGTCCTTGTCCGGATCGCTCACGTTGACCAGCCGGATGATCAGGGTCTTGCCGGGCTCGATACTCACGCTGATTTCCTCGCGCAGGCGCAGGCCGTAGAACTTGGCGGGGGTGGGCAGCACGCTGACGTCGCTGTAAGTCTGACGGTGTTTGTCGAAGGCGGCGAAGACCTGGGGATACATCAAATGGGAGTAGAGGTCGTCATCGCTCGCCTGCCGTTTGAGCCTGGCGGAAAGTTCGGCGCGCAGCTTCTCGAGGTCCGCCCCTGGCTGGCCCGCACCCTCGGCGGCGTCGCCCTGGGCCATGGCGGCTCGGTACCGGTCCCGGGCTTTGAGGAACTTCTGCTCCCCGAGCACAACCCTCCAGACCGGCTCCGGCCAACCCCCAGGCGGCCAGCCCAGGCCGCCCTCGAACATATCCACCACGCTCTCCGGGAACGGCGTCACCCCGGGCTCCAGGTTCACGACGTTATCGGGGCGGATGCCGCGGCTAAACAGGAACAGGGCCATGTCGCCCACCACCTTCGAGGAGGGAGTCACCTTGACGATGTCCCCGAAGAGGAGATTGACCTCGGCGTAGAGCCGGGCGATCTCCGGCCACCGGTGCGCCACGCCCATGCTGGCCGCCTGCTCGCGCAGGTTGGTGTATTGGCCGCCCGGCATTTCATGGAGATAGACTTCGGCGCTGCCGGTCTTAGGCGCGACGTCAAAGGGCGCGTAGAACTCCCGCACTTTCTCCCAGTAGTCGGAGAATTCGTTCAGCGCGAGGAGGTCCAGGCGCGTGTCTCGCGGCGTATGCTGGAGCGCGGCGACGACCGAGTTGAGGTTCGGCTGGCTGGTGCTGCCGGACATGGAGGCGAAGGCGAGGTCCACGACCGCCGCGCCGGCTTCGCCCGCCTGCAGCACGCTGGCCGAGGCGATGCCGCTGGTATCGTGCGTGTGGAAGTGAATGGGCAAGCCGATCTCCTCCTTGAGCGCCTTAACCAGCTTGCGCGCGGCGAAGGGCCGGCACAGGCCCGCCATGTCCTTGATCGCCAGGAAATGGGCGCCCATCCGTTTCAGTTCCCGGGCCATGCGCAGATAATACTTGAGCGAGTATTTGTCGCGGCGCTCGTCCAGGATATCGCCGGTGTAGCAGATGGCGGCCTCACAAATGGCGTGGGTGTCCTGGACCGCTTCCATCGCCACCCGAACGTTCGGCAGGTAATTCAGCGAGTCGAAGATGCGGAAGATGTCCATGCCGGAGGCGGCGGCATGTTGGACGAACCCGGCGACCACGTTGGGCGGGTAGTTGGAATAGCCGACGGCATTCGACCCGCGGAAGAGCATCTGGAAGCAGATGTTCGGGATGGCCGCGCGAAGCTGGCGGAGCCGCTCCCAGGGGTCCTCGGACAGGAAGCGCATGGCGGTGTCGAAGGTGGCTCCGCCCCACATTTCCAGCGAGAACAGGCCGCCATCCAGCGCGCCTAGCCGGCGGGCGAGCGGCGCCGCGCACGCCAGCATGTCATAGGTGCGCAGGCGCGTGGCCATCAACGACTGATGGGCATCGCGGAAGGTGGTGTCGGTGATGAGCAGGGGCTTTCGTTTGAGCGCCCAGTCCGCGAACTTCTTCGGCCCCAGCTCCAGCAGCAAATCACGCGTGCCCTTGGGGATGGCGGCTTGCGCGTCGTAAGCCGGCGGCCGGGCGGGCTCGAAGACCTTTTCCGGCCGGTAGCCCTTGGCATGCGGGTTGCCGTTGACGATGACGTTGCCCAGAAAGTTCAGCAGCTTGGTGGCGCGGTCGCGGCGCGGCTTGAAGTCGCATAGCTCCGGCGTGTCATCCACCAGCGTGGTTGTGGCGCGGCCCTCGGCGAAGATCGGGTTATTGATGACGTTCTCGAGGAAGGGAATGTTGGTCTTGAGGCCGCGAATCCGGAACTCCCGCAAGGCCCGGTCCATGCGGTGGCGGGCCAGGTCCCAGGCATGCGCGAAAGCTGTGACTTTCACCAGCAGCGAGTCGTAATAGGGCGTAATCACCGCTCCGGCATAACCCATGCCCCCATCCAGCCGGATGCCGAAGCCGCCGGTCGAGCGATAGGCGATGATCTTGCCATAGTCGGGCGTGAACTTGTTTTCCGGGTCCTCAGTCGTCAGGCGGCACTGGATGGCATAGCCGTTGCGGGGCACCTGGTCCTGCGGCGGCATGCGCACTTCCCGGCCGTGCAGCTCGTAGCCCTGGGCGATGAGAATCTGCGCGCGCACCAGGTCCAGGCCGGTGATGACCTCCGTCACGGTATGCTCCACCTGAATGCGCGGGTTCATCTCGATGAAGAACCACTCCTGGCGGTCAAGATCGTAGAGGAACTCGATTGTCCCGGCGTTGTCGTAGCGGATCTCGCGCGCCATGCGGGCGGCCGCCTCGCAGAGTTCGCGCACGATCTTCTCCGGCACGCCGTAGCTGGGGCCGATCTCGACCACTTTCTGGTGGCGGCGCTGCACCGAGCAATCCCGCTCGTGCAGGTGAATCACGTTCCCGTGCTGATCGCCCAGGACCTGCACCTCGATGTGTTTTGCGCGCGGAATATATTTCTCCAGGAACACCGCCGGGTTGCCGAACGCGCGGCCGGCTTCGGCCTGCGCCTCGTCCAGCAAGCGCGGCAGGTCGGCCGCCTTGCTGACCACCCGCATGCCGCGGCCGCCGCCGCCAAACGCGGCCTTGATGATAAGCGGAAAGCCGATGTCCCGCGCGGCCTTCAAGGCCTCCTCCCGCTCGGCGATCGGCTCCCCTGTCCCGCTGAGCGTCGGCACCTTGAGACGCTTCGCCAGGGCTCGGGCGGCGATCTTGTCCCCCATCATGTCCAGCAACTCGGCCCGGGGGCCCACGAAGGTGATCCCCGCTCGCGCGCATGCCCGCGCAAACTCGGCGTTCTCGCTCAGAAAGCCATAGCCGGGATGGATCGCCTCGACCCCCGTCGCTTTGGCCAGGGCGACGATGCCGTCGATATCCAGGTAGGCCGCCACCGGCCCTTTGCCCTGCCCGACCGGGTAGGCCTCATCGGCCTTGAAGCGGTGGATGCTGAAGCGGTCTTCCTGGGCATAGATGGCCACGGTGCGCAGCCCCAGGTCGGTGGCCGCCCGGAAGATGCGGATGGCAATCTCGGAGCGATTCGCCGCCAGGAGCTTGGTGAACCGCCGCGGGGCCGGCGGGGGCGCTGGAGGACGTGGCTGATGGGCGCGCATGTTAGCGTTGATTATATGCCGATTTGGACGGTGGCACAATTCCTGTGGGCTTCTTGGCAAGGCGTTGGGGGCATCCCAGTTTCTGAGGAGCGCGCACGTCTCCCTAAGGCGCTGTAGCTCCGCGAATTTCATTAACACCCCGCTTCAGCGGGGTGGAGGAGCGGCCCACGCCCGGCAACCGCTTTAGCGGTTTATCGCGTGCGGGTAAGCCGCGGCTGTGGCGCCGTTGCACCCACTTCCACCCCGCTGAAGCGGGGTGTTAATGAGATCAGCCGTGCCGGTGCGCAGAAAGTGAGATGCCCCCCAAGGCGTTCCCGGCCTTTATTACTGACGAGTTTCCAGACGGCTGTTATGCCATGTGGGCGGACTGTCCTTGCAAATGACGCCTCAACGCTGGCTGCGCATCATCCCCGTGGCGCTGGCCATGTACACCATTTCCTACGTGGACCGGACAAACGTCTCACTGGCGCTCGACCCGACAATCTCCACGATGATGCGGGACCTGCTCATGGATGACCGAATGAAGGGGGAGGCGGCAGGCATTTTCTTCCTCGGCTACGTGCTGCTCCAGGTTCCGGGCGGCCATTGGGCGACGCGCTGGAGCCCCCGGAAGATCATCGCGCTGCTGCTGGCAGGTTGGGGAGCGTGCGCCATTGCGTGCGGGCTGTGCCGCAGCTTCCGGCAGTTCGAGGCGACGCGCTTTCTGCTGGGGGTGGCCGAAAGCGGAGTGTTCCCGGCCACGCTGGTGCTGCTGGCCAACTGGTTTCCGCGCGATGAGCGGGCGCGCGCCACGGCCTGCTGGAGCCTGTGCCAGCCGCTCGCTGTCGCCGCCACTGCGCCGCTCACCGGCTGGCTGCTGGGCGCCTATGGCTGGCGGCAAATGCTGGTCATCGAGGGCCTGCTGCCGTTCCTGTGGCTGCCGCTCTGGTGGTTTGGAATTCGCGATCACCCGCGCGAGGCGGAATGGATTTCCGCAGGAGAGAGAGATTACCTGGAAACGACCCTGCAGAAGGAAGCCGCGGAGCTGGATTCTCCTGCGCGCGGCCGGAGCTGGGGCATGCTGGCCGAGGGCAGCGTATGGGTGCTCACCGGGATGTATTTCCTGCAGAACTGCGCGGCTTACGGATGCATGACCTTCTTCACGAGCATCCTGAACGGAAAGGGCTTCGGCGGCGTGCAGTACGGCATCCTGTTCGCGATCCCCTATGCCTTCACCGCCTTGTTCATGGTGCTTAATTCCCGGCACTCCGACCTCCGGCGCGAGCGGCGCGGGCACGTGGCCGCCGTTTACGGTCTCAGCGGGCTCAGTCTAGTTGCCAGCGTCGGACTGCAAGGGCACTTCTGGGCGTCATACACGTTCATGTGCCTGGCCATTCCGGGGCCTTTCGCCGCCATGGGGCCGTTCTGGGCCATCCCCAGCGAGGTCCTGCCACGCCCTTTCGTCGGGGTCGTGGTCGGGCTGGTAAATGCCTTCGGGAACCTGGGCGGGTTCGCCGGGCCTTACATCGTGGGCTGGCTTAAGCAGGAAAAGCAGAGCGTCGGGTTTGCTTTCAGCACGCTGGGCTGCGGGTTGCTCACCGGCGCGGCGCTCGCCTTCCTGCTCCCCGGGGGAAGTCGGCGAAAAACGTCGGCAGGACCGTAGCAGCCTCGCTGAGCGCCCCCGGCTTACTGCTTGCGCACCCGGACGAAGCTCTTGGATGGGTCCGTCAGCGAGATGGTTACCGAAGTCGTGGCCCCGCCCGACGGGATGTAATCGAGAATGTCGGTGAAGGTGTCCGTAATATTGGCGGCGGCCTGCACGGCATAGAGGGCGCCGTTTTCGGAGCTCCAGGTCAACGTGAACAGTCCGGTGGACGGATCATAGGTCGGCTGCGCGATCACGAGCGGCGGCGGCGGCGCGCAACCGATAATAGCCAGGTTGTTGAACGCGACGGTATAGCTGCCCGCGTAGCTGCTGGGGTCGAGTTGCAAGTGGAAGAAGGAGATCGTCGAGAAGTCAAAGCCGGGCGTCGTGCCCGCCGCCACAGTGGTGCCGGAGTTCAGGGGCATCGTCAGCACCAGGTTCGTGCCTGGGCTGTGACCGTACCAGGCGTACTGGAATTGTGTCCCGTCTCCATCTTCCAGCACGACTATGGGGCCCAACAGGCCGTTAGCGGCGCTGCCGGCGGTGAGGGTGACGTCCAACTGCAGGGTCATGTTCGAGGTCGTGTTGATCGTAGGTCCGATAGGATGCCACCCCCCACCCCAGCCACTCGCCGTCATCTGGAGGTTGGTATCGGTGGAGACCTCATTATCTATGGTCCAGCTACCGTAAAGGCCGGACAGGTAATCATTTGAGAACGCATCTATGGTGGCGCAGACGGCTGTCCCTCCCCCGCCGCTGTTGGTGCAACCGACAATCGAAAGGTCGTTCCAAGCCACGGTGTAAGCGCCCGAATAGGTGCTGGGATCGAGCTGCACGTGGAAGTAGGAGATTGTGGTGAAGTCAAACGTCGTGCCCACCGCCTGGACGCCGGCGCTGAGGACATTGGTCAGCACCATGTTGGTGCCCGGGTTCTGGCCATACCACGCGTAGCGGAGTTGGTTTCCGGCGCCGTCCTGCAAAACCACGATCGGCCCCAGCTTGCCATTGGCGGCGCTGGGGGCCGTGAGCGTGACGTTCAACTGGAGGGTCTTGCCCGAATCCGTGCTGACCACGGGAGCCACTACCGCGTAGCCATCACCAAAACCGCTGCCGGTGACCTGGAGGTTGGTGGGCGTGGAAACCTGGCTCGTCCAGCCGCCGGAAATAGCGGCCAGGCTAGTGCCGTCAAACGCATCGAGTGCGGCACAGACATTCTGAGAGCCGCCACCTCCGCCGCTGCCGGTGCAGCCGGTAACGGAGATGTCGTTCCAGGCCACGGTGTAAGAGCCGCTATAACTGCTCGGGTCGAGCTGGACGTGGAAGAAGGAGATCGTGGTGAAATCGAAATTCGTGGCGGGCGCGACGAGCGTTCCGGCTCCCAACAGACTTGCCAATACCAGGTTGGTTCCCGCGCTCTGCCCGTACCACGCGTACTTGATTTGGCGCCCGGCGCCGTCTTGCAGCACCACGATGGGTCCCAGCAAACCGTTGGCGGCACTGGGGGCCGTCAGGGTCAAACCCACCTGCAGGATCTTGTTGGAGTCGGTATTGGCCACGGGAGAAACCGGCGCCCACCCATCCCCAAAGCCGCTGGCAGTGATCTGCAGGTTGGTGGGCGTTGAAATCTGCGTGGTCCAGCCACCGGATAATCCCGCCAGGCCCGTCCCGTCGAACGCATCAATGACCGCGCAAACGTTCGAGCCCGTGGCGCCCGTTCCCGAGGTGAGCGTCAAATCGTTCAGGGTGATCGTGTAAGTATCGCCCGCACTGGTGTAGCTGGTCGGGTCGAGTTCCACGTTCAGGTGCCAGAGCTGCGACAGATCCAGCGTGTAGGTGGTAGTATTGATGCTGTTGGTCCGGATCTCGTAGAAGCTAATCGGCGTTCCATTATCGGTGGCGGGCGTATTGGTGGAAAACAGGTTCCCCGCCAGGATGTGGTGGCCGGCGCCCAGGTGATGAAAGCGGTAGCTGAATTGCGTATTGACCGGGGATTGGCCGTCCTTGAGGTCCACGATGACCGTGAGGTTTGACGCTGCCGCCGTCGGGTACGCAGCGTCAATATTGACATCGAACACCAGGTTGGAATTCCCCGCGGCGTTGAGCAGGCCAATCTGTTTCCACAGGCTGCCGTACGTGAATGCATTGGATATGACGTAGCTGGACGCCGTCGAGTAGTTACTCGAAGTCGCCCAGGAGGCATACAGCACGTTCGGGGTGAAGTTATCAAACGTGGCGACGGTGGTATCAGCCCTGGCGGAGCCGAGCATCCCGAGGCCGGCAGCCAATGCGGCGCCGAGGGTGATCCAGGATTTGGAGTGCTGCATAAACGTGCTTCTCATATAGGTTCCGCGGCCCGGCGTGATTCCAGCTTATTAGCACAGGCCGACAACATGCCGCAAGATAGGTCGCCGCGGCGACACCAGAATAGTCCCATGAAATGGGGACAGATTTGTTGGGCTGGTCTTCGCCTTGCCGCTGTGCGAGCCTTTAATAGAACTGCGTGAACCTGCTAAGCGCCTCGTCCGCCTGCGCCACCTTGACCCTGCGACGATTCCTCGGTCTGTCGGGCCTTCTGGCCGGCGTCCTCCTCTGCGCACCGGCCAAGGGCGCCAGCGGCGCCGCCGTGCCGTGGATACGCTATGAAGCCGAAAACATGTCCTTCAGTGGCGGGATATTGGGTCCCTATTACACGAACCAGGTTCCAGGGATCGAGGCCTCCGGCCGCAAATACGCCCAGCTTAGCGTCACCGGCAATTATGTGCAGTTCACGAACCAGTCGGCCGCCAACGCGATGGTTGTGCGCTATTGCGTCCCGGACTCGGCTGACGGCGCCGGCACAGATTACACCCTGAGCGTTTACACGAACGGCGTTTACCTGGGCAAACTGCTGGTCACGTCCAAATACTCATGGCTCTACGGCATCTACCCTTTTACGAATTACCCGCCTGCCGGGTCTGCCCGGAACTACTATGACGAGGCCCGAACCAATGGGCTCTCCCTGAGCGCCGGAGATATCGTGCGATTGGAAAAGGACGCCACCGATACGGCTTCGCTTTACATCGTTGACCTTGTCGAGATGGAGAGCGTGGCTCCTCTGGTCCAGCCGGGCAATTCGCGTTCCATTATGAACGACAGCGCCCACGGAGACGGGGTCCACGATGATACCAGCGGGCTGATCAACTGTATCAGCAACGCGGTAAAGCAGGGGCAAAGCGTCTGGCTGCCGGCCGGAACCTACAAGATCACGGGCTCCATCAACCTGCCATCCAACACGACGATTCAGGGAGCGGGAATGTGGTACGCCACGCTGGTCGGCGACCCCACGGTGTATGGCAACTCCAGCCGGCGTGTCGCCTTGAACGGCAACGGCAGCAACATCCACCTCTCCGATTTCGCGATTATCGGCAAGCTGAACTACCGCAATGACAATGAGCCGAATGACGGTTTAGTCGGGTCGTATGGGACCGGTTCGACCATTTCGCGGATTTGGGTCGAGCACACCAAGACGGGAGCGTGGATCGTGAACTCGCAGGGGCTGGTCGTCGATAGCTGCCGGTTCCGCGATACCATTGCCGACGGCATAAACCTTTGCGTGGGGATGCAGAACACGCTGGTCACCAACTGCACCGCCCGGGGGACGGGCGATGATTGCTTCCCCATCTGGCCCGCCAGCTACAACACGCCGGCATACACGCCCGGCAATAACGTGATAACGCACTGCACGGCGCAATGCCCCTTCCTGGCCAATGGCGGCGCGATTTACGGCGGGGCCAGCAACCGTATCGAAGATTGCCTGTTCCAGGATATCCCCTACGGCTGCGGCATCCTCCTGAGCACCCACTTCCAGGTATCCGCGACTTTCAGCGGCACCACGGTGGCCCAACGTTGCGATCTCAACCGCTGCGGCGGCCAGGATCCGGGCTACGGCTGGCGCGCCGCCCTGCAACTCTGCATGGACGCCTATAACGGCATCTCCGGCGTCAATCTCAACAACCTGAACATCACGAACAGCGTTTCCGACGGCCTGAGCGTCATCGGCAATTCCGGGCCGCTCTCGGGCGCGATGACCGCCAACATCTCCATCCCCAACTACGGCATCGGACCGGGTGGCCGAAATGCCCTGTGGGCCCGCAGCGACACCAGCGGCAGTATGACCGTCAGTAACTGCACCATCCCGCAATACAGGAACGACTCGGCCAATTTCGCCTTTAACTTCGTGACCTCCACCATTCCCGTTACTGTCCAGACCACTCCGGCGGGCCGGCTATTCACGGTGGACGGCGCTGGTTATTCCAGCAGCCAGGCCTTTGACTGGACACCGGGCTCGGCCCATACCCTCGCCACAACTTCCCCCCAAAGCGGTGGAACCGGCACCCAATACGTCTGGACCGCCTGGAGTGACGCGGGAGCGCTCTCGCACCTCGTCACGCCGTCCACTGGCTCGACCTACACAGCCAGCTTCAACACTCAGTATTACCTGATCGTGAATGCCGGGCCGGGAGGCAACGCTTATCCTGGGAACCTCTGGACCAATGCCGGCGCGACGGTGAACATCAGCGCAACGGCGTCCAATGGCTATACCTTCGGCGCGTGGACTGGCCTTGGCGACGGGTCGTACTCGGGCAGCGCGAGCGCGGCCTCGTTGACTCTGAGCGCGGCGATCACCGAGACAGCCGGCTTCGCCGTGGTCACCAATGCGTATCCGCCGTCTCAGGCCATTTCTGGGATAGCCATCAACCCGGATTCATCCCTCACGATCTGTTACGCCACCACGCCCGGCTTCTCCTACCACATCGAAACCGCCACGAATCTTACACCGGCGGTGTGGAGCCTGATCCCCGGCAGCGAGACCAACGCGACGGGCGACTCAGTGAGTTTCACCGATCCCACGCTGGCTGGCAGCGGACCTGTGTACTACCGCATCGGTTCGCCTTGAATCCAACTTGTTCCAGGCGCCCGCCACTGGCAGGATGGGAGCGGCAAGTCATGTACGTAGGCGCTGTCCTCCGCCGGCCTGGAGTCAAGGTTGGGCCTGCCAGCCCCGGTGCGGCCTGGTGGCTGGCGGCAGCCATCGCGCTGGCGTTCTTCATAAGTGTTCCGGCCGCCCGCGCGGCCATCCTTTGGAGCGACCCGGAGGCAACCTTGATCTATAACTCAGGTCCCGGGAGGGACATCCTTCACGGCGCCTTGAAGCGTGACGACTCGTCCAAGGACACCCTGTATTTCAAGTTCCACGTCTCGCCCCTGTCCGACTACACCACCGAGGAATACTACGCCGCGTTTGAGCTTTTCGAGGGCGAGGTCGAGAGACTCGGCGTCGGAAATGCCAAAGAGGCATACGGCTATAGCGCGTTCTTCAACACCGATGAATCGTCGGACGCCCACGCGCCCGCCAGCTATGTGGACTTGCGCTCCTCGAATCTCGACCCCTCACCTCCTGGTGCGGCGCCCAACTATGAATTCCCGCGGCGCGGCGCCGAGCGCACCATCGTGTTCAAAGTCCAATACGTCGCCGGCGGGGACGACCTGGTAACCGTCTGGCTCAACCCCGACCTGAGCGCGGGCGCCACTGAAGTTCGTCAGCCCGAAACTCTGACCACTCGGTTCAGCGCGAACGCGTCCTTCGACGAAATCCGGCTCCGGCATGGGGGCGGCGGGGAGGGCTGGCTCTTCAGCGACCTGGCTATCGCCACGTCGTTCACCGACTTCGTGGACCCAAGCAGCGCCAGGGCGCGCGCGAGCGATTCCACTTCCCTGTTTACCTTGCAGCGGTTTCAGTTCGAGACGTGGTCCCGGGAGCCAGGCATGCCCCGTTCCCTTATCCGCGCGCTGGCACAAACCTCCGACGGCTATCTTTGGGCGGCGGGCGAGGACCACCTGGCCCGCTTTGACGGCGTACGCTTCGTGCCGCTCGATCTGCCCCACGGCAGCACGGTGCAAACCCTGTTCGGGGACTCGCAAGGAGCGCTCTGGATCGGCACAGCCGCCAACGGGCTGGCGAGATACGCCGGCGGCCAGTTCGATATCCTGACCACCCGGGACGGCCTGCCCACCAACAGCATTACGGCCATCGCCGAAGACAACGCCGGCACGCTCTGGATTGGAACGACTGCCGGGTTGGTCACCTGCAAGCACGGGCGAGTGGAAAAACTCAACAGCCTCGCGCCGCTCGAGGGACATTGCATCAAGGCGCTGTTCGCCGACAGCGCCGGCGTGCTGTGGATTGCGGCTCAGGGCGAGGGGGTGTTCTCCTGCCGGCAGAGGGTCCTGACGCGGTTGAGCGATGCGGATGTGGAGAGCCTCCTGCGAGACGCGCAGAGCCTGTTGGTGGACAACGGCGGCAGGGTCTGGGTCAGCGCCGGCGAGGATCTCGTGCTATCTCGCGAGCGCGGCTCCTGGCACCGTTACCGGATTCCGCGGCAACCCGGCAGCCGAGGTGTCCGGGCCCTGGCATCGGAGCCCGATGGCACGCTTTGGGCCGGCTCAGCCAGCGAAGGGCTCTTTCAGTTCAAAGAAGGCAGGCTGGCCTCACTCAATTCGAGCGGGAGCTTGTCAGACGCCCAGGCGTGCTCGTTGCTGATCGATCGGGACGCAAACCTCTGGGTCGGAGGCGGCTCGGGGCTGCACCTCCTGAGACGCAGACACGGCTTCCTGCTCGGGCATGCCGAAGGGCTGGGCCGCGGCGTGCCGGGAGAAGTCGCAGAGGTCGCCCCCGGCGTTGTGTGGGTCGTTCAGCCGGGCTCGGGCCTCTACCGGTGGGAAGGCGCCGCCTTTCGCCGCTTGACCGCGTCCGGCCTGGCCTCGGTGGACGCGGCGCTCGGCCCAATGCTCGTGACACGGGCGGGCGCTTGCTGGATCGCCTGCACCAACGGTCTCCTGCTGGTCCGCGACCCGCAAGCGGTGGCCGATGAAGCCCTCCTCTTCGAGCTGCAGAATGCGGCCATTAGCTCCCTGGCGGAGGATGCGGACGGGAGCATCTGGGCGGGGACCCGGCAAGGGCAATTGTGGCGGCTGGAGCATGGCCAGTGGCGGCTGCATTGCGTATTGGCTTCCGGGGTCGCCATCTCGGCGCTGGCCGCTGATTCCGAAGGCCTGGTCTGGGCTGGCACCGATGGAGCCGGGCTTTACTGGGTTGGCAACTCCGTCCGCGGACACTTCAGCCACAGCAATGGCCTTCACAGCGATTCGGTCCGCGCGCTGCTCCGCGATCTCCAAGGCACGCTCTGGGTCGGCACGGATGGCGGCGGCCTGACGGGCCTGTCGAACCAGGTCTGTGCCACCTTTACCACGGCCAATGGCCTCCCGGACAATAGCATTCATGCCATCCTTGAGGATGCCGCGGGCCGGCTGTGGTTGAATGATGGCAGCGGGCTGACGTGTATCCAGAGGCCATCGCTGCCCGCGAAGACGGTCGAGGTGCTGAGCACGTATCCCCTGGCCGGCAGCCGCACGGAGGACTCGGGATCGCTGAACAGCAGCACCCGGCTCTTTCCCAGAGGCTGCAACACCCGCTTGGGACGACTCTGGTTTCCCATGGCCGATGGCATCTTCGTAGCCGACCCGGCCGGCGTCGCCAACCATGTTCAAAATCCCGCCGTGTTGCTGGAACAGGTGCTCGTGGATGGAACCCCTGCGCCGGGCTTCAAGCCCATAGAAGCCCCCCCGTTTGGCTCCCCCGTTCAGTCGCCTCTGCCGCCAGCCCTCCGCATCGGGCCTGGGAAGCATCGCGTGCAACTGCATTACACCTGCCCCTGCTTTGGGGAGGCCGAGAAGCTGCGCTTTCGGTATCGGATGGAGGGACTGGACCCGGACTGGGTGGAAGCCGGCACGGCTCGGGCCGCTCAGTATAACTATCTGCCTCCCGGCGAATACCATTTCACCGTGGCGGTCGGGGGCCCCAGCTCCCCATCCAGCCAGGCCGGCCTTGATATACAGGTCTCCCCTTATTTCTGGCAGCGCGGCTGGGTGATTTGCGCCGGAGCAGGGGGTTTGCTGGCCCTGGTGGGAGGGGGCGCGCGCGTGGTGGAGAACCGAAGGATGAAGCAACGCCTGCGCCGCCTGGAACAACAGAACGCCCTCGAGCGCGAACGGACGCGCATCGCGCAGGACCTCCATGACGAAATGGGGGCCAAGCTGTGCCGCATCTCATTCGTCAGCGAACACGCCAGCCGCCTCGACCCCAGCTCCGGTGAGCTCAAGGAGCAGGTGGGCAGCATTGCCGAGGACTCGCGAAAGCTCCTGTGCTCGCTGGATGAGATCGTCTGGGTGGTGAACCCGAAGAACGACACGTTGGAACACGCTGCTTCCTACGTGGCGCAATACGCCCAGGAGTATTTCCAGGGAACGGGCGTCGAATGCGAGCTGCACATCTCGCCCGATCTCCCCGACGTGCCGCTCTCCTCGCAGACCCGCCACCACCTGTTCCTCGCTGTGCAGGAGGCCCTCACCAATGTCCTGAAGCATTCCGGCGCAAGACGAGTAAAGATCGCGGTCTCCTGCACCGGCCAGACCTTAACCGTGGAAGTGAACGACGACGGCAAAGGCCTCGCGCTTCCGGCGCCCCTGGCGAAGTCACAACCGAGTGAGGACGCGGGAAACGGGCTGCGCAACATGCGCCAGCGCATCAAGGCCCTTGGCGGTGTGTGCCGCCTGGACTCGGCGCCCGGCCACGGCACCACCGTCCAATTCGTCCTGCCGCTCAACCCGCCCTGAACACCGAACGAAACCTATGATAACCGTATCCATTGTTGATGATGACAAGCGGCTCCGCGACTCGATTACCATCTTCGTCAACGGTTCACCCGGCTTTCGCTGCGTGAGCGCTTACGGGAGCGGAGCCGCCGCGCTGGAACACCTTCCCGCGGACAAGCCCGACGTCGTGCTGATGGACATCAACATGACGGGCATGGACGGCATCGAATGCGTGACGCGGCTGAAGGCGCTGATGCCCGAAGTCCGCGTCGTCATGCTCACGATCTACGAAGACACCGATAAGATCTTCAGCGCGCTCTCTGCCGGGGCAACCGGCTACCTGCTGAAACGCGTGGCTCCGGGCAAGCTCCTCGAGGCCATCCGCGACGTGCATGAGGGAGGCTCCGCCATGTCGAGCTCCATCGCTCGCAAGGTCGTGGCCGCATTCCAGAAGACCACGCCGGCTAGCGCAGCCGCCGTCCACCTCTCGCCTCGCGAGCAAGCCGTGCTCGACAGCCTGGCCAAAGGACTGACCTACAAAGCGATTGCCGACGAGCTGGGCATCAGCATCGAGACCATCCGCACCCACCTGAAGCGGGTGTACCAGAAGCTGCACGTGCAGTCCCGCACCGAGGCGGTGGCCAAGTATATGCGGCTGTGATTCAGCCATGGTCTGCAACCCATGAAGCATGGTTCCACGACATTGACAGCGGGCAGGGGCATGTCGGCTGAAACCCGAAGCCCGAAGGCCGAAGGCCGAAAGAAGGCCGAAATCCGAAGCCCGAAGCCCCTTAGCCGTAACGATGCAGTTGGTGAAGGGGAGCGCACGAGCCCCCGCGTGCGGTTTTCCGCGCCCCCGCGGAAAGCAGGCAGGGCTTACGCGGCTAACCGTTTAGTGACCGATGCCAGCCCGGCTCCGGCCGGCGAGGGCGCCGGCCGGGACACGCGAGGGCGCGTGTGCTCCCCGAAACCAACTGCATGGATACGGCTTAGCCCTGAGCCTGGCGCTTCGCGCGCGCGCAGACCGCCCTCCGCGACAAACGGTAACCGCCCGGCACTGCCCAGCACTCGGCTTCCGCTGCTCCGACGGGACGGTCCTTCGGATTTCGGTCTTCGGCCTTCTTTCGGGCTTCGGCCTTCGGCCTTCGGATTTAGCTGCCGGATTGCACTCAAGGTCGGCTGCTGGCTCTGGTTCACGACACTGCTGTCCCTCTTCCTCGCCGCCTCCTCCTCCGCCGCCCCCAAGCCGCTGCTGGTCTATTACCAGACCTGGTTCGTCGCCAGGCCCTACAGCGATCACTGGGGCTGGCACTGGACAATGAACCACTTCGATCCCGACCAGGTGGATGCTTCC
>DATKNZ010000352.1:0-24485 GCA_035541055.1 Candidatus Acidiferrum sp. | reverse complement strand
CGCGAAGGCGAACACAAACGCCGTGCCATTGTAGGCCGAAAAGCACACCCCGCCCCACGCCGCGCCCTGCTGGTAGCGACGGGCCACCGCCAGGGCGCCCCACATGTCCTCGGCCGCGCGCTGCGCCGCCAGCGACCGCGGCCCACTCACATTGTGCCTCCGCAGCGCCCCCGCGAAGCTGCGCACCAGCGCGCTTTCCGCCTCCTCTTTGGACACGGCGTTGGTCGCGGAGGCCCGGCTCACGATCATCGCTTGCAGGGCCTTCGCGTCAATTTGGGCCGCGGGGTCCGGCGCGGCGGGCTTGAGCCCGAACATCTGCAGCAGCGCGTCCTCCCAGGGGTGTTGCTGTGCGCTGGCCGATGCCGCGGCGGCCAGTTCCTTCTTGCGCGCCTCGTAAGCTCGCGCGGTAGCAGCGGCCTGGGTGATGTATGGCCGGGCGGCTTCACCCTCGAGCATGTGCTGAGTCCCCGGATCAAGCAGGCTCAGCGGCTTGCCGTGGAAAACGCCCGTCGCCACGGCCGGCACGAAGTAGAGCCACATGCAGAACAGCGCGAACCACGTGAAGAACTGCACGACCGCAAGCTGCCGCATGGCACGCGGCATCGAGGCAATACCCCCAAAGATCTCGCGCAAGGCACGGCCCACGCCCGCGGACTCGGCTTTCAGCCTCTGGAACGCCTGCAGGTCTTCCGGCGCATACTCCCGGGTGGTGAGGATGGTGTAGAGCACCGAGGCGAAGAAGACCCCGGAACCGATATAGAAGGCCAGCTTCACCGCCGGCGGGATGGGGCTGCGGAGCGTCGCTTCCCCGCTTACCCCGAAGCCGTTGGTGAGCAGGTAGGGCAAGGCGGAGGAGAGCACGGCGCCCAGGCCAATGAGCAGGCTCTGCATCGCGAAACCGCTTTTGCGCTGCTCGGCGGGCAGCAAGTCTCCCACAAACGCGCGAAAGGGCTCCATCGTGATGTTGACGCTGGCGTCCAGGACCCAGAGCAGCCCGGCGGCCATCCACAGCTTGCCTGAGTTGGGCATCGCCAGCAGAGCCAGGCTGGCCAGGATGGCGCCTGTCAGAAAGTAGGGCCGCCGCCGTCCCAGCGCGCCCCACGTGCGGTCACTGGCATAGCCGATGATGGGCTGAACCAGCAACCCGGTCAGTGGCGCCGCCAGCCAGAGCGCCGGCAATTCGGATTCCTTCGCTCCGAGGAACTGGTAGATGGCGCTCATGTTCGCCATCTGCAGCCCCCAGCCGAACTGGATGCCGAAGAAGCCGAAGCTCATGTTCCATAGCTGACAGAAGCTCAGGCGCGGTTTCTGGGTGGGCATGGACTTTCAGGCTCCGTAGTTCTGACCGGACATGATTTCACTTCACCACGCCTCGCGCTCGCAGGCACCATGATATCATCCACATCGGAACGGACACGCCGATGCAGGACGCGCCTCATGATTTGCGGCGTTGCTCTATGTGCGAATCCAGGTCTCGCAAGCTCATCGCCTGAGTGGGATCGGCGTCCAACTCCGCGTCACGGCGCAGCGCCTCCGCCACGCCCTCATCGTCATCACAGGCAACCGGCGGCAGGGACCGGAGCAGACGTGAGGGGAGGCTGGCGCGCTCTTTTTCGGGCAGGCACAATGCCTCGACTGCGATTTGATCCACGCTCATACAAACCGAGGCTAATTCCGGACCTCTAGCCTGTCAATTACCTGCCAGCAGCGTCAAGTGTGAGGACCGACACCGTCAAGACCGGAGGTGCGGATGTGAAGAACTGAACCCGTTTCACTGCAACTGGGCCTCAGCCTGAGGACGCTCGGCTTTCAACCGCTGGACGAAGTTCTCTGGGATCTCCAAGCTCACGGGCGCAGCAGTGGGAACCCGGCGATGAGGAATTGACAGGTAACTGCTTTTGTGCGCTGAACGTACTACTGAGCGCCCGGCGGGGCAAGCCATCCCTCCGGGCTGAGCCACGGGCTCACTCCACGTCACCAGATACCAGGGCTGCGGGCCAAGGGCCACCGTCTGCGTGTTGGTCCTCGTCGCCACCAATTCCGCTCCCGTCCGCTCCAGCCATGCCGCCAGCGAGGTGCCGCTCGACACCAGATTCCCTCCGCTCACCACCGCATATTGAATGTGGCGCTGCCGAATCTGCTGCGGGGTGTCCTCCAGCAGAATATTCTCCACCCGCCGTTCAAAGAACGGCCGCCACAGTGAAATGTCAATGTCATCGCCGTGCCCCATGAATCCCACCACGGTCAAACCTCTGGGGAACAGCGCCCGGATATTGGCCAGCGAATCCCAGCGATTGCCATAGACCCTATAGACCTCAAGCGCCCGCGCAACCATCGGCTGGCCGGGCTTCCGCGCCAGGACCTTCGACAGCACGGTCTGCGCCGGCCACAAAGGGCGACCGGGAACCATCACCACCACGGCCAGCGCTAATACCAGCACCCCCCAAACCATGACCCGCCACCACTTGCGCCGGACGATTTCGGCCTGTGCCGCCCCCAGCAGCAAGACGGGCAGCAAGAGCGGGTAGTAGGGAGAGATCAGGCGCGCCGGGGTGACCATCCCGGACTTCATGCTATAGGCCAACAGCGATAACCACAGCGCCACTAATACGCACCAGCGCACGCCGCGGGGAAGCCATCGGCTGCCGGTGCAGCCTTTGCTTGCCGGCGGGCTGCGACGAAGACCAGATGCCAGCAGGCTGACGCCCAGCAGCACGCTCAGGCCAAAGCCCAGCCCGATCCAGTCCTCGGTTGGCATTTCGCCGAGCGTATGGAATCCCGACTCGAAATTCGCCACCATCGGGCCCCTCAGTGCCTGAGGCATGATGGACAGCGCCGACCGATTCCACCACCCAGCCAGGGGGAAGAACGTGGGCACAAAGTTATTCGAGAGCAACAGCAGCGCGTTGCCCCAAATCCCCACGAACGGATTCTTCATATCCATCCCCGCGTGTTCAAGCACCAAGCCCGACCAGTTCCCGCAGTAGCGCACGTTGAGGGCCGCGGTGGGCAGGAAGGAAACAGCGCCGGCCAGCAGGAGGACCAGGCTCGTCGCCGCCAGCCTTCGCCGCAGCAGTGGCAGTAGCGGCACAACCAGAATTCCCACCGGCAACAGCAGCGGCAGATTGCTCGCCTTGGCCCCGGTAAGCAGCGCTGCTGCCAGCAGGCATAGCCACAAGTCCGACGCCCGCCGCGACGCCCAGGCCCTCAACCCGAAATCCATCGCCGCCAGTGCATAGACCGCAGGGAAAGTGTCATTGGCCGTGCTGCCGGCCTGGAGCAGAAAGTTGTAGCCGGTGGGCAGCAGCCACATCCAATACCACGCCACCCTCGGCCGCACCCCCAACCGGGTAAACATGCTGAAAATCAGCCCTGGCATGAGCAGGAAGGCCACGAAGTTGAGCAGGAACAGGGCGCGATCCGACTTTGTGAACAGCAACAGCGGCGCCGTCATCCATTCGAAGCCGCACGCCCGGTTGTTCATGCGGTAATTCGCCGTATGGATCCAGTGCCAGTGCCCCTCCATCAGCCAATGCAAAACGCGCGGCGTGCGGTACGTGAACCCAGCATGATTGGACGGCGCATAGAGCGCTCCCCCCAGGAAAACCAGGAGCGTCAGCGCCCCAAAACTGGCCGGCAGCCAACGCCCGAACCGCCGCCGCAGCCTTCTCCAGTTGAACCAGCCAACCGGCACCTGCCACCCAAATGCCTTGCGGCCCACCAGGAACACCCCCATGACCAACGCGCCATAGGCAAGGTAGCCAACCCGGTTCAGCGCTCCCACGGCAGACAGCGACCATCCTGCGAGCGTCGCCAGGGCCGAAACCCAGATCCAGATCTGAACCGCCGGAAGCAGGAACATCGGCCGCCCCACACCGGAAGCAAGAGGTTGGGCGCCATCTACCGTCGCTGCCTGCGTCATAAACCGGGACACCGTACCCAGCCATCCCCCGCACTTCAACCTGGAACGCACCCCCGCAATTACACCCCAGACCGTTGCCCGCCTGAGGTTTTGTCACCGCCAACCTGCCGCCCGCTTCTGGAGCGCTAGCGCATCTTTAGAAAGGTCTTCGCCTTGGTCAGCAATGGAACAGGGCGTTTGCAGGTCTGCTGGCAATCAATGTTGCAGCGCACCATGTGCTGGCGTTGTTGGTCGGCCATCTGCCCATAGTAAATCTCAGACAGGCTGTTCCGATGCACGTTCCCAATGGCCTGATGGAGGAAATCACAGAAATGCACGTCGCCGTTGGGCCAGACGAACATGCTTCGCAGCCCGAGGTCACAGTTGCGCTTGTGGCCATTAAGGTTGAGATACTGCAGGATGCCGGTGTCGGGCGGGTTTGAAAAATACCGGTGGAAGCCATCAAATACCGCCTCATTGCCGATCACCGAATAGCCCTGACGTTGCAAGTCGAGCAATTCATCGAAGATGCGGCGCAAGTCCTGCAGGTCCCGGACCCAAAAAGGCTGGCCCCTGGGGCCCGCATAGGGCTGGAAATTGACCTGCGCCTTGGAATGTTTCCCAAAGTGCCGCACCAAATCGGGCAGGCCGCGGTAGTTCTGCTCCATGATAGTCGGTTTTATCATGACGCTGACCCGGGCTCCCGTCCTTTCCTTCTCCTTCAGCACCGTTTCCACCGCCTCCAGCGTCCGGCGCGTTCCCTCACGAAAGGGCCGCAAGGATTCATTGACCTGCGGGTCTACCGACTCCAACGAAATGTTGATGTTGAACGGGTCGTAGCCGAGCACTTTCTGCACGTTGGCCGGGGTGAGGGCCAGGGCGTTAGTGGTGAAGCCAAAATTCACTCCCAGCTTCTGCGAGAGAGCCAGAGCCTCGTATAGCGGGGGGTAAATCGTCGGCTCGCCGCCGCTCAACGAAATGTTGAATCCTTTTCCCGAAAGCTCCTGAGCTTCGCGGACGATCCGCAGCATGACCTCTTCGGAAAGGATGGGCTCCCTCGCCGTGTGGATCGTGCAAAACGGGCACGCCAGATTGCACTTGCCGCTGAAGATCACATAATACGTCGTCGGTGCCGTGAGCACGCGGCCCGTGCGAATCGAGATCCGGCGCGCCAACTCCTTTTTGAGGTAAGGCACACCGCTCGCGGCGCGCTCGACAATATTCATGCTCATGCGTGAACTAACACCCTCTCAGGGGCCTGTCAATCCCCACCTCCGTGCCAATCAGGGCCAGTGCCAAAGTCGATATGGCCGGAGAACTGCAGCATTCACCGGCGCCGGCACTGGGGTATGATAGATGCCATGCGCTGCCTTGTGCCAGCCCCATCGTTTCGGCCCGCGTGCGGCCTTGCACCACGAGCCCGGGCAGGGCGGGGCTGGTGGCCACGAAGCCGCCAGCAAGTTGCTCCACATTCAAAACCGGCACACTGCCGGCCCTGCCCCGGGCCGGCTTCATTCACCCGCGCCGGGCGCCGGGCGTTTGCGTTGTTATTGCGCACGAGGTCGGATAGCTTGTCAGCATGACCTGTCCGCGGGCCACCTGTGCGAGTCAGCGCGGCAGATGCCGCTGGAGATCGGATTGTCTGCTGTGCGAATCCTGCAACTAACCCCCGGGGCGGGCGCGATGTACTGCGGCGGGTGCCTGCGCGATAATGCGCTGGTCGGCGCCCTGCGCGGTCTCGGGCATGAGGTCACGATGGTGCCGCTCTACCTGCCGCTGACCCTGGACGAGCCGGACCAGAGCGCGGGCAGTTCCGTGTTCTTTGGCGGGCTCAACGTCTATCTCGAGCAGAAGTCTGCCCTGTTCCGCGCCGGGCCGGGATGGCTGCATCGCGTGCTGGCTTCGCCGCGGCTGCTGAGATGGGCGGCGGGCCGGGCGGCCAAAACCCAGGCGGCGGAGGTGGGCGAGCTGACGCTTTCCATGCTGCGAGGCGAAGCGGGCAACCAGGCGAGGGAGTTGGAACAACTCATTGCGTGGGCCAGGACGCAGGCCCCGCCCGACATGATCTCGCTGTCCAACGCGCTGTTGATCGGGTTGGCCCGCCGGCTTAAAGCCGAGCTGCGGGCCCCGGTCGCCTGCGCCCTGCAGGGAGAAGATAGCTTCCTGGACGCTTTGCCCGCGGCAGAGCGCGAGGCGTGCTGGCGGACGCTGGCCGAGCGCGCCAAGGAGGTGGACCTGTTCATCGCCCCAAGCCGCTATTTCAGCAACCTGATGCAGGGGCGGTTGGGGATTGCCTTGGAGAGGCTCCGGGTGGTGCCGAATGGCATCAGCTTGGAAGGGTATGGGAACGAGCGGGGGAACCCGAAGGCCGAAGTCCGAGGGGCGAAGTCCGAGGTGCGAGGGTCGGAGAAGCAGGGCGGCGGCTTGCGCGTGCCAGTCCTGGGTTACTTTGCGCGGATGTGCCCGGAGAAGGGCTTGGACACCTTGGTGGACGCTTATGTGCATTTGCGACAGCGCGGGCGGGTCGGTGAACTGAAGCTGCGCGTGGGCGGCAGTTGCGGCCCCGCGGACGCGCCATTTGTCCAGGCCCAGCGGGAGAAGCTGGCGGCGAGCGGGCTGGGGGGCGAGGCGGAGTTCCATCCCAATGTGGATCGCGCGGGCAAGCTTCGGCTGTTGCGCTCGCTGAGCGTATTCTCCGTGCCTGCCCGTTACAGCGAGGCCTTCGGGCTGTATGTGATCGAGGCCCTGGCGGCGGGCGTGCCGGTCGTGCAGCCTCGCGCGTCTGCTTTCCCGGAACTGCTCGAGGCGACCGGCGGCGGCGTGCTGTGCGCGCCGGGGGACCCGCGCGCCCTGGCAGAGGCGATCGAGCCGCTGCTGGCCGAGCCGGCGCGAGCGCAGGCACTGGGAGAGGCGGGCCGGCGGGCTGTCTTTGAGCGATTCAGCGCCGACTCAATGGCCCGGGCGACGGTGCAGGCATTCATGCAGCACTCCGCGCTTGCTTAAACCCTGTGGCTTCACAAAACCGGGCTCTGGTTCACCACCAGCCAGTAATAGCCCAGGTCTTTGATCGTGGTCTGGAACTGGCCGAAGTCTATCGGCTTCTGGATGTAGCTGTTAACCCCGAGCCGGTAACCCTCGACCATGTCGCGCTGCTCACGGGACGAGGTCATCACCACGACGGGCACCGGACGCGTGCGCGGGTCTTCCTTCATGATTTTGAGCACCTCGAGGCCGTTGACCTTCGGCAGCTTGAGGTCAAGCAGCACCACCTTGGGCAGGCCGTCTGGCGTGCGGTTCGCATACGCTCCCCGGCAAAAGAGAAAGTCGAGCGCTTCCTCGCCGTCGCGCGCGACATGGATCTGGTTCGCCAGGTGATGCCGGCGCAGGGCCAGCAGTGTGAGCTCGACGTCGTTAGGGTCATCCTCGACCAGCAGGAGTTCGATCTCGTTACCGGCCATAGCCTCGCGCCGGAGCAGCCGGCAATTCAGTGAACATTTCTTCCCGCATGGCGGAACCTCCCGCAAGGCACTGGGCGTGTCAAGCGGATGGTCGGAGCGCGCCGATGAGGAATCCCGGGCCTTGACATTCTCCCGGCCCGGTTTATCCTGCCTGCGCAACAGCAGGCCCGCTTGGACTATTCCGGAGTCCTGCCGCGCAATAAACCTATTCGTCCGCCGGCCTGGCGAGAGCGGGCTGCCAGCCGGCCCGTGACCATGGAATTGATGCAAACCGCCGAGCCGGACGGCAACGCCGCCGTCCGTCGCCGCGACCTATTGGCGTGCCCGTTTTGCGGGTCAACCCCGCGCCGCGTGCAGGCCGAGCGCCGGCACCCGAAGGGCGAAACCCGGCTCTGGCAGGTCGAGTGCTCCTCCGGCAATTGTGGAGCCAAGACCATGCCCTCGCATTACCTCGAGGCGGCGGAGGCGTCCTGGAACCGGCGCGCGAGTCTCGGCCTCGAACTTCTGAATGGCCAGGCGGCTGAGCTGGCGCCCACGCCGGCCCCGGGGCAGTCGGACAGCCGGCAAGTCGTGGACCAAATGCTGGCGTACGTGCACCGGCACTATTCGCGGCCAATGCACCTGGCCGATGTGGCCGCCGCGCTCCGCATGAACGCGGCCTATCTCTCTGCCCTGTTCTCGAACACCACTGGCATCACCTTTCATGCTTACCTCGAGCAAGTCCGGCTTGCCAAAGCCAAGGCGCTGCTGCGCGATCCCTTGCAGCGCGTCAGCGAAGTCGCCTACGCCGTCGGCTACGCGAATCCCAACTACTTTCGGGACGCCTTCAAGGCCCGCATCGGGACCACGCCTTCGGTTTGGCGGACCCGGACGCCGGGCTGATGCCGCGGTCCGTTGCCGGGGCGATCCAAAGATACCTGTTTAGCGGCGAGTGGCCGTCCTCGGGCAGAGCGATATCCGCGGCGCCTGGACTTGCTTCGCCGCCGGCGCAGGTGAACGGAGCCTGAACAGAAGCGAACGAAGAACTGGAGGCGGTGCCCTGGGCCGCGGGGATACCGATAGCGGCGTTAATGGCCGCGCAGAACACCCTCCTCCTGGATCGGCGTCGTGCGCCCGCTGAATCTGCTGGGCCTACCGGGCCCCCGGCTTCTCGTAGTCCTTGTAAATATGCTGCACGCTATAGCCGTACCAGAAGCCGCTATAAAAGAACCTGAGCCGGTCCTTTAACGGCACCTTCAGCTTGTTGCGGATGAGCGGGCTGTGCCGCGCCGCGTAGAGCCATAGCATCGAAAGCTTCTTATAGAACTTCTTCAACGGCATCTTGGTCGGCAGCAGGGTGTGCATGCCGTCATAGAAACCGTAGGGGTCGGGGCAGCAGAACTCCGCGTGGTGCTTCTTCCAGAGTTCCGTGCCAGGCGGCGGCGAGAACACCGTGAATGACATCTCCGCCGGCCCGACCATCCCAATCGCCCGTCGCACCTTCTCGAAATCGGCCTCGGTGAAGTCCGGGTTCACCATCAGCGAGGCATGCAGGCTGATGTCCAGCGCGCGCAGGATGGCGATCGCCTGCAAGTTCACGTCGGGCGTGACGGCCTTGTTGTAGTCGCGCAGCGTGTCCGGGTCCATAGACTCCAGGCCCACGTAGATCATCGTCAGCCCCGCCTGCTTCCACAGCTTGAAGACCTCCGGGTGCCGCACAATGGTGTCCGAGCGCGCCCAGCTCACGTAGCTCTTGCGCACGCCCCGCTCGAGCAGCAGCCGCCCGATGGCCTCCGCCCGCTTCGCGTCTATGAACATCTCGTCATCCAGGAAATACACGTGCTCCTCCGGGATGGACAGAATCTCGTTCACTGCGTCCTCGGGCGTGCGGCGCACGTATTTGCCGCTGGCAAGGAAATGCACCACGCAGAACGAGCACCGATGCGGGCAGCCCACGCTGGTGCGCGCCGCCGCGGTGCGCGGGAACAGCGTCGGCAGCCGCTCCCCCGGCTTGCCGTGCCAGATGCAGTAATACCGCGAGCGGTCCACCAGGTCGCGCCGCGCGGGCGGCACCTGGTCGAAGGGCGGGAGCGGCGGGGGAGGCAGTGCCGCCAGCTCGGCGAACCGCGGCGAGTCGGTGGGCAGGAACGCGTCGGACTCCGGCCACGGAGCCTTCTTCTCCAGAACCGGCATCAGCTCGCGCATGGCCGTGCCTCCCTCACCCCGTATGACCAGGTCAATCGTTCCCGACGTGCGCAGGTCATCCGGCGCGATAGTCGCATGGGTGCCACCCACCATGATCCGCACCTCCGGCCAGCGCGCCTTCGCCATCCCGGCCAGCCGCTTCACCGTCGCCGCCTCGTTCGAATAGGCCGTGAAGCCGATCACGTCCGGTGTGAACTGCGCCAACGACTCGAGGAACGCGCCGTCCACGTTCTTCTCCGAGGCCAGGTCCAGGATGCGCGCTTCGTGCGGCGCCGAGACCCCGCCCGCGACAATCTCCAACGCCAGCGGCTCAAGGTGCAGGAACGCCTGCAACCGCCGGGCGACTTCCAGCGTGATGGGCGGGCGGACCAGCAGGATGTTCATAGGCTCTCTACTGCCGCAGCGGCTCGACCACTTTGATATCCGGCGGCAGCTTGGGGTAAAAGACGTCGGACGCAATCGGCGGGTTGATCACGATATTGGTGAAATCATTCCGCATGCTGGAGCCGTCGGCGAACGTCATCGCCGTGGCCGTCAGCGCAAAATCATTCGTGCGGAACGTAATCATGATCTGACCGATGAACTTGCGCGCGGCGGCGCTCTTCGGCTCCAGGTTGACCTCCAGCAGGGCGTTCGTCTCGGTGGCGGAGAGCAGGCGGAACCGGCGTTCCATGGTCGCTCGGTCGCGCGGGAAGCTGGCGTCGAGCAGGTCCAACGCGTCCCGGAGCGGTCCCGGCGGCACATCGGTCAGCGAATACCGCTCCGCCCGCTTGAGCCGCGGATAAATCAGCAGCAACTGGTCGGGCTGCCGCAGCGCGATGGTCTGGGGCGGGCTGCCCAGCTCCCAGCGGAAGAGCCCCGGCACCTTCACCCACACCTTGCCCGCAGCCGTCAGCGGCTGCGTCAGCACCTTGAGCGCGCGCGTCTGTGTGAAGTCGGCCGTCCAGCTAACGATATTGGTCTGCGCGGCGAACCACCGCTCGAACATGCCGTCAGCCTCCGCGGCCTGACAGCCCAGCGCCGCCAGGCAAATCGAGAGCGCCAACGCGCCGGAGCGTAGCCGCGAAATAATGGATGCCATTGCGCGCCATTCTGGCTCCTGCGGTCCCAGACATCAATCCGCTAAAATCACGAGTGTCCAGGTAGGCGGCGATTTCGCTCGCGAATCTGGACCGCATAATTCCACCCCAGGCACGGGCCCGGCCTGCATACATGATATTGTCATTGGCTCACCCTTTTTGGCCGTTTCGCGCAGGCGCTTCGACCCCTTACGGATACACCACCAGTCCAACGGCATGTTGGGACAGCCAGAGCACGTCCTTATCGCCTGGAAGGCTCACGTTCAAAACCAAAGAATAGGGCATGGTGCGGGGATCAAGCCATTTGTGGATTTCGGAATGCCCGTCGGCGAAAGAGAAGCCACCGGCCTCGGCATGATAGCTGGCGGGATAATCCACAATCTGGTACAGAATGTCCGGGGCGGTCGCAAAAAAGCCATCGTTGATGCTGGCCGGGTGCTCGTCCAAAATGACAAAGGTAATGGCTGGCGATAGGATTTGGGACAGCTTGTGGTAGGCCGGATACTTGGCAGAACCATCGTACGCGCGCGTCGGGTTGCCTACGAAGCCATTCATCGAGATGCTGCGCGCCCGAAACATTGCCACACCCCCTTGCAGCGCCGTGGAGCGGTCGGCCGGACATTTGAAGACGGTTGCGTCGTTCCCAACGTAGGTGCCCAGGAACGCGCCGTAGGGCCACATAACGTGATCAAGGAGCATCGTCGTGTTCGTGTTGTCCGTGACATCGGCCCTGGAATCTAGCCAGCCGGCAACCCACGCTGGATGCGCGGACGTTTTGCCGGCAATCGTCCCATCAGAGTTCGGTGCAAGCCAGCCACTATTGTCGCCAGAGTACATGATCCACCCAATCGCCATTTGCCTTTCATTGTCCAGGCACTGCAGGGCTTTGCTGTTGGTTCTGGTCCGGGCGAACGCGGGAGCCAGCATCGCTACTACCAGCGTGATAATGACGATCACCACAAGCAACTCCAGGAACGTAAACGCCGTGCGTTGCGGCGCAGGTAGCGCACGTTTCCAACCTGCTGTATCGCCGGCTTCCAGGTGGCCGGGCGTTGGCATTCGCGTGGGCGGCGGGTTTGGAGACCCACGATACAGCGGGCTGGAAACCTGCGTCACTCGTCTTGCGGAAGATGAGGTATGCTTCGCATTCATAAACACGTCGTTTCTTCAATAGGCCTCTACGCGATAGAACCTTGGCCCCGCCCCGGCCGAGAGGTCATTGAGGTATGCCTGGCTCCCGACCACCGTCATGCTCGCGCTGAGGGGCTGCCACTCCGCATCGGCCAGGCTGTTCTTGAACTCCACGACGTAGGTTCTTCCCGCTACCACTGGCCAGGTGATCCAGGGACCCTGTCCGGCGACGCTTGCAGGCAGGGCGGTTGCGGAGAACAGGGGTATCGAGCCGGAGGCATACAGACTATAGGCAAACACGTCGCTGCCCTGGTTGAAGTCTTGAGCTGCCAAGTCCGAAGCCCAGCTTTGGAATACCAGAGTCTGCCCGTCGCCGCTAAAGACGGGGGTCTGCGAACGGTTGTTGGCGGCCCAGGGTCCGAGCCGGCTGGCACTCAGGAGCGTCGTCGTGCCGTTCTGGCGATCGTAGAGGAATAGGTGAGGGAGGCCGTTCGTATCCCCGGGAACCAGGTTGCTGGCAGCGCTGCGGTAGGCCACGAACCGATTGTCGGCGCTGATGTCCGGCGAATCCGAGTTGGCATTAGCCGGCTCACGTGCACTATAGCCGCGGCTGACTAGCAGGTTGGTCCCAAACTGGAAGTCGTAGAGGTAAACCTGGTTCGTGTTGTTCTGTGGGGTGACATAAGCCAGCCAGCGCCCGTCGCTGCTGAAGCGCAGCCCGGAGTGACTTCCGGCATTCGTTGCGCTGATGACGCCATTGGTGCCGGCAAGGCGGTCCACAACGCACAACGAAGTCGCGGCATACGCTATCCGATTGCCATCCGGGCTCAGGGCGACATTTACAACCCCCGTGGCGGCGTTGGTGTAAATCAAGCCCGCCGACAGCGAATCCCACAGGTATAGGCTCGTGGGTAAATAATAATAAGGTGATAGGGTTCCAGAGAACAGAACGAACCGGCCACTGGGCGTCATGGTTCCGACGGGCATGCCCGAATGCATCTGAGTCAGGCCGTAATTGGTGGCCAACTGCATGTCCCGCAGGAATAGGTTCTCAACTCCGGGAGTATACGATCCCGGGGCCAGGTTTTCCGCCAGACTATGGAAAAGCACGTATCGGCCATCAGCGCTCATGATGGGCGAATAGGAACTGCCATTCCCAGGCCCATGGCCATTGGAGTTCACACTTACGAGGACCGTGGTGCTGGTCTGGAGGTCCCGGAGGAAAACATCCATAGTCCTATTTGTGTCGCCTGGCACCAGGTTGTCCGCGGCGCTGTTGAACGCCACGTAGCGGCCATCGCCGCTGATTGACGGCTCAGAGGAGGCGCCATCGGCGGCCAGGCCGTTGGTGCCCACGCTCACTAGAATATTCGTGCCGAGCAGCAGGTCGCTCAGGAAGACGTCGGAGCAGCCGTTGGCATCGTTTGGCACCAGGTTGTCGGCATCACTTGAGAACGCGATATAGCGGCCATCCGTGCTGACGGAAGCCGTGGAGAGAATGCTGGCACCATTGGGCGTTAAGGAGGGCATGGAGGGGTCCCGGCCAGAGACCAACTCAAGACCCCCAGTCTGCAAGTCGCGAACGAACACGTCATACGCGTGGTTGCGGTCATTGGGCACCAGGCTGGCATCAGGGCACTCGAACGCCACGAAGCGGCCATCGGCGCTCATGCGCGGCCCGGTTGCGGGGCTAATCGGTGAACCAACGCTATTGGTGTCGCCATCTACCAGGGTGGTGGTGCCTGCTTGCATATCCCGAACGTACAAGTGGTACTGGCCGGCCAGGAGATTGGTGACGATGTTGGTGGCGCTGCTCAGGAAGGCGACGAACCGGCCAGTTGAGTCGAGGGTAGGCCAGTCACAGCTCGAATTGGTGGGGACGCTATTACTGAGGTTGCCGCTGACCAAGGTGACTGCACCCCTTTGGGCATCCCAGATCTCAACGCACGTCGTGGCCCCGGAGTTCCCGTTCGTATTGGCAATGAACGCAACAAATCGCCCGTCCGGAGTGATGTCAAGACTGCGCACGTCCTCATAACCGGCCCCCTGCGTTATGTTGTCGTTAACGGCTCCAGTGGCAACCGCGCCGTTGGTGTGGAGGAGGTCAGTGAGGCCGGTTTGCAGGCCATAACGAAGTATAAGGCCGGCAGTCGCAGAACCCTTGTAAAGCAACTGCCTGGCTTCGTAGGCCACGAACTGGCCATCGCTGCTGATGGCGTGGTTGAAACAGACGGCATTACTCATTCCCGACATGGTCTGGAAGGACTGCAGGATCGTCCGCGCAGCACTGCTGGCCCAGATCGTGGTTCCAGCCACCAGGTCGCGCACGTAGATGTCCCCAACCGTCTGCACGCCCGGCACAAGGTTGCCGGCGGTGCTGTAGAACGCAACGTAGCGACCATCCGGAGTGATATCCGGCGATTCCGAAGCGCTCAAGTTGATGCCAGAATTCGCCGGAGATGCGACAGCCGTCGCGCCGACGCTGGCAAGCACTGTGGTCTGGGCCTGCAAGTCCCGGACAAAGACGTCAGGGATGCCATTCGTGTCACCGGGCACCAGGTTGTTGGCCTCGCTGACGAATGCCACGTAGCGCCCGTCCGGCGTCATCACCGCGCTGCGGGAAGTGCCGTTGGCGCTCCCGCCATTGGTGCTGACGCTCACCAGCATCGTCGTGCCTTCGGTCAGGTCCCGGACGAAGATGTCGGTAAAGCCGTTGGTGTCGCCGGGCACCAGGTCACTGGCGCTGCTCTCGAATAGAGCGTAGCGGCCATTGGTCGAAAGTGCTGAAGGCCACGAATTCCCGTTGCCGCCGCCCGTCCCGTTGAAGTTGACGCTGACGAGGGTCGTCACGCCATTGGTGCGGTCGCGCAGAAAGACGTTGACGGGCGCAGGGAAGAGGGCGAGCAGCGAGTTGGTGTTGCCGGTCAGCACCAGGTTGTTGGCCGTGCTGCCGAAAAGCACATAGCGTCCGTCGGGGCTGATGATCGGCGCCCAGGAGTCGCCGCAGCCCCCGGCTGGCGGACTCTGCGAGGGGTCAGGCGTCGAGATCAGTTGGAGCGGTCCACCCATTGCCCGGCAGGCGAAGCCGACGGCCACAGCCAACCAAGCTGTGCGTTGCCACCAACTCCCGGCGGTCTGGATCGCAATTACTTCCATAGTCATTCCCCTTCCGTATGTCGGCCACCCAAACGTTGGTAAGCCTCTTATAGGACTTTTACGGCATGCCGGTCAAGCCTCAAAATCCACCTTGGTTGTCCAAACGCGAGGGACCTCATATTGGACGCATCATAATGCATCACGGGCCGAGGATAAGGCTTTCCCAGCGCCTTACCAAAGGCTGCTCAAGGCACCAGGGAACGCATCGCGCTGGCCTCAGTCTCGCAGGCGAAAGGGGCTAAGGCTGATGATAGGTTGGCAAACGCTAACCGTCTTTCGTCAATCTACACGGACGCCTCGGCGAGGCGTCCCTGCCATGTCGGGAAAGCCGGTTTAACGCCGCTGCGGCGTCGCCGCCGCCCACCAGGCGGGAAGGAGGAAAACAGATATGAGCATGTTGGCGCCGATGCCGATGGCGCATACCTTGCCCAAGCTGGCCATGCCGGGGTAGCTGGACCAGGCCAAGGAGCCGAAGCCCGCCATCGCCGTGCCGCCGCAGAGCAGGAGCGCCCGCCCGATCGAGCGGCGCACGATCCGCTGGTCGCCCCCGTGCCGGCGCAGGGCCAGTTGCATGAAAATCGTGTAATCCACCCCCGTGCCCAGGATGAGCGGGAAGGCCATGAGGTTCAGCAGGTTCCAGTCCCAGCCGGCCAAAGCCATGATCGCCAGCAGGCACAAGCCACTCATGAGCAGCACCGCCCCGCCGAGCAGAATCTCCGTCACGCGGCGGAAGGCCATCCAGAGAGACGTCAGCACAAGCACGACCATAGGTGTGACCAGTTGCCACAGCCGGGCGCGGACGCGCTGCAGGGTGGTCGAGCCGAGCAGCTCCCACCCCGAGAGGTATGCCTGGTGGCCGGCCAACTCCCTGGACAGCCCGGCCAGCGCCGCCGAGTCCACCTTGTTGGTCGCGGGGTAGATCATGCCCATGACCAACCAGTTCGTGGGTGTGCGGGCTACGAACTTCTTGAGGAGCCATTGGCTCACGTCGTTGGTGGGCCAGACGACGCCGGTGCTGGCGCCCGCCCGAGCCCACGTCTTCAGCAACTCGTCGGTGAGGACCAGCGCATTGGTATTGAATCCGTCGCTGAGAGCGGCTTCGCGCAACGCCGGCCCAAGCCGGCCCAGCTCGGCTGCGGTCTGGCGGTTCGCCGCCTGGTAAGCCGGCCTCGGCCAGAGCGCGGTGGGCAGGAGGCAGGAGCTGATCCAATGATTCGATACGGCGCGGTCCAGCAGGCCTTCGGAATAGGTGAGGCGGTCATACACATCCCCTTCGGTGCGGCCCTCGACGATGAGCCAGAGCGGCTCGGCGCGCAGACCCATCATTTCGGCTTTGATCTCGTCCAGCGCCGCTTCGGCCTCGCCGTGCCGTGGGCGAAGCGCGTTGCCGCTGTGGTCCATGCCGGGGCGGTGGAAGCACAGCACGAGGCCCGCGACAGCGACAATGCAGCCGGTTAGGGCCAAGGCGAGCCCGCCCGAGCCGCCAGTGCCGGAATCCGCCGGCGCTTTGCCCTCGGCGAGCTGCGGCGGCACGAAGAACGTCCACCACGGCGGCGGCACGTCCCCGGGCGGGGCTTTGCGCCGACCGGGGAAGAGCGGCGGCAGGTAAATCATCACCATGACCAGCGCTGCGAGCCCCACGCCGATCGCCACCAGGGACCCAAGCTGACCCAGCCCAGGCAGCCCGCCCAGGTTCAGCACCAGGAAGGCGCTCATGGTGGTGATGGCTGCCCACAGGATGCTGGGCGCGATGGCGCGCCGAATCTCCGGCACCGACAGCCCGGGGTGGGCCAGCGCCTCCTGGTAGTGCACGACCGCGTAATCCACTGCCAGCCCCAGCAGCACGGCGGCGAAGCCCATGCTCATTACGCTGATCGTGCCCAGCACCAGGCCGCCCAACGCTAGTGTCGCCGCCAGAATCAGGCCCAGCAGCGTCAACAGCCACAGCATTGGCATCCAGCGCCGGTGCGTCAGCCAGAATAGCAGGGCAATGATCAATGACGTCCCCGTCACCGAGCTTCCTATGTCCTTCTGCATGGCCTCCGCGATTTCCTTCACGAACACCGGGCGGCCCGTGTAGCGCACCACGGCGCCTTGCCAGTCCTCCCGGGCCGCCCCGTCGCGGAGCCCGGCCACCGCTGCCTGGATCGCCTTGAGCCAGGCCGCGCACGTCCGATAGCTCGTCAGGTCCGTAGTGGCCTGCACGTAGATCAGCCGGAAGGTGCCGTCCGCCGAGGCAAACATCTGCTGTCCCTGCCCGGTGGAGAACGCCGTGAAATTGGTCATGCCCGGCATGTCCAGCAGGTTGTAGGGATCGAACGCGCGCCGGGCGACGTCCATCGGGGACATGGAAGTGGCGAGCACCTCTTTGGTCTGGGCCAGCACGTCTTTGAGATGGTCCGGCGCGAGGCGGTTAGTGAGGTCGGCGAAGTCGCGCGGCGGCTGGTTAAGCCAGAGGCAAGCGAGCAGCTCGCCCATTTGGGCCGGGTCCTCCATCCAGGGCGGCTGCCAGGCGACGCTGGCCACCAGGTTTGTCTCTCTCTGCAAGCGCGCTGCCAACCCCTTGGCCAGGCGCTCGGCCCGCTCGGCGTCGGGGGCGCGCAAGGTAATCACCAGCTCGCGCGAGTTGGCAAAGTGCTGCTGGTAAAGCTTGAGCCCCTGCACCGTCGGCTCGTCCGGGGGCAGTAGGTCGAGGACATCCACGTCGAAGCGCAGCCGCGTCAGCCCGGCGGCCACGGCCACCAGCAGCAAAGCCCACCACCAGCGTTTGAGGAAGGAACTCACGCGTGTGGGGCGGGAAGATAGAGGCCGGCAGGAAAAGGAGCCAAGGGAAAAGGGGAAATCCGAAGGCCGAAATCCGAAGGCCGAAAGAAACCCGAAGCCCGAAATCCGAATGGCTCCGCAGCCGTCTCGGGACCGCGAAGCAAATGGCGCCTTCGGATCTCGCCCTCTTCCCGGCCCCGGCGCCCACAATCTTCTTGCCCCCTGCAACGCCGGCCACGCATCCTCTGCGCCCATGTCATCGCCGTCTTCGCCGCCTCAGCCGGGCCCTGGCCGGCCTGGCCGGTTCCGGGAGTGGTGGAAGCGGGCGGCCGGCCTGACCATCGCCACGGTCATTCTCGGCTGGGCTTTCGGCTGGGCGCACGTCAGGTCGTATGAGCCCGAGCGGACGGCCGGGTTCTGGACCGGCATGCTGCACGGAGCGGTAATGCCCGCCGCGCTGCCGGGCCTGCTCTTTGGCAAGGACGTGCCCATCTTTGCCCCGAGCAACACCGGCCGCGCCTACAAGCTGGGTTACGTCTTCGGCATTAACTGCAGCGGCATCGTGTTCTTCGGCCTCACCTTCCGCCAAAACAAGCAGCCCGCGGGAAGCCGCAAGGCTCCCGACGCGCCGCTCGACACCTCGACATGAGCAATGGGAACATCCAACATCCAACATCCAACAACCAACATCCAATGGCCGACGCCGCCACGCTCATTGGATGTTGGTTGTTGGATGTTGGATGTTGGATGTTCCCATGCCGGCCGGGTTCATGCCCCCAATGCAGGTTGCAGTGAGCCTGGAGCCTCTCCATGAAACCGACCTCTACAACTCCCGGTTCGACGCGCGTCATCCGCGGCCAGCCTTCGTGGCGGTTCGCCTCCGCCGACGTCGAAGCCTGGGTCACGCGCATGGGCGGCCAACTGGGCCCGGTTACATTCGACCGCCGCCGGCGCCGCATTCAGCCCTACTCGGTCGCGCCTTGGGCCGAAGAGCCGGTGGATCGTTCCCTGCCGCCGATCATCCGTGCCCTGCGCGGCGACTTCTTCTGCCTCCCCTTCGGCGGCAACGCCACACCGTTCCGCGGCGAGAAGCACCCCGTTCACGGCGAGACCGCCAACGCCCGGTGGCGCTTGGAGTCGCTCACATCCGCGGCGGGCAGCACTTGCCTGCACCTGAGCCTGCGCACGAAGATCCGGCCCGGGCGCGTGGATAAACGCCTGTGGCTTCGGGATGGCGAGCAAGTCATCTACTCGCAGCACGTGGTCTCCGGTATGACCGGACCGATGAACCTGGGGCACCACGCCATGCTCACGTTCCCTGCCGCCCCTGGCAGCGGGCGCGTGTCCACCAGCCGCTTCGTCTATGGGCAGGTGTTCCCCGGTGCCCTCGAAGCCCCTGAGCAAGGCGGCTATTCATGGCTCAAGCCGGGGGCCGAGTTCGCCTCGCTCGAGAAGGTGCCCACCGTTGACGGACGGACGACTGATCTCACCCGCTACCCGGCCCGGCGCGGCTTCGAGGACCTCGTCATGCTGGTCAGCGATACAGAGCGGCCGTTTGCCTGGACCGCCGTCAGCTTTCCCGAGGAGGGCTACGCCTGGTTCGCGCTCAAAGACCCGCACATCCTGAGGCAGACGATCTTCTGGATCTCGAACGGCGGGCGGCACTACCCACCCTGGAACGGGCGCCACGTGGACGTGATGGGCTTGGAGGAAGTGTGCTCGAATTTCCATCTCGGGCTGGCGGAATCGGCGCAGGCGAATCCCATATCCGCCAAGGGGTATTCGACTTGCCTCGCCCTCAGCCCGCGCCAGCCGCTGGTGGTGCCCTACATCATGGGCGTGGCGGCCATCCCGCGCGGATTCGACCGCGTCGCGGCGATCCAGCCCGCCGGCAATGGCCGTGGCATTACGCTGCGGGCGGCATCAGGCAAGACGGCGCAAGCGGCAGTGCGCCTGGATTTTCTCGGCGCCGGGGCGGGTTGGTAACGGGCCGGGGTGGGAACATCCAACATCCAACATCCAACAACCAACATCCAATTCGTGGGGCAGCCCGCTGCCGCTTTGGAATACGAGGGACCCATGAAAGCGGCAGGGGACTGCCGCACTCCAAGACGCTGTTGCGCCACCCCAGGCTCATGGTCGCCACTTGCAACCCCGCCCAGCATGCCTAAGGTACAAGTGAGAGCGACTCATGCTGATTATGAGCACTTCCGGAAATATCTTAGTGGCGGAGGACGACGCGACCGACGCCTTCTTTTTCCAGCGCGCGTTCCGCCGGGCCGGCATACCGGTTAACCTTCACTTCGTGCAGGACGGGGCCGAGGTCCTCGAATACCTGGAGGGGACAGGGCCGTTCGGCGATCGAGCGGCCCACCCCATGCCCCAATTGCTGCTGCTGGATTTAAGAATGCCAAAGCTGGACGGGTTCGACGTGCTGAAGTGGATCAGGAAACGGCCCGAACTGGCGCACCTGGTGGTGGTGCTGTTCAGCTCGTCCGACGAACCGAAACACATCAGCCGCGCCTACGACCTGGGCGCCAATTGGTACCTGGTCAAGCCCCACTCGATGCAGGAGCTGACGGCGTTGGTTGGGCGGTTCAAGAAGTTCTGGGTGCAAGGGAGTCCCGAAAGCTCCCGGGAGGCGGCGTGAGGCCATCAGAGGATGGAAGATGGAGGATCGAGGGTGGATGATAGAGGAGCCTCCATTCTCTATCCTCCATCTTCTATCCTCCATCCTCCCTCCGCGCGCCCTTTGCGTTTGGTACCCGTGATGCTAGAGTCAAATCCGTGACCACCGAAGACGACCGACGCGCCTGGAGCCGGCGAGGCTTTCTGCGAGCGGCGGCGGTCGCCGGAACGGGGGCGCTGTTCTCCAGCCGCCTGGCGGCCCTGGCGGCCGAGGCCACCGTCAATCTGCCCTTCGAAAACGGCCAGCGGCGTCTCGCGACCTTTCCCCAGAAACGGCCGCTCATCCTCCTGACCATGCGGCCCCCGCAACTGGAGACGCCCTTCTCCGTCTTCAACGAGAGCGTCTTCACGCCCAACGACGCCTTCTTCGTCCGCTACCACCTGGCGCAGATCCCGACGGCGATCGACCCCGACGAGTTCCGGCTCACCGTGCAGGGCAAGGTGAACTCGCCGCTGACCCTCTCGCTGGCCGAGCTGAAGACGAAGTTCGAGCCGGTCGAAATCGCCGCCGTGAACCAGTGCTCGGGCAACGGACGCGGGTTCAGCAACCCCCGTGTCGCCGGCGGGCAGCTCGGCAACGGCGCCATGGGCAACGCCCTCTGGAAAGGCGCGCGGCTCCGCGACGTGTTGAACAAGGCGGGCCTGGCCGCCGACGCGCTGCAGGTCAGCTTCAACGGCCTGGACCAGCCGGTGATCGAAAAGACGCCCGATTTCGTGAAGGCCCTGGAGGTGGATCATGCGCTGAGCCCCGATGTGCTGCTGGCCTACGAGATGAACAGCGCCGACCTGCCGATGCTCAACGGTTACCCGCTGAAGCTCATCGTGCCGGGCTACTACGGCACTTACTGGGTGAAGCACGTGAACCAGATCACGGTGCTCGATACGCCCTTCCAGGGGTTCTGGATGTCGTCGGCCTACCGCATCCCCAACAATCTCTGCGGCTGCGTCGAGCCGGGCACCTCACCCGCCTCGACCCGGCCCATCGCCCGCCTCAACGTGCGCTCGTTCGTCACCAGCCTCGCCGAGGGCGACAAGCTCCAGGTGGGCCGGCCGCTGACGGTCCGCGGCATTGCGTTCGACGGCGGCTACGGGATAGATGCCGTTTGGTTCTCCGAGGACGGCGGCAAGACCCTGCGCGCCACGACGCTGGGCCGCGACTACGGCAAATACGGCTTTCGCGAATGGAGCATCCCGTTTACACCGACGCGCGCAGGGACCTACGAGCTGAGCGCCCGGGCCGCCAACCGCATCGGCCAAACCCAGCCGCTGGCCGCGCTCTGGAATCCCGCCGGCTACATGCGCAACGTGGTCGAGACGATGCGCGTTACCGCAAGCTGAATTTGCGGTCGTTCATTTCAAACCACAGATGGACACAGATAGACACAGATATGAGAGCCCGGAGGCACAGTTTCGGGCAGAGGCGTTAGCCTCACCAGACGGTGGCTCGGGCTGGACTGCAGCCAGCCCAGGTTTGGTGCAATACATCCGTGTCTATCTGTGTCCATCTGTGGTTTCCTCCTGCATAGACCGGGCGGCATCGTCCACGCGCCGCATCCCGCTGCCCTGGGCTGTTTGCCGCACTGCGCTGCGATTGGCCGCTTGCGCCGCCGGCGTAGTCGCGTGCGGCCTCGCCCTGGCGCCGCCGGCGCTCCGCGCGGCTCCGGTCAAAATCGAGCTGCCGCCCGAGACTGCCGCCTTCAAGCCCGGCCCTGGCGCGGACCTCGCCAACGGCCAGTGCCTGACCTGCCACTCGGTTGAATACGTCACCACGCAGCCGCCCTTCCCGCAGTCCTTTTGGCTGGCCGAGGTGAAGAAGATGCGGGACAAGTTCGGCGCGCCCGTGCCCGATGCGCTGTTGGAGCCGCTGGCCGCCTATCTCACGAGGAATTACGGCGGGGGAACGAATGCCGTTGCCCCACCCGCCATGCCGGACGCCAGCCCAACCCCTCCGACGGCCGGCGCAGCCAGGGCTTCAGACGACGGGCAAGCCATTGCAACTCGGTACGGCTGCCTTGGCTGCCACAATGCCAGCGTGAAAATCGTCGGCCCCGCCTACAAAGACATCGCTGCCAAGTACGCCCAGGATGCCCAGGCGCCGGCGAAGATATCCGAGCAAATCCACAAGGGCGGCTCGGGCAAATGGGGACCCATCATCATGCCGCCCTTCCCGGGAGTCACCGAGGCGGAGACCAAGGCGCTGACAGCGTGGATTCTGAGCCGGAAGTGAAGCCGCCCCGGGCCGTTTGACATTGGCCACCGCGCTGGCTAGCGTCTGGGCACAATGCCAAATCATGCCTATAAGCTCCTTTCATGTCCCTTCCGCGCTTCCCGGCCTTCCTGCTCACTGAAATGCCGCCTCCTCGCACGCCTGCCGGGCCTGGGCCGCGCCGGGCGCAGCTTCGCCGCAGCCTTGGCCCTCGCCCTTGCCGCCGGTGCCGCCTCGGCCACCACCCTGCGCATCGTGTCGTATAACATTGACTGCGCCGACCAGCACAGCGACAACAACATCACCGGCGCGGCGCATACGCTGCCCACGGTCATCCAGGCCATCGGCTTGCACCACATCGGCACCAACGCCCAGCGCGTGGACATCATCGGCCTGGAGGAGATGACCTCGACCACGCTCTCCAATCTCACCGCGCAGCTCAATGGCCTGTACGGCGCCGGGACTTACACCTATGACACAACCTCCGACCCGAATACCGGCGGCGGCCCGGACGGGCTCATCTACAATCCGCATACGGTGCAGGTCGTGTACGCGCGGGCGTTGCGCACGGGCCAAACCGTGCTCCTGCAATCCAACGGCACCTACGTGGCGGCGTATTCCCCGGGCGGCGGCGTGAACGGCGTGACGCGCGCGCCCATGGTCTATCAGCTTCGGCCCGTGGGCCACGGGGCCAGCGCGGATTTCTACATGTATGTCAGCCACGCGCGCAGCACGACCGACGACTCGGTGGGCGACGCGCGCTACGCCGAGGCGCAGGAGGTGCGCAGCGACGCGAAATACAACCTGCCCGCCGGCGCGCACCTCCTTTACTCGGGGGACTGGAACCTTTTCAAAGGAAGCGGCGAGAACGCCTACAAGTGTCTGACCGGGCAAACCACCTCCGACGGCATTGACTGGTCCGACGGCAGCGCGAGATGGGCCAATACGAATGCGACGCAGGGCTACGACCCCACCTCGAAGACCACGCCGCCCACCACCACCACGTGGGCCAATGCTTCCGGCGACAACGCCAGCTATCTCTACGGCGACTCCACGGGTTCCCTGGGCTCGCGCATCGACATCCATTTGCCGAACCGCTTGATGTTCGGAGTCTACAATAGCCAGGGGGGCGTGCAGTTGGCCGCCGCCGCGTCGAGCCCATTCGATTCGTCCAACTTCCCCTCGGCGCAATATCCCTACGCGTTCGAAGTGTTTGGCAATAATGGGAGCCTGCCCCGGAGCAGCGCCGCAACCAACTCCGCCAATCGTGCCCTGGATGACCTCACCAATACAGTTCCCAGTGCCGCCACCGTCTATGCTGACCTCCAGTTGACCGGCAGCGGGAGCAGCTTCACCGGAAGCGACCATTACCCGATCGTCGGGGATTACGTTGTGGTGCCGACATCCCCCGCCAAACCCAGCCTGAACGCGCAGGGAATGAACACCAACGGCTTCTTTCAGCTTGTGCTGTCGTCCAGCGCCAACACGGCCTTCGCCGTCCAGGCTTCGAACGACCTCTCCACATGGACTAACGTAACGTCCGGCTTGACCGACACCAACGGGCTGCTCTCGTTTCAGGACACCAACGCGTGGGCTTCCCCGTGCCGATTCTACCGCGCGGTTTGGCAGACCCTGTAGGCCCGCGGACTCGCCCAACCACTCAGGCAAACCACTCTCGGTCGCGGTTCTGCGCCGCCGCCACGGCCTCGCGCAGGAGCGCGGCGTCTTCGCCGATCTGGAAATCGAACATGCCCACCGCGGCGAAATCCGCCCCGTTGTCGAAGGCATACTTGAACCCGGCGCGCGGATGCACCGCCCCGGCAGCCAGCACTTTGTAGGCGATCCAGGGACGCCTCAGCTCCGACATGTAGGTGATGGTCTCCTTCGGGTCCATGCACCAGTAGTTATCAATGCTGTAG